>JAGHIA010000015.1 GCA_017887445.1 Fusicatenibacter sp.
AGCGCACAGATCCATCGGATGATATACTGTAAGTTTTAACAGAAGGATCCTGCGGTAATTTATTTTCAAAAAAGATATTCTGAACCTGACTTTTACTGGCTTCTTTCCCTATCTCTGAAAAGTAATTATTATTCAGTACATGTTTCACTTTTGGACTTGATACGGTACTTTCTTTCCTAGTGCTTCCGGGCGATCTGTCTTCTTGCTTCACCCGATCACTTTTAATTTCCTCATATAATTTGTCCATGAGCAAAGAAACATCTTGCTTTTTTCCGATCATGATCTTGCAATACCAATCCAAAGCTTTATACAGATCTTTCTCTGTTCCAAGTCCTCCCCAGAAACACCTTCCAAGACATTTCATGGCTTCCAGGTTCCCCTTTTCCGCGGCTTTTTCATAAAAGGGAATGGCTTCGCTCCACTGTTCTTTCTTTTGCAGTTCCTCCGCTCTTTTCATCAAATACTCGGTACCGTACAGCGCCTCGGACACCATCTCTTTTTCTGCTTTTCCGATCGGACATACGGTCGCATACCTCGAATAGTCCTTTGATCGGTTCCAACCGCAGTCGCAGACGATATTGTCTCCATTTTCTCTTCCGCATACCGGACAGTTCCACATAATCGTTTTCTTATCTCCTCTCAATTACCCAGTATCGCTTTTTTAATTTCTGGCCGGCAGCCCAGGAACATGTCATCTTTTTTGTCAGCGTTTTGTGTATCAAGTCTTTCGCCCAAATATGTGTCCAACTGACTGCAGCCAGCAAACATACGATTCATGCCCGTTACATTTCGCGTATCAAAATTACTTAAATTCAATGTCTTCAGTGACGTACAGTTTCCAAACATACTGCGCATCGTCGTTACATTCTGTGTGTTAAACATGCTCAGATCCAGTTCCGTCAAGCTCTCACATGACCCGAACATATAGGACATATTCTTCACTTTTTTTGTGTCAAATCCATTGAAATCCAGCGTTTTCAGCTGCTTACAGTTAAAAAACATCCATGACATATTTTCCACATTTGAAGTATTTAATCTCCGCAGGTCAATCTTCTCCAACTGTGCACAATTCAGGAACATCCTTGACATATCCGTTACCTGCTCACTGTCAAATCCGCTGATATCCAATTCCTGGAGATTCCAGCACGCATAGAACATTTGAGACATATTCTTTACGTTTTGCGTCCTGAAGTTATTCTGAAAAACAATGCTTTTCACATTAGTAAATCCTTCAAACAGACCACTGCAGTCCTCTGGCGCATCGACCCCGCCTCCCGCACCGATATGCAGGTCAATGCCACCCGCGAGAAGTTGACTTTGAACACCAAAACTGGTATTGCTGTCTCCCAGCCAAAGCTTCACTGAACCTTCCGGTGATACAGTATATGTTTGCACAGAAGAATTTTTCGGTAATTCATCTTCAAAAATAATACTTTTTATTTGATCCTTTCTGATCTTACCTTTCAGAGCAGAAAAATAGTCCTTATTCAGCTCATTAGGATCAGTAAGGATCCAATTCTTTTTTAATATGGGTTCTCGTTTTCCGGAATTTTCCTGAGAGATATTAGGTATATAAGAAGAATTATCCAAAACCGAAGCAGCTTTTTTCAGCACACGATTCGCTAAATCTAAACGAAGGTTTCCAGACATCTCAAGTTTTTCTTTTATCCGCTCAATGGATTCCGTTCCGGAATAAAAAATGGTCTCCAACTGATCACATCCAAAAAACATCCCAGACATATCTGTAACATTTCTGGTATTAAAATCCCCCAAATCAAGCTCTGCCAGCCGTTTGCACCCATAAAACATATTAGACATCTTTGTAACCTTTGCAGTATTAAAACTACTAACATCCAGGTTCTTAAGCTCCCGGCAATCATGGAACATATATGACATATCCCTTACATCCTGTGTTCTGAAGTTATTCTGAAAAACGATCTTTTGCACATAATGGTAACCGGCAAACAACCCATCGCAGTATTCCGGCGCGTCAACACCGCCTTCCGCTCCAATATACAGATCATAGCTATAAGTCTTTAAGTCCCTTTTTAGCCAGAAGCGCACGGATCCATCCGACGATATACTGTATGTTTTAACCGAAGGATCCTGAGACAATGAATTTTCGAAAAAGATATTTTGAATCTGATTTTTAGTAACTTCTTTGCCTACTGCTGAAAAGTAATTGCGATCCAATACATGCCGCGTTTTGGGAGTTGATACAATGGTTCCTTTCTCGTCTCCTCCAGGCAATCTATCTTCTTGCTTTGTCCGATTGCTTTTATCTATATAAGAAAAATTATCCAAAACCGGATCCGATTTTTTCAGCACACGATCCGCTAAATCTGAACGAAGATCTCCAAAAATCTCAAAGTCTTTTTTTAGCTGCTCAATATCCTCTGTTCCGGAATAGAAAATGTTCTCCAATTGATCACATTTTTCAAACATCAATGAAATATCTATATCTTCATTCGTTAATGATGAATCTATATCTCCATTCTTTGTATTAAAATTACCCAAATTAAGCTTTTTCAGCCGCTCACACCCATAAAACATTTCTGACATTTCCGTAACATTTTCGATATTAAAATTACTGAGATCCAAGGTCTGAAGTGCTGCACATTGATCAAACATACACGACATATCCGTAACTTTTCCGGTATCAAAACTACTGAGATCCAGGGTCCGAAGTTTCCAACAATCATCAAACATACACGACATATCCGTAACTTTTCCAGTATCAAAACTACTGAGATTCAATGTCTGAAGTTCTTGGCAATTCGAAAACATATACGACATATTTGTAACTTTTCCGGTTTCAAAACTACTGAGATCCAATGTCTGAAGTTTTTTGCAATCCGAAAACATGAGCGACATATCCGTAACTTTTCCGGTATCAAAAGTACCGAGATTCAGAGTCTGAAGTTCTTGGCAATTCGAAAACATCTGCGACATATTCGTAACTTTTCCCGTATCAAAAGTACTGAGATCCAGAGTCTGAAGTTCTCGGCATTCAAGAAACATGCCCGACATATCTTTTACGTCCTGCGTCCTGAAGTTGTCCTGAAAGACGATCTTTTGCACATGAGGATACGCGACAAACAATCCACAGCAATCTTCCGGCGCGTCAACACCGCCTTCCGCTCCAATATACAGATCATATCTGTCAGATTTTAAATCTTTTTTCAACCAGAAGCGCACAGATCCGTCGGACGATACACTGTGTGTTTTAACCGAAGGATCCTGAGGCAATGATTTTTCGATGAAGATATTCTGAATCTGTTTTTTACTGACTTCTTTACTTACCTCAGAAAAGTAATTACTATCCAGTGCATGCTTCGTTTTGAAACTTGATACAATGGTTTTGTCTTCTCCGGGCAATCTATTTTCTTGCTTTACCCGGTCACTTTTAATTTCCTCGTATAAGTTGTCCATGAGCAAGGAAACATCTTGCTTTTTGTCGATCATGATCCTGCAATACCAATACAAAGCCTTATACAGATTCTTCTCTGTTCCAAGTCCTCCCCAAAAACACCTTCCAAGACATTTCATAGCTTCCAGATTTCCCTTTTCCGCAGCTTTTTCATAAAAGGGTATGGCTTCGCCCCACTGTTCTTTCTTTTGCAGTTCTGCCGCTCTTTTCATCAAATATTCGGTACCGCACAGCGACTCGGACGCCAGCTCTTTTTCTACTTTTCCGACCGGACATACGGTCGCATACCTCGAATAATCCTTCGCACTGTTCCAACTACAGTTAAAACAGATGGTATTTCCCTCATTTTCTCTTCCACATACTGGGCATTTCCACATAGCTGCTCCTCCTCCGACTGTTTCTTCATATCCTTGGTAAACCAGATATCGGCTGATCCATCCAACAGGAAAATTCCAGGTGACAGGTCAATCTGTTGATATCCCGCAAGCTGTTTTCGCTCAGAATATACAAAATTCCAATGTCCGCAGCGCGAAACTGCATAAAACACAGTCTCTGTGCATCGCGAAACAAGGAATCGTTCAGCAACGCTGAGCTGCTACGATTTTAGCGTTTCCGGATCAAGATCATCCAGTTCTTTATCCAGCCAGTTTCCACTGTTATCGTCTTCCTGCATTCCATAAGTAGATGAGATATCCCCTGGGTTCTCATAATTATTTCCGTTTTCACTGTTTATTGCTCCGAAATTGTTTTCTGCATATAAGGAAGGATCTCCAACGCTTACTCCGTCGACCGTTCCGCTTCTTTGCGACTGCAGATAAATCTGCGCAAGAAGTCCCTGCATAGACTGCATTGACTCCGAAAGATCCGGCTGTGTTCCCTGCTCTGCGGTTTCTTCCCGGATCTGTTCCACGATCTTGCCGAACAGATCCTTTCTCATTGGGATTTCTCCGTTTTCCGCCATCCGCAAAACAGCCAGCCAATCATTTTCATACTGTTCCATAAGGCTCTGTTTTAAAAGCGTCTTATAAAAGGCCGCAGTCTGACCAAGCTGGCTAAAGTCGAATCCATCGGTCAGTTCCGCCATCTGACGGCATTGAAAACTTCCCTGTTCTCCTATGATAGAGCTCATCATAAGACTGAAATATTCCGTCCGCTCATCCTGTGTGGGCAGTTCCAACCGACAGGGATACAGCTGTCTCTGAAGGACCTGCGGAATATCGTCTTCACGTTCCGCAACAAGGACCCAGATACATGGACAGTTGTTCTGGCGGAGAAAGCTGATATCCTCCGCCAGCTGTTCTGCCACGGCAAACTCCTCCTGAAGCGCTCCGGCATTTTCCAGGCATACGGCTGCCTTCCCCCATTTAATACATTCTATTTTCAACTGTTCTGCCCGGTGAACCGCTTCCCGCTGATCTTTCAGAAGTTCCTCTGCGGTAAGATAGATCAGCTGATATCCGTTGTTTTCCAGTTCGCCAAGAAACGTCAGTGCCAGGGTGCTTTTTCCAATGCCGTCTTTCCCGCAGAAAAGCAATCCCCAGAACGGTGAGATTCCAAAGGCATCGTCCAACTCTTCCTGATAGATACACCCTTTCAGAAACTTCCTCCAAAACTGACGGCCGCAGATATCATCCAGAGAACATCCACAGTCGGACTGATAAAAAGAGCGTACCCACTGTTCCGCATTTTCCATGGTAATTCTTTCTCCTGTTTATTCCAAACGTTTCGTAAATCGCTGTTCCCACTCGTCCAGTTCTTTTTCAATCTCGTCTTTCGGTGTCGGCAGGAAATTCGCCTGGACACTCTCAAACAGTTCACGGGTCAGACGGAAGTCTCCCGATTTCAGTACCTCGATCGCTTCCTGCTCATCATGATACTCATGGATCACCCGTTTCTTGATCTCTTTCTTGAGCCTGGCCACCATGCGGTCAATATCTCTGTAGTTGTATTTCTCTGTCTGCACTGCCATATCATCGAAAGAGAAGTCATCCTCCAGACTGATAAGCGCCTTCAGACTGTGGGAAAACGCACGTTTTCTCGCCTCCTGATCCGGGAACGGCACCCGCACCAGTTCTACACGGTCAAGCATTGCGTCGTCTACCTGGTTCGGGTAGTTGGTCGCGCCGATAAAAATAATCTCCTTCCCGGAAGCGTTGATTCTGTTATAGCCGGTCAGAAAAGCCGTCGTGATCGACGACGCATATTCGGGAAGGTTGGGGAGCGAACGGTTTTTACAAACACCGTCGATCTCGTCAATGAATACGATACAAGGCGTATGGTTTTCCGCTTCCTCAAACAGCCTGGTAACGATTTTTTCCGCTTCTCCCACATAACGGCTCAGAATATCAGAACCTGTCAGAGACAAGTATGTATAATTCTTATTCATCAGCTCATGGGCGAAAGCTTCAATAATATAAGTCTTTCCGCAGCCCGGAGGTCCAATGAAGAAATAGGAATGAAGCTTTTTCATCTCCAGATATTCCTCCAGATGTTTCAGCTTCGCATTGGCGATACACTCTCTTAACTGCTCTTTCAAGTCATGCATTCCGGAAACATCGGCAAAAGAATGTTTTGGAGCCTCTTTAAACCAGGAAGCCGTCGTTTCATCCAGCGGCTTTCCATCAGAAGAAGTTTTCCCGCTGCTGCCATTTTTCAGGCTTTTCTCTTTTTGCTTGTTTTCCTTGTAACGCTTCATAAATTCCGGATCGACTTCCATGATCACGCTTGTGATCTTCCGGTTCAATTCGTTCAGCTTTCTCTGCTGATAGGCCCGCGTCTCCCCGGTACTCATACTGGCCATTTCCGAACGGAGATTTGCCGCCTGCTGCAGATACGCGCACTCCTGCTTTGTGTGCCGGTTATTGTTTCGGGCATATTCCTCATCTGCTTTATGCAGAAGCTCCATACAGAGATTTTCTTTCATATTCATTTTTTTGATATAACTGTCTTCCATCTTTACTCCTTTCATAGCGCACCAGCTGCGCCAATAATGGTAGATTTGAAAGTTTACTTCCAAACTTTCTCCTTTCACAACGCACTTGCTGTGCCAATAATGGCAGGTGCGGAAGTTTTACTTCCAGACTTACTTACTTTATCTGTTTCGCAAACCGCTGTTCCCACTCGTCCAATTCTTTCTCAATCTCGTCCTTTGGTGCCGGCAGGAAATCTGCCCGAACGCTCTCGAACAGCTCACGCGTCAGACAAAAGTCTCCCGATTTCAGCGCCTCGCTCACTTCCTGCTCATCGTTATATTTATAAATCGCACGTTTCTTGATCTCTTCTTCGAGTCTGCTCACCATATGGTCAATATCTCTGTAGTCGTATCTCTCTGTCCGCATTGCCATATCGCCAAAAGAGAAGCCTTCCTCCAGGCGGATAACCCCCTTCAGTCTGCGGGAAAACGCCTGTTTTCTTGCCTCCTGATCCGGCAGCGGCACCCGCACCAGTTTTACACGGTCAATTACCTGAACACTCTCGAACAGCTCACGCGTCAGACGAAAATCTCCCGACTTCACCGCCTCGATTGCTTCCTGCTCGTCATGATACTCACGGGTCACACGTTTCAGGATCTCTTTTTTGAGCCTGTCCACCATACAAACAATCTCTCCGTAGTTGTATTTCTCTGTCAGCATTGCCATATCATCAAAAGAGAAACCATCCTCCAGGCGGATAATTTCCTTCAGTCTGCGGGAAAACAACTGTTTTCTTGTTTCCTGATCCGGCAACGGCACCAGCATCTTACGTTCAAACATTGCATTGTCTACCTGGTTCGGATGGTTGGTCGAACCGATAAAAATAATCTCCTTCCCGGAAGATTTTATCCTGTGATAGCCAATCAGAAAAGCCACAGTGATTGATAACGCATTTTCTGATAGAGTGGGGAGAGAACGGTTATTACAAACACTGTCCATATCGTCAATAAATACAATGCAAGGCGCATGTTTTTCCGCATTCTCAAACAGTCTGGCAATGTTTTTTTCCGTTTCTCCCACATAACGGCTCAGAAGATCAGAACCTGTCACCGACAAGTATGTATAATTCTTATTCATCATCAGTTCATGTACAAAAGCTTCGATAATATAAGACATTCCGCAGTCCGGAGGTCCAAGGAAGAAATAGGAATGAAGCTTTTTCATCTCCGGCTGCTTCAGCTTCGCATTTGCGATGCACTCCCTCAACTGCTCTTTCAATTCATGCATTCCGGAAACATCGGTCAAAGAATGCCTTGGAGCAGCCTTAAACCAGAAAACTGTCCTTTCATCCAGGAGCTCCATACGGAGATTTTCTTTCATATTTACCTCTTTCATGGCGCGTTTATCGCGCCAATAATGGTAGATTTGGAAGTTTACTTCCAAACCTACTCCCTCCATGGCGCACCAGCTGCGCCAATAATGGCAGATTTGGAAGTTTACTTCCAAACTTACCGCTTTCATGGCGCACTGGCTGCGCCAGTAATGGTAGATTTGGAAGCTTACTTCCAAACTCATCTTTTTGATATAACTATCTTCTATAATCTCTCCTGGTAGTATTAATCCATATGCTTCATAAACTCATCCAGCACATCATCCATATCATTCGCCACGTCATCATTCTCCATACTCTGGCCAAAATTAATCTGCTCCAGATCATCCTCCGTAAACGAGAAAATATCCTCGGCCGCCTGAACGACTTCTTCACTGTTCAGACAGCTGTCCACGCTTTCGCCTTTCAACAGACGGTCGATAATGGAATCATCAATCGTTTTATTGATATCTTCACGGAAAAAGTTTCCGATCCCTCCGCTGCGTTTTTCCGCGTTTTTATCCATCTTATCGATCCCGCGCTGCAAGCGGAAGCTGTTTACGCTTTCCGAGCGGAAAGCAATACCGTTCAGTGATTTCAGCGCAAGTCCAAGATTGTTCATAGCCTGATTCAGCGCATGGGTCGTATCAATATCATTCAGCTGTTCCTGGGCTCTGCGGATGACCTGCAGGGAAAACAACGCGTTTTTCACCTTCTCCTGCGCGCGTTTGTCTTTTCGATTGTTTCTGAGCACGCGTATCTCCCGTCCGATCACAACTCGGAACTTATCCTCCAGATTGCTCAGCATCACGCCGGTCTCCATAATCTGCTGGTCGATATCTTTTTTCTTTTTCTTTGGAAATAACGGGTCAAATTTCATTTTCTTCATCCTCCTGCTTTCTTACTGTTTCTATCATACTATTACACATTCAGCTGTTCTTCCTGCGCGTGAAGTTCTTCCTCTTCTTCCTGCAGCTGCTCTTCCTCCAGAATACGCTCCATTCCTCTGGCATCCGCCGCGTCACGTTCCTTTTCTTCCTGGATCATCCGGTCATAGTCTTCTTCTGTGCGGATCAGCATATCGATCATTTTTCTGGAAGAAAGTGCCTGATCCAGGATCTTGCCAAACTGATTGTTCATGTCCTGCATCTTTTCGATCTGATCGATCTGGTTATAAATAAATTGCTGGAACTGTTCCTGAGATTTCTGAATTTCTTTAAAGACATCCTCATCCAGCATTGTCTCCATTCTTGCCAGCAAAAGTCTTTCATTGCGGATTGCCTGCTGACAAGCCGTCAGCTGCATTTCATTGGTGGCTTTTGTTTTGATCATATTCTGAATATGGCGATACAGATCTGTGACCTTCTGTTTCTTATTATTAAATTCGATAACCTCGCCGTCGACCTTTTGTCCCACTTTCAGCTTGTCCAGGCTCTCCTGCAGTCCTGGCATACTTTTCTGCTGCTTTTTCAATTCGTCGTAATATACTTTGTAATCATTTTTGGAGTCTTCGATCTGTGTATTCTGACGGTTGATGCTGCGCTCGATCTCGTCCATCTGCTTGGAATATTTTACGATCTGCTGGTATCTGTACAGAACCTCTTTTCTGCTGTCCAGGACTTTCTCAATATATTCCGGATCGTCGCTGTGGATTTCCTCACGTCCCCTGCTGATTCCATAGGCCAATCCGGCCATCAGGCGATTGGCCGTATCCTTATTTCCTTTCTGGATCGCTTCTTCCAACTGATCGACAAATCTCTTAACGGTACGGTCAATCTCACTTGTATCCAGCGCGGAAGTCTTCTGTTCATCCAGCTTCTTGATCATATTCTCAAGGCCCTTATGATATTTCTTCATATCTTCCGGAAGAATCCTTCCCGTCTTATCCTGTGCCAGCATCAGCGATATCTTAGAATCGACCGCTCTCAGAGCAAGCCGGATGTCTTCCGCTCTCTGCCGGTTTTCGTTGGCGCTTTTCTTCTCTTCGCTTACCGGCATCTGCTCCTGTTCTTTTTTCTTCTTAAATCCCAAGTTCAAATTAAATGGCATAACTATCTTCTCCTCTCAACGCTTTCCTGTCATGATCTTAAAATTTTGATGTACCGCAGTCCATCCATGGCTGCCAGGTATTTATTCTGGTAAATCTCCAACCGCTCGCCAAGCGTACGCAGTTCATCTCTGAAATACTGCTGCAGCCGGACGATATCGCTTTCTTCCGTCTCACCCATGTTCTCCAGGTCCTGCATCATCCGGACTCTGGCGTCTTCCAGAATCTCACAGCGTTTTCTTGTATTTTCCAGCTGCTCCCTGTACTTCTCCGCTTCGATTCCCTCAAACCATTGGCTCATCCGCTTCTGATGCTCCTCCGCTTCCTGTATCTCCCGCAGAAACTTTTTCCGTTCCTCCTCGGCTTTTTGCTGTTCCTCCTCGGCCTGCGCTCTCCGCTTTTCCAGCCGCTGGAGTTCTTCCTGCGCTTTCATCTTTTCATCTTCCGCGCGCCACACCTGATTCTGCCGCTGCGTCTTCTGATCGTCCAGATGTTTTGTCAGTTCCCGAAGTTCTGCTTCTTTTTCATCGATCTCCTGCTGTGTTCTCTGACGGGCCGCTTCCAGGCGGTTCTTTTCTTCCTGCTTTTTTGTCAGGATCTGCCGCAGTTCCTCCAGATCAGATTTTCCCAGGTAATAATCCAGGCGTTCGATCTCTTCCTGCAGTTTTTTATTCTCTCCCACAAGATTGCTCTGTTCCTGCTTTAACTGTTCAAGGTTTTCTCTCTGAAATTTGATCCTGGTCGCTGTTTTTTTGTTATCTGCTTCCACCGTCTTGATTTCCTGTTCCAGATCAGATGATTCCGCCTGCAGCTTTTGTACTGTCTGACAAAGCTCCGCAAGCTCTGAACGGGTCGTCTCGCAGGTCTTCTGCAGCTTTTGTTTTTCGCTGCTTCGTTCCTCCCGCTGCTGCTGGAATCTCCGGATCTCCTCCTGCAGAAGATGGCAGCTTTCTTCCTGTTCTTTCTGCTCCTGCTGAAGACGGTTGATCTGAGCGTTTGCCTTCTCCATCTCCGCGCGAAGCTTTTCCGCTTCTTCTTGTCCGCACTGTTCCAGACGTTTTGCCTCTGCCAGCTGGTCTTGAAGGACCCCAATCCTGCCTTTTTGCTGCTGTCTCATTTCCTCCAGCTCCTGCAAGGCCTTCCTGGTTTCCTGCTGTTGTCTGCGGAAAGCTTCTTCTTCGCTTTCACGCTGAGAGCTCCATGTTTCAAACTGCCGGCGGCTTTCGCTTCTCTGTTCCTGCAGTCTCCGGAAATCTTCCTGAAGCTTGGGAATATCTAATTCCCGGCACTGGGCGATCTCCTGCTCCATGTTCCGGCATTCTTCCTGTAGCCGTCTCCCTTCTTCCAAAGCCTCTGTCTCACGCCGCTTTTTCTCGGCCAGGCTTGCGGTTTGTTCTCTCACAGAAGCAAGGAGTTCTTCCGCTTCCTGTTCCGCGCGATCCGCCTGCTCCAGTTCGGCGTTGATCTTTTCCAGACGTTCTCTGGAAGCGGCCTCCTGGATCATCTCTTTCTTTTTTTCGTAAGTTCTGATGGCCGTTCTTCCCAGCCACCGCACTTTTTTTACCATTTCTTCAAGATTGCCCGTCTCCTGCTGCTCCAGCGTAGCTCCGCTTTCACTTTTGATATCCTCGCAGAAAGTAGAAAAAAACTTCAGAGCGTCTTCCACCGTGATCTGCGGCCGTTCTTTTAATATTTCAAGGCTGTCCGTTGTTCTCTCAAGTCTCATTCTTTCACCGCCTTTTCCACCCTGGTTGAATCAAACAAATCTTTAAACCGGGTCAATTCGATCTTATGCCCCTGGGGATCCATCTCTTCATTAAAAAGATCGAACTCATGCACATGAATGCTCACCACTTCCGATGTGTCCAAGGAAAATCCGACGACAGCCGTTCCATACTCATTCTGTATCACATTGGACAGTTTCTCACGAAACTCCTCCTTCACCGGAACAATCAGCGCCGTCTGATCCGCCTCTCTTTTGTTGATAATGAATTTTGAGAATCCTCCGGAGCTGGTAAAGATAACGAATGGCTTCTGATCCTCGCCCATGGCAAAGTAGGTGGTGCCAAATTCAATATCCTGCTTATACCGGAACGCGTAATTTAAAAGAACCTGTCCATCCACATCCTTGACGCAAAGTCCGATGGAATACGGCGCCGTATTGCGGATACTGATCACACCCGCCGCCAGAAGCGCCGCGCCCAGAGAAATGGCTTTTTCGCAGTCCGCCCGGTTTAAAATAATGTTCTGCTGCCGTTTATCAAATGCACTGAAAGAAAATTTATCCCAGACCTGCTTTTTTACCAGATAGAAATTTCCGAATCCACCCACAAGGGCAATCTTGAAATTGTCCAGATTTCTTTCTTCATAATTGATACTGTTGTCTCTCATGTATTGGATCATTTCATCCAGTTTTTCCTCAAAAACGCTGCGGATCGTATCATTGTATACTTCCAGCAGCATCCGGAACGTGACGGGCACATCCTCTCCCTTATATTCCAACGTCGTAAATTCTTCTTCCAGATCCTCCGGATAATCGATCCCGTACTCCTCAAAGGTTTCTTCCAGAATATCCGTCCGATCCTGCAGTTCCTCCTCCAGCATGTCCACAGCCTTCAGGAATTTTCCGTCACAGGCGATTTCTTCTTCCTCCTCCAGGATTCCCGCCTGACGAATCGCTTCTCTCACAACGCTTTCCATATAGACGATACCGGCCTGACCGATCTGGCCATTCTCATTTTCTCCGGCTCCGGTCCGCTTATCAACTTTTATCTCTACGGATTTTTCCCCCGCTTCATCTGTTTTCGCGGCCACGTCTGTCAGCGTGATATCCAAAGTACCTCCGCCATAGTCGATCAGAAGGATCTTTCCCTCGAAACAATTTCCAGTACTGACCTGGAAATTATATGCAAAAAAAGCGCTGGCGGCGGCCGGCTCGCTGACCACCTGAACCCCTTCCGGATCAATAAAGTCCATCTTCTGGCAGATATCCCGGATCATCGTCCTCCCGTCGATGGTACTCATATCCTCACTCCAGATTTCCGGAACACCGACCACAAGACGGTCGATCCGTTCTTCGTGACAGTCCTTCAGAACCTGGCGAAGCAGATTCTCGATGAAGATTCCTGCAACACGTTCCGGCATATATTCTTCCGAAAACCCGCGCCGTTCCAATTCTTTTAAGTCGGACTGGGTGAGCATCATCTTAAATCCTTTAAATACCTGCGCTTCCTTTTTGCCGGTCAGTCTTTTTGCCGCCCGTCCGAACTCATATTTGTTTCGGAACACAGACACAACCGAAGGCACATATGGCGAATTCTGATTCATGAGCAAAGCTTCCAAAACCTGCGTATCCTCCCGATACACAGACACTGTCGTATATGTACTTCCGAAATCCAATCCTACCTTTAACATGTAATATCTTCTCTCCCCTCGTTGTCTTCTTCCTGGAACATTTTCTGATACTCTCTCGCAATCTCCTGCTCATCCATCTGCTCGTCCAGACGGATACCCAGATATTCTTCCATGGCGATCTCCATTTCCCGCGCGCTTTCTCTGTTTCTCTGCGATGCTTCCAGGTTGGCGTACAAATTTTCGCGCAGCTTTTCCGCGGTGGTATCTATCTCCGGATCGCTGATGGAGAGATTTCCCAGAACCATCTGTGACGCGGCCTGTTCCAGCTTTCGGATCCGGTCGCTGTAGCTGTTTTTGGTCTGGAGATAGAGCGCCCGCTGCTTTTTATGATTTTCAATTTCTTTATTTAGACTTACCGCCCGCTCCTTCTGACTTGCAAGGGATAACCGGTCACCGGATACCGGATCATTCACTGCTCTTCTGACAGAGGAAAACGCTCCATTCAGCGGTTTTCCTTTTCCTTCCTGCTGCTGGATCTCCAGCAGGATTTTTTCTTTTTCCTGAATAAATTCCGCGATCTGCTCATCCGCTTTTCTTATTTCTTCTGTATATAAGAAAACGTATTCGGAAAGCGTGATGATCTTGTCCTTGATCCCCCAGATCTCCTCCGCGGCTTCTCCAATCGTTTCCGCCCGAAAGATTCCGTATTCCAGAGCGTCCAGCGCTTTTTCATAGGTCTGGAAATCTCCTTTGGTTCCGGCCTCCTGCAGATGCCGGATACACGCGCAAAGGTGAAAATCCGTATCCAGAGACTGCTGCCCCAGTCTTGGTATCCGCAGTTCCCTGCGAAGACGGAAGATTTTTTCCCTGCACCGGTCCGCGGCAGGATGCCCCTGGGGTGTAACAGCGCCGTTGAGTTTTCTTAGAAGCTGACTGTCAACATAAATATAATTGTCCTCCTGATCCATCGGACATTCTCTTTCGATTTTCTCCAGGAGGTTTTCCTGCTTTTCCGTTTCTTTCAGGAAGCGGGTCATCCACAGTTCCAGATTTGCAAGAACGCCTGGCCGCTCCAGGCTCTTTCGGATCTGGCTCATCAGGCGCTTCTCATTTTCCGGAAGGATCTCTCCCGTCCGCTCCCTTAATGCTTCCGAATGATACCAGGCATACACAAAATCCGCATAGGCGTCTACCAGATACAGTTTCCCCGCGCCTGCAGGATTCTGCAGGAAATACCGCCGGAACATCCACCGTATCTCATACCGTCCCAGTTCATTGAGAAAACTGCAGCGGTCTCCCAGCGCCTCCTGGATCCTCACATAGATTTTTTCGTACCGGCTGTTTCCTTCCTGGAAAATGCCGGGGCAAAGCCAGGTACGAAACCATCCGGATTCCTGAGCCAGCCAGGAAAAGCTTCCCGCTGCTGTAGGCGGAATCTGCACTAAGAGAATACTTTTTCCCAGGCACTTTTTTTCCAATTCCCTGAGTTCCTCCAGCGTCTCTTTCTCCCGAAACAATTCGCTGAAGCTTTCTATAGTGAAAACAAACGCCTGCTTCTTCCGTTTCCGGAGAATCCGAAAGATCCGTCTTCGAAGCTCCTCTTCCTGGCTCTGCGGGATCCTTTTCTTTTCTCCCGGAACAATCTCCTGAGTTTCCGCGCCAAAAAACTTCAAAAATCCTTTTTTCTCCGCCGCTTCGCTGTAATATCCGCATCCTTCCGGATCCGGGATCTCCAGTTGATATTCCTCCTGGGAACCGCTGATAAAATATATGTCGTCATATTCCTTCTTCAGCTTATAATACAGAAACTGGTTTAGATTCAGGCAAATTAAACTTTTCAGATAATACTCGTCTTCCTGAGCAAAAACAAGATGAACGAACCCTTTTTCTGCTTCAAACCTACTCATGTCTCCACCTTTTCATTCTTATTATCTTATCGTAACAGTTCAGCGTTGCTGAACTACGACACGCTTCACTACGCACGGAAACTGCATTTCACGCTATAGGCCTCGGGATTTTCGCACATTCTGTGTGAAAACACCTCGCGGAATAGTGGCAGTCTGAACGGTTACTCTCTTTCAGTGTTTGCCAAAAACAGCCATCACCAGCCACATACACAGAGCGATAAGCGCCGACGGCAAAATCGCGGCAAAGACCGCAAAGATCACAAAAGCCAGAAACTCCATAAAACGATACAGCAGATCCGCCCCGTTTCCCGGAATTTCAAAAAAATGAATCCCGCTGATGTAAGCTCCCACGATAATCAGACAAACCTCTCCAAGATAAGTGATCCTGAAGTTACTTAAAAATCCGTCGTATCCTATCCTGAGGATTGCGTAGAGATTGATCAGAAGAACGATCGCGCTGACAACGAGTACCATGATCAGAACTGAACTGACTCCAGCCATTGCAAACAGTAATCCCCAGACAAATATCCCTCCCAGGAAAAATAAAGCCGTAAGAATCCCAGCAGCAAACCCCATTTCCTGATTCATCCCCGGAATATGAAAATTAACATCCCATCGGGAATTTCTGCCGCTCTTTTTCATACCTATTCCTCCAAGCTATGTTTCGATGCAACGATTCAGCCAGTTGAATCGTTGTAACAGTTCAGCGTTGCTGAACTGTTACGAATAGTTACGTTTCGATTCTTTGTGCCATCTGACTACTGGATCAGTTCATCCATAGAAAAATCGTCCGACGCGAATTGCTTTTTATCGTCTTTTAAGACAAACTGAAGCTTCCAGCCATCCTGCATGCGAACGCCAACCTGCCAGAAGCCTTCGCTGTCCGGCGCCTGTACCCGGACCGTACCATATTTTTCCGGCTGCTGAGCCTTCTGTACCCAAACCTTCAATTCCACAGGCCCATTGGCGTCAACCCTTGCGAACTTCTGGTCGTTCCAGAAAATTTCCCCTATTTGCAATTCAGAACAATCCGCCAGACAGATCTTTTGCTCCACGTTAAATTCCAGGTCTTCACCCTTCTTCTCGTGACGGTAGATCGTCATACCGGTCTTCCATCCTTCTAATTTTTTTTGACGGTATTTTCCGGCCATTTCTTTCAGCTTTTCCATTTCCTGGCCATTATCGCCGACAATCCGCGGCACAGGAAAGCCGCACAAAGGACATCTCGCCTTGCTCTCTATGTTGTCTGTACCACACACATAACATTTCATACCTGTTCCCTCCAAAATTGCATAACTTTTATACATTTTCATTTTATAAATTGCAGCCTTTGCCAATAAAAATCAGGTTCAACATAAGGCTTATTATATCATATCCTTCGATTTTATGCACTAATAAGGTATACTTTTGTTATGTTTAGACAACAAAATGTAGGTTTTACTGTCAGGTCTGCCAAACACACAAAAATACAGCCGGAGCAGAAGATACGATCCACACCCGTTTCTCCTGTTCCAGCTGCATCTATTTGTATCTATTCGCTTTTCTCAGTCCATGCCTCTTCGCCGATTCAACTCCCTCAAAAATTCTTCCTCATCTGGTTAACCGCATACGCTGCTCATCGCTAAATACAAAACGCCGCATACAGCGGAACTGTCTTTTTCCCATCCTCAAAACCGAAATTCTTCGCAGAAAGCTTTATGGCATAGGCGGGATGGAAGGTCTGCATATATACCTTCAGGCTCTTGGCTCTTGTATTGTCGGCGGATTTGACCTCGACAGGGATCAGATTTCCGTCGCGCTGAATAACAAAATCAATCTCCGCGCCTCTCTCAGACTCCCAATAATAGGTTCTGTAGCCGTTGATGGAAAGCTGCACATGCACATAGTTTTCCGCCATCCCTCCTTTGAAGTCATCCAGTTCCTTCACCATATAAAGGATGTCGTTTGCAGCCAGATCTTTCTTGGCGCATAAAAGTCCCAGATCGGAGACATAAATTTTAAACGCATCGATGTCCCGATAATTTTCCAGCGGCTTTTTTATCTGCTCTACTTTATAAACCTGCGAGACGATTCCGGAAAGCGTAAGCCACTCGATAGCATTTTCAAACTCCGAGGCCCGGCCGCCTTTTTTTACCAGCTTATACTGAAAACGGGTATTCTTTTTCGAGAGCTGAACTGTGATATTGTCATACACGAGCCTGGTCTTTTTGATTTCATTCAGGTTATTGTATTTACTCATATCGTTCAGATAGCTGGCAAGGATCGTATCCTGAAGATGACGGATAAAAATATAATCTCCCGTTTCCGCAAACTGCATTACGCACTCCGGCATTCCGCCGACAGCCAGATACTGACGATAAAACCGCATCGCCGCGTCATGAAGGGCGGACGGAAGCGGCGTGTCCGTTTCAAAACATTCCCTGATCCTTCCAACCAGCTCATCCTTTCCCAGCGCCAGAAGAAACTCCTCCATATCCATATGATATCTGCCTCAACCAACCGGTCTGTTACGGCATCCGCCAAAAACCACATTACAAGCAATGGAGCAGAAAACTTACAGCACTGCAAAGCAGTGGGAAATTTGACTCAAAATCACAAATTGCCATATAAAACGTCCTCTACCTATGGTATACTGTAACCGTTCGCGTAGCTCATACATAACTTCCAAACACCACACAGAAAGGAGCCAACAAATGATCACAAGAATCCTGAGAGAAGAAGAACAATGGAAATCCGACCTGGTCCAGGCGGTATGTTTTGAGTTTCCGTTTGACCTGAAAAAAGCAAAAAACAAAAAGCCAGAACAACCCGGGGATTCCAAAGAAGCCAGAGAATCGTCCGAAAAAATAAAGACCGGCTGCTACGGCTGCTTCGCCGACGACAACGAACAGCTGCTGGGAAGCATCACCGTCAGTCATTTCACCTCCTGCTTCGACGGCCACGACGTAAAAATGGGAGGGATCGGCGGCGTTTCCACCCTTCCCCAGTGGCGCCGCCAGCGGGTCATCCGCCGTTGTTTCGAGCAGGCGTTGGCGGATATGTACGATCAAGGCTTTGTGCTTTCCTCCCTCTACCCGTTCAGCACAAACTATTACCGGAAATTCGGGTATGAAAATAATGCCGGCGTCTGGACTTGGACCGTACCCTTCGACGCTCTCCCGGCGCCGCTTGGCGACGAGGGAACGGTGGAGCAGCTGCTTCCCGGCGATGACCTGACGCCGCTTCTGGAGATCTACCGGGAATTTTACAAGGACTGCAACCTTTCCGTGCGGCGCACGGTCTACGACCCGTCGCTGGTCAGTGAAAACCTTCTGGAACAAAAACGGTATATTTATCTGTGGCGGAACCGGGAGGGAAAGCCGGAAGCTTTCCTGATCGCGAAAAAAACAGAAGAAGATGTGTTTGACTGTTCCAGATCCTTTCTGCTGAAAAACGGATTTCTCGCGCTGAACCCACAGGCAATGGCCGGGCTGTTTTCCTTTGTGAAAACCAGTTTTTCCGCCTATTACAAACGGATCCGCTTCAGCGTTCCTGAAGGCATCCATCCGGACTCTCTGTTCCGGGAAAGCACAGGAATTACCTGTCATTGGTCTTATAACGGAATGCTGCGTATTGTAAATGTACGGGAGGCGCTGCGTCTCTGCCGCTGCAAAGGCAGCGGAACAGTCCGCCTTTTTGTCTCAGACGACATGCTGCCCCAGAACAACGGTACCTGGCAGGTTACCTTCGCTCCGGGGCGGGAAAATCTCGTAGAAAAAGTGTCCGGAACAGACGCAGACATAAGCCTTCCCATCAGCGCTCTGTCCGCGCTTCTTTGCGGTCCCCGCAGCGCAGAGGAACTTCCCTGGATGCCGGAAGTCCAGGTTCATGATCCGAACGCGCCTCTGGGACAAATCTTCTACCGGAAAATGTGTCAGGTGATGGATCTATTTTAAAGCTACAGAAAAAGGCCGGATTCCCTTTTAGAAGGATCCGACCTTTTTGCACATTAAAATGTGACCGTTCAGCAAAGTTAGAGCGTGTTTGAAAATTCATTCCTGCAATCTGCACGCCCCACTTTGCAGGGAATTTGCCCCAAAATCAGTCAGCGTAACCTGCTACGCCTCCTAATTTTGGAACAGATTCCCCACAAACCTATCCACGGGCGCCAGCTTTTGATTTTGACATCTTACATGAAAATCACTTTTCAAAATACTGCTCCAGTTCCTCCAGGAACTTTTTCGGCACTTTCCGGTCAAACGGGAACACCTCCGCCTGGGCCAGCCGTTCGGCGATCATAGCCAGCAATCGGCAGCTGCGCTCCAGCGACCAGGCCGACAGCAGGTCCACCGTGTCATGGCGGGTGTGCATGCCAAAACCGTCCCGGTTCAGCGTCATTGCCGGGATTCCTTTCCAGGCAAAGCTGTTGGAATCGCTTCCCCAGATCTGGTTCTTAAACGAAACGCCCATGCCGGCTTCTCTTGCGTAAGCCTGAAGGATCCGGCAGACTTCCGGCTCGCCGGCAAGGCCGATGACCGTGCCGCCCACTGTCTGTCCCGCCAGATCCACGTTCATATTGAAACGGTGAGCCGCAAGTTCCTCCCGGTGACGGCAGACATAATCCAGACTTCCAAGCAGCCCCTTTTCCTCCGCGCCAAACCAGAGGAACTCCATGGTCCTGCGCGGCCGGTGCAACGTAAAATACCGGCACAGTTCCATGACGATGGCCGCCCCGGCCATATTGTCATAGGCGCCAGGGCCTTCCGGCACCGAATCGTAATGGGCGCTGACCGTAAGGATTTCCTGCGCCCGGTCTGTCCCCTGGATACGGACAACAAGGTTCTGGGAAGTTCTCGTTACCTGCCGCTGCCGCAGAACCAGCCGCGCCCGTGACGCGCCCTGCTCCACAAGCTCCGCCGCATCCTTGTAATGTACCGTCACTCCCTGAATGGGTGTTTCCTCCAGTCCGCGGACCTTGCGGCGGGCGGGCCGCAGATCCTCGCCTTCATCCAACGGCGTGCCGGAAAGCATCACGAACCCGGCGGCTCCTGCTCTCACAAGCTCCCGGTACAGTTCCCTTCTCACGATCCCGTTGATCAGAACGATCCGCCCGCGGGCATAGGACAGACTGATCTCATCGCTGTTCTCCACATAGAGAAACGGCGCTTCCACTCCTTCCGGGGGCGTACTGCCACAGCCGCCGCAGCCGGTGACTGTGTACTCCTTCTCGTAAGGTTCGGTGACGATCAGACGCGCTTCCTGGATTTCCTGCTCGATAAAGGAAAACGGCTCCTGCCGGATCACAATACCGCTGGCCTGGTCCTCCTTCGCGCGGCCGTCCGCCCCAGCGCAAACGATGGAGCCAAGCACCTGATTTTCCAGATAACCGCGGATCTTTTCCGCCGCAGATCTTTCCCCTGCGGTTCCCGCCTCCCGGATATGCTCAAACTGCTTTACAAATTCCAGCGCTCTTTCACCGCTGATTTTTGCCTTATCCATATTCTCTCCTTTCATGACGCACTGGGGCGTGCCGATTGCAGGATTGAATGTTCAAACACACTCCAGCTGCGCAAATAATGGTAGATTTGGAAGTTTACTTCCAAACTTTACCTCTTTCATAACGCAAAATCGCGTCATTTATCGTAGGTGCTGAATAATTACGGCATTCGCCCAAAAAATGCTTCAGGATGGGCCGGATGCCTGTAGGCGCTACCTTTTATACGGTCTGCGTAGTAAATGCGCAGACCTGGCTGAATTAATTACAAACTGTTACTTTTCGTTTTCACACGCCTCCAGGATTCTCAGCAGCAGATCCCCGGTTCCCACATTGTAGCCGCTGGCAGCGAAAATTCCGTTGAGCTTTCCGTTGGTCACCAGGATCAGCGGCAGCTTTTCATGGTCCACATACATTCTGCGTCCCAGCACATACACGTTTTCCTCGAAATCGTCATAGTACACCGTAAGTTCCGGGAAGGCCAGGAGCGCTTTCTGTACCGTCGGATCCTGCAGCGCCTCTTTTGTTCGCACCACAAACGAGATCCGGGACATCCACCGGCGAAACGCCTCCTTCTGCTCCAGCATCTCGTTTAGGATATGCTCCGTCGGCTCCTTGCTCTCCTCCAGCCAGATCGTCACACGGCAGGGACCGTCCGTCAGCGCTTCGGCCAAAACCGGCCGCCCTTCCCCGTCACTCACCTGAAACTCCGGCAGTTCGATGGTTTCCAGCATATCGGAAAGATCGGCGCTGCGAAGCTCCAGCGTCACCGTCCGGCTGCTTCCCGGCGTAAGGACTAGCTGACACTGCCGCGCGAACTGGTTGCCGTTTGGCAGACGGTTTGCAGTGATCACCCGGTATACGCCTGCTTCCAGCGCAAGCTCCAGACGTTCCTCGCCGCCCTCTGTCTTTTCCCAGCTTTTTTCGCCCAGCCGCAGAGAGCTCCATCCTTCTTTGGTCTGACGGGCGATGCTCCAGTTCTGGAAATATTTCCACACTGTGCCGCCGGATGCCTTCAACTCCAGCCGGCAAGTCTTCTCGCTCTCTGCCAGCACACGAACAAATCCTCTGTCCTTCCAGTATTCCATGGCGCCGTCGTCAGGATTCAGCCGCGCAGGGATTCCAAGAGTCCTCGCTGCCGCCACAAACAAAACTTTTTTGGAACGGAGACTTCCAATACCCGTCCGCACGCAGGCGGCAGGTGTCGTGATCAGACTGTCGCGCTCCTCCATCGGCCGCTCCTGCACCTGATCGCAGATATGCTCCCAGAGAAGCTTGGGTTCCTGGCGAAACTTCTGTTTCTGCTCATCGCTCATCCACTGCAGCAGCGGCGCGCGATACGATGTCAGCACCTCGTCCTCCACACGGGGGTTCAATACATAGTTTACAAATCTTTCATATTCTTCCGTTCCCGGCTCCGCCGCTTCTTCGTAGAAAGACGCTGCTGCATCATTGCAGGATGCTGATGTTCTTCCATCGCAGGAATCTGCTGCTTTCTCACCGCAGGACATTGCTACTGTTCTGTGGAAAGACAGCGATGTATTTTCGCTGCAGGACACTTCATTTTTTCCCCCGGATAGATCCCCTCCACAAACAGCCTCAAGATGACTTTTCAGAACCTCGCAGCTGCAGTCGGTCCTGTCCTTCTCCGTGAGGACTTCCAACAGCGCTTTTCCCAACGCCGCTGTCCGCTCCCCTACCGTTTCCAGATATTCCAGGAATGCCTTCCATTCCGGATTCACCCAGTCCTGCAGCTTCTCTCTGCGTTTCTGCTCCGCCTCTTTCAGACGGCGGTTTCCTTCCAGCGCCTGTTCCGGCGACGGCTGGGCCGTATTCACCGGCGTGTCCACCGGCGCCATCAGATCCCAGTCTTTCCAGCCGTACTCCTTTGCGCCGCTACAAAGACGGATCTCACAGCTTCCGCTCTCCCTCACATCCAGCAGCGCTTCCTGGGACTGTCCGTCCTTCTGTGCCCACAGGTGCAGCGTTCCAAGTCCGGTGGTCAGCGTGGTTTTTCCTTCCCTGCCAGTGCGGGTCTTCGCAACCGCCGCGTATTCCGCGTAATTCATCACCTCAAACTGCACCAGGGCGTCCGCGGCCGGACTTCCGTCCTCCAGCTTCACGGTAATCTCCACCGGCTTCACCGCCGCGTACCGTCCCAGTTGGTTGAGCATCGTCACCATGCCCTCGGTTCCGATCTGTTCCTCTCCTTTGGGAAGCACACGGTCGAACCAGCGGGAGTGAACCATCATTGCCCGGGAGGAGGCATTGGTAAACCACCCTTTATTCAGGATCATCAGCGGCTCGCAGGCGCCGGTAAACTGCCATTTTCCGTCCGTCCAGACCTCCACCCACGCATGGTTGTCGTCACAATGGGACCAGCGGGGCGCATAAACCTGGCGGGCGGGAATTCCGGCGCTTCGCATGGCGTTTACGGTAAACGTGGATTCCTCCCCGCAGCGTCCGCTTCCCCGCTGCCACACAGCCAGGGCCGAGAGGGTTCTGTCGTCTGTCGACTGGTAGGAGGCCTCCCCGGCGCACCAGTAATTGACCTCGATGGCCGCTTGGCTTCCCTCCAGGCCGTCCAGCCGCTCCTTCATACAGTCGTAAAACAACCGGCGGCAGGGACGGATCTCCTCCTCGTTGACCCGGTGATACAGCACATCATTCAGGAACACCTCCTCCGGCAGGCTGCGGACAGATTCCATATGCTCATACAGCCATACGCCGTGCTCTGCGAAATCCAGAAATGTCTCGAAGGGATAATTTCCCCGGTCACTCCAGGGCATGGCCCCGTACAGCCATTTCATGGCCAGCGCCACCGGCTCCCGGCACTGTCCAAGCTTTTCGCCGATCTCTGCGAAAAACTTCGGAAACTCCCGGCGCAGCTGCTCATAGCGCTTTTCTATTCTTTCTCTGTTGTACTCCAAAAACATCTTTTCCCCTTTCATGGCGCACTCGCTGCGCCAATAATGGTAGATTTGGAAGTTTACTTCCAAACTTTTCCCTCTATTTTATCCATACCACCCAGAGCGTGCTTGAAATATCATTGCTGCAATCTGCACGTCCCTTTGAGCCTCCCGATTCCGGAACAGATTTCCCACAGGCCGTGACGCACATTTTGCAAGTTCCATTTTTCAAATGCGTTCCAAAACGTCTCTGGCCGCACGGATTTTGTCCGCCGATGTGCGGTAGATCTCATATTCACTGAGTGACGGCAGTCCCATGCTGACACCCGCTTTGCGGTACTGCATTTTGCTGTCCAAGGTGATCTTCCCGGACATATGCCATGCGCGGATCCCTGTCATGGGCGCAAGCTGTTGGATCACCGCCGCGCTGACTCCGCCGCCGGCCTGAATGGAGATTCTCCCGGCGCTTTTCTGCTCCAGCTCCCGCAGAAGACCGGCTCCCTCCAGACAGGAATTTTTCTGACCGGAGGTCAGGATTGTATCGATTCCCAGCTCCACCGCCTGCTCCAGTGCCGCGAACGGGTCCAGACACACGTCGAACGCCCGGTGCAGCGTCACGGACATCTCCCCGGCAGCCTCCATCAGTCCCACCATACGGCCCATATCCAGCGTCCCGTCCGGATTCAGGATCCCGATCACCACGCCCTCAGCGCCCAGTTCCCGGTACATCTTCACTTCCTCACGGATCACCTGGTATTCATGATCCGTGTAGCAGAAATCTCCGAAGCGCGGCCGGATCAGCGCATGGATCCGAATGCTGCTGTGTCTGCGCACCTCCTCAAAAAATTTCGGCGATGGTGTGGTGCCGCCAATCACCAGATTCTGACAAAGCTCGATCCTTGTCGCACCGCCTTTTTCCGCCTCCAAAACGGATTCCACGGAATCGGCGCATACCTCCAATATATAATCCTTCATTTTTTCCCCTTTCATGACGCACAGATTACAGAAAGCAATTTTCAAACACGCTCTATCGCACGAAAGTGCGCTTAAAAATTTTCAAATACGCTTTGTAACGCTGCTGATTTTGCGCCCTACTGCACACAGCCTTTTTATTTCAGCGTCACTTCCAACACCGTATCAATCTCATCCGGCAGCACAGGGTCCGGCCCCAGATTGGCAAACACAATGTCCGGATAATCGCTGTGTACCCAGCTTGTGGAGATTGGAATCTCCGCGCCGGTCGCCAGCCAGCGGATAGAAGCGATGTCCTCTTTTTTCAATCCCGGCAGCGGCACCGGCCCGATGGCGTTTTCGTACAGATGGAAATACAGTTTCTTTCCCTTGGCCGTCACCCGCCCAAAGTCCGGCTTGCCCACCGGGGCCTTCCCGCAGCCGTAAATGCTGTCGCTGTTTTTCCTCATCCACGCGCCGATGACCGCCAGCCGCTCCATGGATTCCTCCGGAATATTTCCTCTGGCGTCCGGCCCTACGTTGAGAAGCATATTTCCTCCCTTTGACACGCACTCCACCAGCTTTTTGATCAGCATGGACGCAGGCTTGAAATAATGGTCCGTCGCATGGTATCCCCAGTTGTTGTTCATGGTCACGCACGCTTCCCAGGCCAGATCCTCTCCGTTTACGTCCTGGATGCCGTTTGGCGGGATCATCTGCTCCGGACTGACAAAATCTCCGTGGTACGGCGCCGGATTTCCTGTAGCCAGAGAGCCGTAGCCCTCGCCGCTGACCTCCAGACGGTTGTCGATGATCACCTCCGGCTGCAGGCTGCGCACCATGTCGATCAGCTCCGTGCCCCGCCACGCTTCGCCTCTTAACTGGTCATAGGAAAAATCAAACCAGAGTACGTCGATTTTTCCGTAGTTGGTGCAGATTTCCCGCACCTGGTTGTGCATATAGGTGAGATAACGGTCAAAATCCCGCCCTTCGTTGCCGCACTCCGGATGGTTGCGCATGGGATGGTTTCTGTCCCCATAGTGGGGGAAGTCCTCATGGTACCAGTCGATCAGAGAAAAATAAAGGCCGACTTTCAGTCCCGCTTCGCGGACGGCCTCCACATACTCGGCCACCAGATCACGGCCGCATTTGGTGTTGGTGGACTTAAAGTCTGTATACTGGCTGTCAAAAAGACAGAAGCCATCGTGATGTTTGGCCGTCAGCACCACATATTTCATTCCCGCGTCCCTGGCCGCCTGCGCCCATTTTTTCGGGTCGTAATCGGTAGGATTGAACTCATAAAAGTATTTCATATAATCTTCCCTGGGAATCTCTTCCACGCTGCGCACCCATTCGCCTCTGGCCGGGATCGCGTAAAGGCCCCAGTGAATAAACATGCCGAATCTGGCCTCCCTGTACCATTCCATCCGCTTTTCGTATTCTGCTTTATCAAACTGATACATTGTTTCATCCATTCCTTTCAATTTTCTGCATGGCAATACACATAAAAATCCGTAACAGGTCAGTTAGAGGAACTGTTACTAAAATTCATCTCATTGTAACACGGACAGAAGTATTTGAAAAGTTATCAAAAAAAGAAACTTTCTTTGCGGCATTCCTACCACAAATGAAAGTCTCTTTTTTACTCTGAAACAAAACCTTCCGTGAGGGCAAAAAAGCGCAGACTTCCCCTTACAAGTTAAAAATCTTTTTTTGAACTTAACCAAAAAGCTTATGTAGCAACTGCAGGGGCTTCCCAGCCAAG
>JAGHIA010000128.1 GCA_017887445.1 Fusicatenibacter sp.
AACGGGAATACAAGCCGCATCTGGAGTACGGCGGCCTGAAGTTTTTCGAAAAGGGATGCTTCTGGCAGAAACAGCACCATATTTACAGCTATCCGCTGTATTATATCGACTATGTGATCGCCCAGCTGTGCGCCTTTGAGTTCAAGGCATGGATGGATCGGGATTACCAGGAGGCGTGGAGCCATTATCTGAAGCTCTGCCGTCTGTCCGCGTCCAGGTTCCATACAGAACTGCTGGAAGAAGCAGGGCTGAAATCGCCGTTTGCGGACGGCACCATCCGGGAGATTGTAAGGCAGCTGGAGCAGACGGTGAACGCGGCGGCGAATGAATGATCGGAACCGTTTTGTCAGGTCTGTGCGTTTACTGAACAGATTGTATGAAAACGTAGTGCCTGTGGGGCATCCGGCTCATTGCGAAGCGATTTATAGTGGCCGGATGCCGCAACCGTTCCGCTGGCTGAAAGGTTATTGCTGGGGAGCAATCACCATCTCGTGATACTGTGTCTCTTCGCGGCGGGTGAAGCCGCAGGACTCATACAGGGGCATGGCTGCCATGTTGCTGCGGTCCACGGCCAGTGCGATTCCCCGGCTGCTGCTGGCGCTGAGCCGTGTGATCAGCTGGGCGAGCATACGGCGTCCGAGCCCCTGACGGCGGTAGCTGGTGACGATGCACAGACCAAACAGATATTGCCAGGTGCCCGCCTGATCGACAGAAACGCATCCCACAGGTGTTTCGTGGAGTAGGGCAATGTAAAGATACGTATCTTTTCCGGCAAAGGTTTCGCGGACATATGTTTCCGCTACAGAAGGAGGATTTCCAAACGCGTCGGCCGAAATGGCCGCGAGCGCCGGTAAATCCTCTTTTTGCGCAAGACGCAGGGAAAACGCGCCGTCGGAATCGCAGGGACGACACCTGGAAACGTCACAGACCATAAGATATTCCGAATGAGAATAGACAGCCGGGTAATGAGTAAGAACTTCCTGCTGGAAGAGGAACTCTTTCTCGGTCTTCAGGAACATGCTGGTGTAATGAAAGCGCTTCAATTCCTCCAGCGCGGCCTGGAACATGCAGGTAAAGATGCCCTGGCGTCTCCGGGCGGGAAGTACACAGGCGGAAATTTCCGCGCCGTCTGCCTCGTCGGCGTAGATTGTCAGGAATCCGACCAGTCCGGACGTGTCCTGAGCGAGATAAAATACATTCATTTCCGGATAGAAAGTATATTCGGAGCCAAGATAAAATTCGTAATACAGGTGATCAAACTTACGGCAACGCTCTGTGAAAGCGCGGATCTGTTCCTTCTGAAACTCGGATAATCTGGAATAAGAAGTATAGTCCATGGCAGTTTCTCCTTAAAGATTTTTAGCAGACATATGTTCGGCAACAGTTTGGACGGGTCTGCACATTTACAGCGCAGACCGTATGAAAACGCAGCGCCTGTGGGACATCCGTCCCATCGCGAAGCGATTTCATCATAGAATACAGTATAGCAGAAAACGGAACGTTATGGAATGCGGGATTTTTTTTCCGATGGCGCCGTAGCGCAACCGTTTGGCTGGCTGCGCTGCAAAAACGTTCCCTATTTCTTCCTTGTCTCCCGTTCGTTCCTGTGATAAAATACTGAGAGCAGAAGAAAAAACGAGTTTTATGTCAGGAGAAAAGGGGGATTCCTGTGGAGAAGTTTAAGGCAGGCATTGTTCAGATGGATTCCGGACCGAACGTGGAAGACAACATGCGGGCGGTGCGGGAGTATACGGCGTACGCCGCGGCGGAGGGCGTCCAGTTTCTCATGTTTCCGGAGACTGTCGATTATATCGGAAGGCAGATGGGGAAACACGGGGAACGGATCCCTGGTTATGTGACCAGGACCTTTGCGGGGCTGGCCCGGCAGCATGGTATTTACCTGCATTGCGGCAGCATCACAGAGGCCGCACCGGGAGGACGGCCGTTCAACACAACCCTGCTGTTCGCGCCGGACGGCAGGATCAAAGCATTCTACCGGAAGCTCCATCTCTTTGACGTGAACATAGACGGAGGGCCTTCTTACGGAGAGTCCGCCGAGATTGCGCCCGGCGCGGACATCGCGCTTGCAAGCGTGCCGTTTGCGTCGCTGGGATTTTCCATTTGCTACGATCTCCGCTTTCCGGAGCTGTTCCGCCTGCAGGCGGTCAACGGTGCGGAGGTGTTCTGTGTGGCCGCCAACTTTACGAAAGAGACAGGACAGCGCCACTGGGAGACGCTTCTGAAGGCAAGGGCCGTGGAAAATACCTGCTATGTGCTGGCGGCCGGCCAGTGCGGTCAGAAGGAAGCGTTCGAAGCCTACGGTCATTCCATGGCGGTGGACCCGTTCGGGGAGATTCTTGCGGAAGCGGGCGAGATGCCGGAGGTGCTGATCGTCGAGCTGGACGGTCAGAGACTGGCGCAGGCCAGGGCGTCGCTGCCCTGTCTGAAGGGACGGCGGACGGACGTTTATCAGCTGGAGGGACACACGATCTCCTATTGATCGCGGCGTGATGGTTCGGACAGGTCTGCGCGTTTTCTGCGCAGACTGTGAAAATCAAAAACCCCGCTGCAAGCAACGGAGTATCCAGCTTGCAGCGCTGCAGAGCAGCGGGATATTTGCTCTATGCTACGGTCGGTGCTTAACGTGTGCCACTGGCACACAGCACCGCCAAATATCCATGCAGGCGCAAGGTGAATTGCCGCTTGCGGCAAGAGAAGGCAGCCTGGACTGTGGCTACTTGGCTCGTTGCTCGCGGGAATAAATAAGGTAAAGGAGAATATCATGCAGAATTTTGTTCAGTATACACCCACAGAGGTGATCTTTGGAAAAGGCACAGAAACACAGACCGGCAAAGAAGTGAAGAAGCATGGAGGAAGCAAAGTGCTTCTGGTATACGGCGGCGGAAGCGCCGTGCGCAGCGGACTGATCGGCAGAGTGGAACAGTCTTTGCAGGAGGAAGGCATCGCATGGGAGGAATTTGGCGGCGTTCAGCCCAATCCCCGCCTTGCCTTTGCGGAGGAAGGCGTGCAGAAGGCGCTGGCGCTTGGCGCTGATTTCATTCTGGCGGTGGGCGGCGGAAGCGCCATCGACACAGCGAAAGCCATTGCCCACGGGGCGGCAAATCCCGGTGAGAAGCTGTGGGACATCTGGACCCAGAAGGTGCCGCTGACAAAATCCCTTCCGGTGGCGGCTGTGCTGACCATTCCGGCGGCGGGCAGCGAGATGAGCGATTCCGCGGTTCTGACCAACGAGGCCATCGGAAAGAAGGCGGGGATCAACACACCCTTTAACCGCTGCCGCTTTGCGGTGATGAATCCGGAGCTGGCGGCCACCCTGCCGGCCTACCAGATCGCCTGCGGTGTGACGGATATCATGATGCACACCATGGAGCGGTATTTCATTCCGGGCATCCAGTGTGAGATGACCGACTGCATCGCGGAAGGACTGCTGCGCACGGTGATCAGCAATGGACCGAAGGTGCTGACCAATCCCGGAGATTACGACGCCATGGCGGAGATCATGTGGTGCGGAAGCCTTTCCCACAACAACCTGACCGAGTGCGGCCGCGGAAAGGATTTCTCCGTTCACAAACTGGGTCACGCGCTGAGCGCAAAGTATGATGTGGCCCACGGCGCATCCCTGGCTTCCGTGTGGGGTTCCTGGGCAAGATACCTGTATCAGGATCAGGCGCTTTACCGCTTTGTTCAGTACGCAGAGAAGGTATGGGGAATTTCCCACGATGGCAAGAGCGACGAAGAGGTGGCTCTGGCAGGAATTGAAAAAACAGAAGAATTTTTCCGGAGCCTTGGAATGCCGGTAAGCCTTACCCAGCTGGGCGTGCAGCCGGATGAGGAGGCGCTCAGGCATCTTTCGCTGGACGCGACCATGGGCGGCACTGTGAAGCTGACCAGGATCCGTCCGCTGGGCGCGGAGCAGGTAAACGAGATTTACCGGATGGCAATGTGATAGAGCGTGTTTGAAAATTCATTTCCGCAATCTGCACGCCCCACTTTGCGGGGAATTTGCCCCGAAATCAGTCAGCGTAGCCCGCTACGCCTCCTGATTTCGGGGCAAGTTCCCCACAAACTGTGACGCACATCTTGCAGAAAGCAATTTTCAAACACACGCTAGTGGCAGGCTGAATCGTTACGAAATTTACCAGGAGGAATAGAATTGGCAGGAATTGAACAGAGTAAAATTCGAAATTTTAGTATTATCGCCCACATCGACCACGGAAAGTCCACCCTTGCGGACCGGATCATCCAGAAGACCGGACTGCTGACCGAGCGGGAGATGCAGGACCAGGTGCTGGACAATATGGATCTGGAGCGTGAGCGCGGGATTACCATCAAGGCCCAGGCGGTGCGCACCGTCTACAAGGCCAAGGACGGGGAGGAGTATATCCTGAACATGATCGATACCCCGGGCCATGTGGATTTTAACTACGAAGTGTCCAGAAGCCTTGCGGCCTGCGACGGGGCCATTCTTGTGGTGGACGCGTCCCAGGGCATTGAAGCCCAGACTCTTGCAAATGTGTATCTGGCGCTGGACCACGATCTGGACGTGTTTCCGGTGATCAACAAGATCGATCTGCCCAGCGCGGATCCGGGCCGCGTGATCTCTGAGATTGAAGATGTGATCGGCATTGAGGCGGAGGACGCCCCGCAGATTTCCGCCAAGACCGGCGAGAACGTGGACGAGGTGCTGGAGCAAATCGTGGCAAAGATCCCGGCGCCCACAGGAAGTCCGGAAAATCCCCTGCAGGCGCTGATTTTTGATTCCGTGTACGACGCTTACCGCGGCGTCATCGTTTCCTGCCGGGTGATGGAAGGAAGCGTGAAAAAAGGAACAAAGATCCGTATGATGGCCACAGGCGCGGTGGAGGAGGTTGTGGAGGTCGGCTATTTCGGCGCGGGACAGCTGATCCCCTGCGAGGAGCTGACGGCCGGCATGGTCGGCTACATCACCGCCAGCATCAAAAACGTGCGGGACACCCGGGTGGGCGACACGATCACAGACGCGGAGAGGCCCTGCGCGGAACCGCTTCCAGGCTACAAAAAGGTTAATCCCATGGTATACTGCGGCATGTATCCGGCGGACGGCGCCCAGTACCAGGATCTGAGGGAGGCGCTGGAAAAGCTGCAGCTGAACGACGCGTCCCTGTTCTACGAGCCTGAGACTTCCGCTGCTCTTGGCTTCGGTTTCCGCTGCGGATTTCTGGGACTGCTGCATCTGGAGATTATCCAGGAGCGTCTGGAGCGGGAATACAATCTGGACCTGGTGACCACAGCGCCCAGCGTTATCTACAAGGTCCACAAGACAGACGGCACCTGCATCGACCTGACCAACCCGTCCAACCTTCCGGACCCGTCGGAGATCGATTATATGGAGGAGCCTGTGGTGCGGGCGGAGATTATGGTGACCACCGAGTTCATCGGGCCGATCATGGAACTGTGCCAGCAGCGCCGCGGCCAGTATCAGGGTATGGAGTACATGGAGACGACACGGGCCATGCTTCATTACCATCTGCCCCTCAACGAGATCATCTACGACTTCTTCGACGCCCTGAAATCCCGTTCCCGCGGATACGCGTCCTTTGATTATGAGCTGTTGGGATATGAGCGCAGTGAGCTGGTGAAGCTGGATATTCTTGTAAACAAAGAGGAAGTGGACGCGCTGTCCTTTATCGTCTTTTCCGGCTCCGCCTACGAGCGCGGACGGAAAATGTGCGAGAAGCTGAAGGAGGAAATCCCCAGACAGCTGTTTGAGATTCCCATTCAGGCGGCGGTAGGTTCGAAGATCATCGCCAGAGAGACCGTGCGGGCGCTGCGAAAAGACGTGCTGGCCAAGTGCTACGGCGGCGATATCACCCGAAAGAAAAAGCTGCTGGAAAAACAGAAAGAAGGAAAGAAACGAATGCGCCAGGTGGGAAATGTAGAAATCCCGCAGAAGGCGTTTATGAGTGTGCTGAAGCTGGATGAAAACTGATCCTCCGGCAGTTAGCAACGAAAAAAGCGTAATTTTCGTAACAGCTCAACCTTTCATTATCCCGCGAGGCGTTTTCGCACAGGATGTGCGAAAATCCCGAGGCTTGCAGCGCGAAACTGCATGAAATGCAGTTTCTGTGCATCGCGAAGCGTGTAATAGTTCAGCAACGCTGAACTGTTACTAATTTTCAGTGTGCCTGTGGGCATCCGGCCCATGGAGAAGTGATTTTCAATGGCCGGATGCCGTAACGATTCAGCCGGCTTAAGTGTTGCGAATATTTTGTTAAAAGTCAGAAAAAATGAGGGCCGCCCGATGGAGGGAGGCCCTTGTGCATATATGGTACGGGGATCTGGTGTTTTTGGCGGTGCGTCAGGAATCAGGAATTTTTGCGGAAGACTACCAGCTTGCTGAGGATATAATTCATAATAATAATCAGAACTGTGACGATGGCCTTCGCCCAGAATCCCTCAATGCCCAGAAACGACCACACGACGCCCAGGCGGAACAGAAGCGACGGCAGAAAAATCTCAAACAGACCGGTGAAAACTCTCGCGCCGATAAAAAGAAAAAATTCCCGGAGCAGCGCCGCCGGCCCCCGGGCCTGGGACTGGAACACAAAGGAGCGGTTGGTAACGTAAGCGAACAGCACCGCCGCAAGCCAGGCAAGAAGATTGCACACCGTCATCGGCCACACTGTGAGCAGAGACGCAGCCGTATAGACCACCCAGTTGACGGCCGTAGCCGCGATTCCCCAGAACAGGTAGGCGGCGGCTTCATTTTTCAGTATCTTTTTTATTTTGCGGATCATGGGAATCCTCCTTATTGCGTTTCATGTGGTTCTGTGCCGGTCAAAACAGGGACAGCGGCCGACAAAATTGTTACGCTATTATACCACAAACCCGGCGACGGGTCAAAAAACTGCTCAAAAACGAAATCAGAAAGAAGTATGTCAAAGATGAGAAAACCATTAGAACTATACGTCCATATCCCATTCTGCGTCAGGAAATGCGATTACTGCGATTTTTTATCGTTTCCGTCATCGGAGGAACAGCAGCGCGGATATATGGAAGCGCTGAGGAAAGAAATTCTTGGAAGCGAGTCACGGCCGGAGCATTTAGTCACCTCCGTTTTTTTCGGCGGCGGAACGCCGTCGGTGCCGCCGGCAGAGCTGACTGCAGAGATCCTGGAGCTTCTGAGAGAAACATTTACCTTTGACAGCGGCGCGGAGATCACCCTGGAAGCGAACCCCGGCACACTGACAGAAGAAAAACTGAACATCTACCGGGCCGCCGGCTTCAACCGTCTGAGCATTGGCTGCCAGTCAGTACACGACGACGAGCTGCGGCGGCTGGGAAGGATCCATACCCATCAGGAATTTCTGGACAGCTTCGCCATGGCAAGGAACTGCGGGTTTACGAACATCAACGCAGACCTTATGTCCGGTCTGCCCGGCCAGAGCTTAGAAGCATATGAAACCAGCCTGCGCACCGTGGCGGCGCTTGGCCCGGAGCATATATCAGCCTACAGCCTGATCGTGGAGCCGGGCACCCCGTTTGCCAGCCGGGAACTGGAGCTTCCGGATGAGGAGACAGAACGGAAGATGTACGAAAGAACCGGAGAGATTCTCGGAGAATATGGGTATACTCAATATGAAATCTCCAACTACGCGAAACCAGGATACGAATGCCGCCACAACATCGGCTACTGGAAACGCACCGATTATCTCGGCTTCGGTCCGGGAGCCGCATCACTGATGGAAAACCGCCGCTATTCCAACACAACGGAAGTAAAACGGTATCTGGCACAAAGCGGCCATCCGGAAAACATCCGGGAACAGGTGGAACAGCTTACGGAGCAGGAATGCATGGAAGAATTCATGTTCCTGGGCCTGCGCATGAACCAAGGGATTTCCGAGCAGGAATTCCAGCGGCAGTTCGGAAAAGAAATAGACGCGGTATACGGAAACGTACTGGCCAAGTACGTCTCTTCCGGATTCCTCTGGAGAGACCGCGGAGCCGTTGGGCTGACCCGCCAGGGAATCTCCGTCAGCAATACGATCCTGGCTGAGTTTCTTTTTTGAGGGGGGCGGACGAAGCGGGCGTACACGCCCCGCCACCCGGCGCCCCGCGGTCTGCGGCTGCGGCCTGGGACGGGACTGGCGGGCGCGATATGGGATGCGTGCTCACTCCGACATTCGGACACGGCCAGGCGGGATGTCCGCGGCGCTCAGAACGGGATGTTTGTGATGTTGGGCGGTTGTTTTTTTGTTCGTTCTGCGCTCCGCGGACATCCCGCCTGGCCGTGTCCGCCTGTAGTCGCAAGCACTGCATTCCCATATCGCGCCCGCCAGTCCCGCCCCAGGCCGCAGCCGCAGACCGCGGGACGCCGGACGGCGGGGCGTGTACGCCCGCTTCTGATTGTGGCGGCGGAGGGTAGGGCGGGAAGTCAGTATCCATTCGCTTTCATCCGTCGCAAGTCGTCATCCCCACCCGCAGACAAGCCGTCACTCCACCCGCAGGTAAGCCGTTTCCACCACGCAAAAGCCAACCCCATCCGCCCTCCCCCATCCGCCGCCAACCCCAGAAACCGTGGGAAGCGTACGACCGGGCGTCAGAGGCGGAGACGTACGGCGGGCGGGGCGAGCGAGGGGGGAGCCGGGGGGACGATATAGGAATGCAATGCTTGCGACTACAGGCGGACGAGGCCAAGCGAGAAGTCAGTATCCATTCGCCTTCATCCGTCGCAAGCCGTCACCCCACCCGCAGGCAAGCCGTTCCCACCGCGGCCAACCCCATCCGCCCTCCCCCATCCGCCGCCAACCCCAGAAACCGTGGGAAGCGTACGGCCGGGCGTCAGAGGCGGAGACGTACGGCGGGCAGGGTGGGCGAGGGGGAGCCGGGGGGACGATATGGGAATGCAGTGCTTGCGACTACAGGCGGACGGGGCCAGGCGGGATGTCCGCGGAGCGCAGAACGAACAAAACCACCCGCCCGTCAACTCCCAAAATCCCGTTCTGAGCACCGCGAACATCCCGCCTGGCCCCGTCCGAATGTCGGAGTGAGCACGCATCCCATATCGTCCCCCCGGCTCCCCCTCGCCCGCCCCGCCCGCCGAACGCCTCCGTCTCTGACGCCCGGCCGTACGCTTCCCGTGGTTTCGTCCCAAAAGAACAAATGTTTGCTTTTGGCGTCATAGTGTGCTACAATGAGGTTAATTACCCAAAAACCAAGCAAAAGAATAACAGAGGTCAAAAAATGGTCGATCACACAAAAAAACAATTTATCAAAATCCGCGGCGCCTGCGAAAACAACCTGAAGAACCTGGACGTAGACATCCCAAGAAACGAATTCGTCGTCCTGACAGGTCTCAGCGGTTCCGGAAAAAGCTCCCTGGCCTTCGAGACGATCTACGCGGAAGGCCAGCGAAGATATATGGAAAGCCTCTCCTCCTACGCCCGCCAGTTCCTGGGCCAGATGGAGAAACCAAACGTGGAGAGCATTGAAGGGCTTCCCCCCGCGATCTCCATCGATCAGAAATCCACAAACCGCAACCCCCGTTCCACCGTTGGTACAGTGACGGAGATCTACGACTACTTCCGTCTTCTCTACGCCCGCATCGGCAGCCCTCACTGTCCGAAGTGCGGCCGGGTCATCAGCAAACAGACGGTGGACCAGATGGTGGATCATATCATGTCCCTGCCGGAGCGGACGAAGATCCAGCTTCTGGCCCCGGTGGTGCGCGGCCGGAAGGGACGCCACGAAAAGGTGCTGGACAAGGCGAAAAAAAGCGGCTATGTCCGCGTAATCATCGACGGAAACCTGTATGAGCTTTCCGAGGAGATCGCGCTGGACAAAAATATCAAGCACAACATAGAAATCGTGGTAGACCGTCTGGTGGTAAAGCCGGGCATCGAGAAGCGTCTGGCGGATTCTATCGAGAACGTGCTGAGCCTTGCCGAGGGCCTTCTGATCGTGGATACCATGGACGGAAATACCTTGAGCTTCAGTCAGAGCTTCTCCTGCCCGGACTGTCAGATCAGTATGGAGGAGATCGAGCCGCGGAGCTTTTCCTTCAATAATCCCTTCGGTGCCTGCCCCAGCTGCTACGGTCTGGGATATAAAATGGAATTTGACGAACAGCTGATGATTCCCGACCCGTCCCTGAGCATCAATCAGGGAGCCATTGTGGTCATGGGGTGGCAGTCCTGTACGGATAAAGGCAGTTTTACCCGCGCGATTCTGGACGCGCTGGCGAAAGAGTACCAGTTTTCCCTGGACACCCCGTTCCAGGATTACCCCCAAAAGATCCACGACGTGATCATTCACGGAACCGGCGGAAAAAAGGTGGAGGTCCACTATACCGGACAACGGGGCACCGGCGTGTATGACGTGGCCTTTGAGGGGCTGATCAAAAATGTGGAGCGCCGTTACCGGGAGACGTCCTCGGATTCCATGAAGCAGGAATATGAAACCTTTATGCGCGTCACTCCCTGTCAGGCCTGCCATGGCCAGCGTCTGAAACCCACCTCTCTGGCGGTGACGGTGGGAGATAAAAATATCGCCGAGGTGACGGATCTGTCCATCGAAAAACTTACCGCGTTCCTGCAGGAGCTGACCCTTTCCCAGCAGCAGATGCTCATCGGAAAACAGGTGCTGAAGGAGATCCGCGCCCGCGTGGGATTTCTGATGGATGTGGGACTGGATTATCTGACCCTTTCCCGCGCCACGGGAACCCTCTCCGGCGGCGAGGCCCAGCGTATCCGCCTGGCTACCCAGATCGGCTCCGGCCTTGTGGGCGTGGCCTATATCCTGGACGAGCCCAGCATCGGCCTTCATCAGAGAGACAACGACAAGCTTCTGAATACCCTGAAGCATCTGAGAGACCTGGGAAATACGCTGATCGTCGTGGAGCATGACGAGGACACCATGCGGGCGGCGGACTGCGTGGTGGATATCGGCCCCGGAGCCGGCGAACACGGCGGACAGCTGGTGGCTATCGGAACCGCCGACGAGATCATGAAAAACCCGGATTCCATCACAGGAGCTTATCTCAGCGGAAGATTGCAGATTCCGGTTCCCAAGGTCCGGAAAAAGCCTGCCGGCTGGATCAAAATCCTCGGAGCAAAGGAGCATAACCTGAAAAATATCAATGTGGCGTTCCCGCTGGGCGTTATGACCTGCGTAACCGGCGTTTCCGGCTCAGGAAAGAGTTCTCTGGTCAACGAGATCCTGTACAAACGCCTGGCCAGGGACCTGAACCGCGCGCGGACGATCCCGGGAGAGCACCGGGGGATTGAGGGCGAGGAGCTGCTGGACAAAGTCATCGATATCGACCAGTCGCCCATTGGAAGAACGCCGCGCTCCAACCCCGCCACCTATACCGGTGTCTTTGACCAGATCCGGGACCTGTTCGCCGCCACCCAGGACGCGAAGGCGCGAGGCTATAAAAAAGGAAGATTCAGCTTCAATGTAAAAGGCGGACGCTGCGAGGCCTGCGGCGGAGACGGAATTATCAAGATTGAGATGCACTTCCTTCCGGACGTTTATGTGCCCTGCGAGGTTTGCCGGGGAAAACGGTATAACCGGGAAACCCTTGAGGTAAAATATAAAGGAAAGAGCATATACGATGTGCTGGATATGACCGTGGAGGAGGCGGTGGAGTTTTTCCGCCCGGTTCCGTCCATCTGCCGGAAGCTGGAAGCGCTGAACGATGTGGGACTTTCCTATATCCGCCTGGGGCAGCCGTCCACGACCCTTTCCGGCGGCGAGGCCCAGCGCATCAAGCTGGCGGCGGAGCTTGGAAAGCGCAGCACCGGAAAGACCATCTATATTCTGGATGAGCCGACCACCGGCCTTCATTTCGCGGATGTCCACAAGCTGGTGGAGATCCTGCAGCGTCTGTCGGAGGGCGGAAATACGGTGGTTGTCATCGAACACAATCTGGATGTGATTAAAACCGCGGACTATATCATCGACATCGGTCCGGAGGGCGGCGACCGGGGAGGCACCGTCATCGCCAAGGGAACGCCGGAGGAGGTGGCAAAGAATCCCGTGTCCTACACCGGGAAATATGTCGCAAAATATCTATAAAAAACGCTTTCCATTTATCTGGCAATTCGCTATAATTAGGAAATAGGAATTTTCAAACGCGCTTTAGAGTGTGTTTGAAAATTGCTTTCTGCAAGATGTGCGTCACAGTTTGTGGGGAATTTGTTCCAGAATCAGGAGGCGTAGCGGGCTACGCTGACTGATTCTGGGGCAGATTCCCCACAAAGTGGGGCGTGCAGATTGCAGGAATGAATATTCAAACACACTCTAGTACACCGTATATGAAATATCGAGCCAGATGACACCGGATATTTCATATACGGGGTACGAGGAATTGCAGAAAAAGAAAGGGGAATTATATGGCTGCAGGGACAGATATAGGAATTGACCTTGGAACCTCCAGTATTCTGGTGTATTCCAAAGGAAAAGGAATCGTGCTCAAAGAGCCGTCCGTAGTCGCATATGATAAAGACGCCGACAAAGTCAAGGCAATCGGAGAGGAAGCACGACAGATGATCGGGCGCACGCCGGGCAACATTATGGCGATCCGCCCCCTGCGCCAGGGAGTGATCACGGATTTTCTGATCACGGAGAAAATGCTGAAATACTTTATCCAGAAAGCCATGGGCAGAAAGGCGTTCCGCAAACCGAAGATCAGCATCTGCGTGCCGTCCGGCGTGACGGAGGTGGAGCGCAAGGCGGTGGAGGAGGCCACCTACCAGGCGGGAGCCAGGGACGTGATGATCGTTCCGGAGCCGGTGGCGGCGGCCATCGGCGCAGGCATTGATATCACCAAACCCTGCGGAAACATGCTGGTGGATATCGGCGGCGGTACCACAGATATCGCGGTGATCTCGCTGGCCGGTACCGTAGTGTCCAACTCGGTGAAGCTGGCAGGAGATGATTTCGACGAGGCCATCATCCGCTATGTGCGGAAAAAGCACAACGTGTTTATCGGGGAGCAGACCGCGGAAGCCATCAAGATCCAGATCGGCTCCGCCTACCCGCGCATTGAGGAGAAAAGCATGGAGGTCAAGGGAAGAAACATCATCACCGGACTTCCAAAGACGGTAACCCTGACTTCCGAGGAGATCCGCGAGGCGCTTACCACAGCCACCGGGGAGATTGCCGACGCTGTGTGCGCGGTGCTGGAGAAGACGCCGCCGGAGCTGGCGTCCGACGTGGCGGACCGGGGGATCGTCTTAAGCGGCGGCGGATGTCTTCTGGACGGAATCGAGGAGCTGATCCAGGAGCGGACAGGCATCCAGACCATGACGGCCGAAAACCCGTCCTGTGTGGTCGCCCTGGGAACCGGGCAGTACCGGGAAGTAATGACAAAATTTGAAAGCCAGTTTTGATATGGAAAGAAGAACAGTCGAGGGATATGTGGATCACATCATATTCCGCAATGAGGAAAACGGTTATACCGTCTTAAATTTGAAAATGAAAGGTGCGGAGCTGACCTGCGTGGGTACGCTCCCCTCGGTGGGCGAAGGAGAACTGATCGAGGCGGACGGACTGGAGACGGAGCATTCCGTCTACGGCCGCCAGTTCCGCATTGAAACATATAAAACAAAGGTGCCGGAGGACTCCGCGGCGCTGGAGCGGTATCTTGGCTCCGGAGCAATCAAGGGCGTGGGCGCGGCGCTGGCCGGAAGGATCGTCCGGCGGTTTAAAACAGAAACTTTAAGAATTATCCAGGAAGAGCCGGAGCGGCTTGCGGAGGTCAAAGGGATCAGCGAGCGAAAGGCCAGAGAGATCGCGGCCCAGGTGGCGGAGAAGGCCGAGATGCAGAACGCGATGATCTTCCTGTCTCAGTATGGAATTTCTCTTGCCCTGGGGGCGAAGATCTATCATCAGTACGGGGACGGCCTGTACCGTATCTTGAAAGAAAATCCCTATAAATTAGCAGAAGACATACAGGGCGTAGGCTTTAAGATGGCGGACGAGATCGCGGCGAAGATCGGGATCGTCGCTGACAGCGAATACCGGGTCCGCAGCGCGCTGCTTTACATATTGAGCCAGGCGTCTGCCCAGGGACACATGTATCTTCCGAAAGAGATCCTGACGGCCAGAGCCGGAGAGCTTCTTGGCATCCAGGTGGAGGATCTGCAGAAATTCCTCATGGATCTGTCCATCGAGCGGAAGGTTGTGGTGAAAGAGCGGACGCTGCCGGACGGCCAGAAGCAAAGTCTGGTTTATGCCGGCCAGTATTATTTTCTTGAGCTGAACTGTGCGAGAATGCTCCACGAGCTGAACATTGTCTGCGAGGACGATAAGGAGAATGTGCGCCGGAAGCTGCAGCAGATTGAAAAGACCACCGGCACGGAGCTGGACCAGGTACAGCGGGAGGCGGTGGTGGAGGCGGCCAGCAGCGGCCTGATGATCCTCACCGGAGGTCCGGGAACCGGAAAAACGACCACTATCAACGCCATGATCCATTACTTCGCCGACGAGGGACTGGATATTTTTCTTGCCGCGCCCACCGGACGGGCGGCCAAGCGCATGACGGAGACCACCGGCTACCAGGCCTGCACCATTCACCGGCTGCTGGAGGTCAGCGGCGGTATGGACGACGATTCCGCCCATGTACATTTCGAGCGCAACGCTTCCAATCCTCTGGAGGCGGACGTGGTGATCATCGACGAGGTTTCCATGGTGGACATTCATCTGATGCACGCGCTGCTGTGCGCGCTGGTGCCGGGCACCCGGCTGATCCTTGTGGGCGACCAGAACCAGCTGCCAAGCGTCGGACCGGGCAGCGTTCTGCGGGACCTGATCCGCTCGGAATGTTTTCCCATGGTGCGCCTGACCAGAATCTTCCGCCAGGCGTCCCAGAGTGATATTGTTGTGAACGCCCATAAGATCAACAATGGAGAGCAGGTGGTCCTGGACAATAAGAGCAGGGATTTCTTTTTCCTGAAACGATACGATGTCAACGTGATCCTGAAGGTTATCGTCCTTCTGATCTCCCAGAAGCTTCCCAGATATGTGGAGGCGGACCCCAAAGATATCCAGGTGCTGACACCCATGCGAAAAGGTGCGCTGGGGGTGGAAAATCTCAATGGGATCCTTCAGAAGTACCTGAATCCGCCCTCACCGGACAAGGAGGAGAAGGAAAACAACAACGGCGTGTTCCGGGAAGGCGACAAGATCATGCAGATCAAAAACAATTACCAGCTGGAATGGGAAATCCGGGGCGTCAACGGCGTTGTCGCCGAGCGGGGCATGGGCGTGTTCAACGGGGATCTGGGGATCATCCGAAAGATCAATCCGTATTCAGAGATCGTGACCGTAGAGTATGAGGAAGGAAGATTCGCCGACTATACATTCAAACAGACAGAGGAACTGGAGCTGGCCTACGCCACGACCATACACAAGGCCCAGGGAAGCGAGTACCCCGCTGTGATCATCCCGCTGCTTGGCGGTCCCAGGATGCTGATGACCAGAAACCTTCTCTATACGGCGGTGACCCGGGCGCGCAAATGTGTGACACTGGTGGGGAGCGACGTGACCTTCCAGGCGATGATCGGCAATCACATCGAGGAAAACCGATATACAACCCTGGCGGAGAGAATCCGTGAGTGCAGCAGAGAAGACGGTTAAAAATTTCCGTAATGATTCAGCCGGCTGAATCGTTATACGATATGGAAGAGGAAGAAGACATCCGAAAGGCGTCAGATGAACAGAACAGTGAAGAACAGGCCGCATAAGGGGCGGAAAGCGGGAATTGTCTCAAATACAAATACTGGGAAGTGGAGGAAAGCGGCTGCGAAAAAAGCGGCAGGACTTCTGGACTGGATCTATCCCAGGCGGTGTCCGGTCTGCGACGGCCTTCTGGGGAAAAAAGAGCAGTATCTCTGCCGTCGCTGCGCGGGAAAACTGAAACCGCTGGAGGAACCACGGTGCCGGAAATGCGGCAGGCCGATCCATTCCTGGACGGAGGAATACTGCGGCGAATGTGGCAAAGAACGCCATGTCTATGACAGCGGTTTTCCGGTGTACCCGTATCACGGGCCGGTCCAGGCGTCACTGATGCGTTTTAAATACTCCGGCAGACAGGAGTACGCGGCCTTTTATGCCCGTGCCATAAAGATTTACGGCGGGGAACGTCTCCGGAAAATGTCCCCGGAGGTACTTGTGCCGGTGCCGGTCCATAAAAAGAAGCTGCAGACCAGGGGTTATAACCAGGCGGAAGTCCTGGCAAGACGGCTGGCCAGGGAGATGGGCCTGCCTGTAGACACGGACCTGATCACGCGAAAGAAAAATACGCTGCCCCAGAAGGAGCTGAGTCCAGAGGAACGGAGAAAAAATCTCCGGGACGCTTTCGCGCTATCTCATCCCGGGAAAAAACTGCGCTACCGGAGAATCCTTCTGGTGGATGATATTTATACCACCGGCAGCACTGTGGATGTGCTGGCTGCCCTGCTGAAGGAGGCCGGAGCAGAGGAAGTATATTTTGTGGCAGTGGCCGGGTGAAATAACTCCTTTCCAACTGGCAGATAATATGTTAGAATAATGAAGGTGTAAACAATTAACGAAACGTAACAGTTCAGCGTTGCAGAACCGTTACGATGAAACAACAGTTAAAGAGGAAAAACCTATGCTGAGTAAGGAAAGAATCCGTCAGATGACGGCTCTTGCCCGCTATGAGCAGGAGGAAGGAAAAAAAGAAATGAAAATCAGCCGGTATTACAAAAATGATTATGTCGGTCTTATGCTGCTGAAAAATTTTTTCCTCACGACGATCGGCTATTTTCTGGTGCTCGGCCTTCTCGCAGTGTGGAAGATCGAATGGCTGATGGAAGAGATTGATTCCATAGATCTGCGTCTCCTGGTGGTAATCCTTGTAGCAGCCTATGCGGGAATGCTTGTAGTCTATTCCCTGCTGACCATTTTTCTTTCGCTGAATAAATACAAAAAGGCGTCGAAAAATGTGAAGAAATATACTCAGAGACTGGGAATACTGCTGCGGGAATACGACAGAGAGGAACGGCGCGCCAACGCACGGAAACCTGCGCGCAAAATGTAACAGGAGGAATCCCCCATGACAATTTTTCTGGAACTGAAGGAGAAGCTGAAAGAGATTTATGCCGAGTACGGCACATACATTCTTCCAGTATTGAAATTTTTTCTGGCGCTGGCGGTATTTCAGAGCATCAATCACACCCTGGATTATGTTCCGGCGCTGGGAAATATTTTTATTGTGCTGATCCTTTCGCTGATCTGCGCGATCATTCCGCTGAACGGAATGGTGTTTTTTGCAATGGTGCTGATCCTGCTGCAGTGTACCGGCGTACACATTCTGGCGGCGGCTTTTGGAGCGGTACTGTTTCTTGCCCTCTGGGTGCTGTATCTGCGCTTCGCCCCGGGAGAGGCTCTGGCGCTGGTTCTGACGCCTCTCGCCTGCGCGCTGCATATTCCGGCGGCGGTTCCCATCGCTTTTGGTCTGGTGGGCGGGCCGGTGTCGGCATTGTCGGTGTCCTGCGGTCTGGTTGTGTATTACTTTATGCGGCTGATCGTGGAACGGATCGCGGTACTCGCCGCAGGGGAAGAAATCGACATGCTGAATTTCGTGAGAACCCTGGCGGAGGGTGTCTTCCAGAATGAAACGCTTCTGGTGGCGCTGATCTGCTGTGCGGTTACCCTTTTGGTGGTTTACCTGATCCGCACGCTGGACGCGGATTACGCATGGCAGATTTCTGTGATCGCCGGCGGTATCGCCTACCTTGTGATCCAGCTGGCCGGCGCCCTGTTTCTCGAGCTGGATGTGTCTGTGCCGACACTTCTGGCGGGAACCGTGGGAAGCTGTCTGATCTGCTTTGTGCTGCAGCTGTTTGTGTTCGGCGGCGATTATTCCAGAAGCAAAATGTTCCGTTTTCAGGACGATGAGTATTATTATTATGTGAAGGCAATCCCCAAGATGGCCGTGTCGAATCCCAAACGTACCATTAAAACAATCAGTGAGGAGGAACCGCGGGAAGACGGGGACAGCGACGGAAACGAGACAGCGGATGAGCATGAAACATATGACACGGAAGAAGTTCTGAAAGAGTATACGGTTGGAAGAGAAGAACCGGACGTGCAGGGCAGCGGGAACATGGACCTGCGGACCGGGGAGATTCCGGAAATCCCGGAAGAGCTTCTTGCAAGATACGGTGCGCCTGCCGGTTCCGGACAGGACGGGGAAACAGGAAACAAAGCAAAAGACGCCGGCGAGGCAGAGCAGGGACAGCGTCCGGAGCAGGCATCTGGGGAAACCGACCCTGAGGAACAGAGAAAAGATGAATATTTTCAGTCCGTCGATTTTGAGGAAAAGCTGACGGATACATTGAAACGCTTATAAGAGAAGCTGCCGGCCGAACAGAGAAACACGCGCTGTCCGGCGGCAAACGGATTACAGAGGAAAAAACAGGAGGAAGGGGAGTGACAGTGTGCATGCGGTTTGGAATTGGATAACGCTCAGGTTATCAGAGGTAACGCTTCCGAAACCCATTGAACTCATAGATATTGTACAGGTACTGCTGATCGCCTATTTTGTGTATCATTTGATCCGATGGGTGCAGAATACGAAGGCGTATACACTGTTAAAGGGGATTTTGGTAATTATCGCGTTTGCCGTACTGGCAAGCATCTTCCAGATGCAGACGTTTCTGTATCTGCTGGGCGCTTTGGGCGGCGTGGCCCTGACTGCGCTTGTGATCATCTTCCAGCCGGAATTGAGAAGGGCGGTGGAACAGCTGGGGGAAAAAACGCTGCTGTCCACGATCACATTTCCCGGCTCCTCCGAGAAGCAGGAAAGGTTCAGTGACAAGACGGTGAACGAGATCGTGCGGGCGTGCTACGAAATGGGTTCGGTCAAGACAGGAGCGCTGATCGTTATTGAGCGGAATATCACGCTGGAAGAGTATGAAAAGACAGGAATCATGGTGGACGGCATTGTGACCAGCCAGCTGCTGATCAATATTTTTGAGCACAATACGCCGCTGCATGACGGCGCGGTGATCATACGGGGAGACAGGATCGTGTCGGCTACCTGTTATCTGCCTTTGTCGGACAATATGTCGCTGAGCAAAGACCTGGGTACCCGTCACAGAGCGGGCGTCGGCGTCAGTGAGGCGACGGATTCCTTCACGATCATCGTATCGGAGGAAACCGGAAACGTGTCCTACGCTGTGGGCGGCGAGCTGAAAAAAGCAGTGACCGCCGGCGAGCTGAGAGAGCAGCTCCATACCATTCAGGCGCTTCCGCACAAGCAGGAGGGCGAGGATGGAAAAGGGAAACACCGGATAAAAAAGAAGAAAAAGGAAGGGGCGGGTAAACCATGAAGGACAAGATTTTGAACAACCTGCCGCTGAAGATTATATCCGTTGTCATCGCGGCGGTTATCTGGTATGTGGTAACGGCTGTCAGCGACCCGATCATCACAAAAACTTTTTCGGACGTTCCGGTGCAGATTACCAACGAATCTTACCTCGCCGAGGGAAAGAAAACGTATCAGGTGTCCGAGCAGTACCAGTCCATCGCAGTTTCCGTGCGGGGAAACCGGTCGGTGGTCAATGGGATCAAAGCCAGCGACATTGCAGTGACTGCCGATCTTACACAGATCGTGACCATGGACACAGATCCGGTGTATGTGCCTGTTACGGCGGTTTGTACGGGAGCGTCCGCGGAAAAAGGCGTTTCCATACATACGCAGACGACGACCATACCGATTGAGATCGAGGATGTGGACAGCGCCAAATTTCCCATCAGCGTAGACGTGGGAGATACTCAGCCGGCGAAGGAGTACGAGATTGGGGAAAAAATTGCGGACCCGTCTACGATCACTGTTTCAGGACCGGAATCCCTGATCAAAAAGATCAGCAGCATTGTGGCCCGGGTGGATGTAAGCGGAATGTCGGAGTCCGGAACCGTCAGGGGAACGTTGGCGGTTATAGACAAAAACCTGGACGCGATGACAGAAACGCAGATGAACTTTCTGACCTTTGAGACAGGAATCCGTGAGATTGACGTATCGATCGTACTGTGGAGAAGACAGACAGGCGTGAGACTGGAAGCCGCTTACACCGGAACGCCGGCTCACGGCTATCAGGTGGCGGACGTGACCACGACGCCGGAGGAAATAACAGTGGCGGGTTCTGAGGAAGCATTGAAGAAACTGGCCGCAAACGGAAACAAGATTACGATTCCCGGCGATATGATCAATATTGACGGACAGAGCAAGGATACGGATATCACAGTCAATATTGACGATCTTCTCACCGAAGAGCCGGAGCTGACCATCACAAACTCCGCGGAGACGGTGACGGTGCATGTATCCATTCTTCCAAACGGAAGTAAGGAATTCCAGTTGGATGTGGACAATATTTCCGTGATGAATCTGGGAACCAACCTGAGCGTTTCCTATGACCAGACACAGATACCGGTCCGGATCATGGCGTCCGACGCAAACCTGAAGACATTCCAGACCTCGCAGATCAAGGCAGCCATCAATCTTGCCGGAAAAGGTGAGGGAGATTATGTGGTTCCGGTGGAAATCGAGCTGCCGAACAACTACGAACTGGTAAACGGAGACGACAACAAGACTGACGAGGTAACTGTGACAGTGCATCTGCGGGAAAAGACAGACACTTCTGCAAAAGCCTCTGCAAATGCAAATTAGGAGGAAACGGAAATGGTAAGTAAAAAGGTTACTGTGAATAACCCAACAGGACTGCATCTTCGTCCGGCAGGAAATCTTTGTAAGGAAGCGATGAAATACAAATCGATCGTGAAATTTCAGTTCCGCGATACCACGGCAAACGCCAAGAGCGTGCTCAGTGTCCTCGGCGCCTGTGTGAAAAGCGGCGATGAGATTCTGCTGATCTGCGAAGGCGAGGACGAGCAGGAGGCTCTGGACGCGCTGGTGACGGCGGTGGAGAGCGGTCTGGGCGAACCACAGAGCTGATGGAGACGGCTGGGAGAGGGGTGAAAGGCGGGAAAAAAGCGCCGGAGCGTGTTCCCGGATTCCTCCCTGTAATCTGCACGCCCTGCAAACTGTGACGCGCATCTTGCGGAAAGCAATTTTCAAATACGCTTTGGAGCGGCAGCAGAAGATTGATGGAAAAGGCAGCGAAAAAGTCCTGTGGATGACTGATGCAGGACACGAACAGGAAGTATGGATGAAACAGGCGGTACAGACCTTTCGGGGGAGGTCCGCCTGTTTTTTTGCGGCCAGAAACATATGGAAGAGAATATGAGTTAACGAAATAGACATAAAATTGTTAAATATTTATAAAATATTGCGGTTTAAATGTGGATATGATAAAATAAGAAATAAGACTAAAGTAGAAAGTGAACAAAGAGGGGGAGTTTCTGCGATGTATCAGCAAAAACAGAAATTTCAAAATTTACTTTTAATGATCGTTGATGCGGCGTGTATGATCGTTGGTTATCTGTTCGCAAGTTATGTAAGGCTGAAAATCAGACCGAATCCACTGGGGCTTTCCATGAATGACGTTATTGGAAACTTGTGGCTGGTCTTTTTGGCCTATTTTTGTGTGTTTATTTTCTTTAATATGAACCAGTACCTGATGCAGAGGGATAAGTATGAGGAATTTGTTTATATTATAAAAGTTAACATTTTTGTTGCGGCTGTTTTGGCTGTTATTTTTTTTCTTGCCCGTCAAATGGACTATTTGTCCAGAGGCGTTTGGCTGCTGACTGTGCTGAGTAATATTATTTTGATGTATCTGGGGCACATAGCTGTAAAAGAGATCCTGAAAAAGCAGAACGTCTTGGGAAATAAACAGCATATGTACCTGGTCACGACAGAGGACCGGGTAGAAAACGTACTGCAGCAGCTGAAAAAAAGCGAAGAATTTGCGTATTACACCGTGCGTATAGCAATCCTGGATGCGGACCGCAGAGGCGAGAGCATCGGCGGAGTGCCCGTCGTCGCGTCCAGGGAGAATCTCTTTGAGGATGCGAAAAAGGAAATTGTTGATGTCGCTTATATCAATATATCATATTCGGATGGAAAAGCTCTGGAACAGTTTATCAAAGAATTTGAGGAAATGGGAATCACGGTACAGCTGAATATCAATGTGCTGGAAGGCCAGGAAGGTTTCGGAAAGCAGATTGATATGATCGGAGATTATCCGGTGGTCAGTTTTGCGCCAAGGTTTTTTGATTACAACAAACTGGTGATGAAGCGGATTATCGATATTGCCGGAGCGTTGGTTGGTTTAGTTATTACAGCGGTAGTCACAGTTTTTCTCGCGCCAATCCTGAAACTGGAATCGCCGGGACCACTCTTCTTCAAACAAAAGCGTGTCGGAAGGAATGGAAGATATTTTTATATTTATAAATTCCGTTCCATGTACAAGGACGCGGAGGCGCGAAAGGCCGCGCTTATGGAGAAAAATGAAATGAAGGGCCTGATGTTTAAGATGACAGACGACCCGAGAGTGACAAAAGTTGGAAAATTTATTCGTGCAACGAGCATAGATGAATTGCCGCAGTTCTGGAATATTTTAAAAGGCGACATGAGTCTTGTGGGGACAAGACCCCCGACAGTGGATGAGTTTCAGCAGTATGAGGCACGTCATAAACGCCGGCTCAGTATGAAACCGGGCCTGACCGGGATGTGGCAGGTCAGCGGGCGGAGCAATATAGAAGATTTCGAAGAGGTCGTCCGCATGGATCTGGACTATATTGATAATTGGTCACTGCAGCTGGATGCCAAAATCATCTTAAAAACCATTGTGGTTATATTTAAAAAAGTAGGAGCGAAATAACGATTGTGAGGAGACAGGGAAATGAAGCATTATGATTATGTATTAGTGGGAAGCGGCCTGTATTCAGGAGTGATCAATTATCTGGCCCGCCAGGAAGGGAAAAGCTGTCTGGTGATTGAAAAACGGGAGCATATTGGCGGCAATGTATACTGCGAAGATATTGAGGGAATCCATGTACACAAATATGGCGCCCACATTTTCCATACCAGTAATAAGAAAGTGTGGAATTTTGTAAACTCCTTGGTGGAGTTTAACCGTTATACCAATTCACCGATTGCAAACTATAAGGGCGAGATTTACAACATGCCATTTAATATGAATACGTTCAGTAAGATGTGGGGAGTGCGTACGCCCGCAGAGGCAAAGGCGAAGATTGACGAGCAGCGCGCAAGTGTTCCGGGCGAGCCAAAGAATCTGGAAGAGCAGGCGATCAAGCTGGTAGGCACAGATATTTACCGCAAACTGGTGAAAGGATACACGGAGAAGCAATGGGGACGGGACTGCAAAGATCTTCCCAGCTTTATCATCAAGAGACTTCCGGTCCGCTTTACCTATGATAATAACTATTTTAACGATCTCTATCAGGGGATTCCCATTGGGGGATATAACGTGCTGATAGAGAAACTTTTTGAAGGCGCGGATATCGAAACCGGCGTGGATTTCCTGGAGAATAAAGAAAAGTATTCCGCAATGGGGGATGTAGTTGTCTATACCGGCCCTATTGACGCGTATTATGATTTTTGTCTGGGAAAACTGGAGTACCGCACGGTGCGTTTCGAGACGGAAGTTTTGAATATGGAAAACTACCAGGGGGTTGCGGTTGTCAATTATACAGACAGAGAAACGCCATATACCCGCGTCATCGAGCATAAGCATTTTGAATTTGGAACACAGCCCAAGACTGTGATCTCCAAAGAGTATTCCACAGACTGGAAAGAGGGGATGGAACCTTATTATCCGGTGAATGATGAGAAAAATCAGGCTTTGTATCAGCAATATGCCCAAAAAGCAGCTGGAGAAGAAAAAGTGATTTTTGGCGGCCGCTTGGGTGAATATAAGTATTATGATATGGATAAGGTAATTGAATCGGCGATGAATATGTGGGAGAAATTAAAATGAAAATTTGCAAGGAATACAAGGAATTGCATAAATTCTGGAGATATATCAGATAAATCATAACAACGGGAGAATGGGTATGAAAATTTGTTTAGTGGGATCAAGTGGTGGACATTTAACACATTTGTATATGCTAAAGCCCACTTGGAGTCAATATGATCGGATATGGGTTACTTTTGATAAGGAAGATGCAAGAAGCATGTTGAAGGATGAAAAAATGTATCCTTGCTATTATCCCACCAACCGTAATTTGAAAAACCTTATTAAAAATATTTCTGTAGCTTGGAAAGTGTTGAGAAAGGAGAGACCAGATATACTTATATCTTCTGGAGCGGCAGTGGCAGTCCCCTTTTTTTACCTGGGTAAAATCTTTGGAAAAAAGCTGATATATATAGAGGTTTTCGATCGTGTTGATAAACCAACATTAACTGGAAAATTAGTTTATCCAATCGTAGATGAATTTATTGTACAATGGGAAGAACAATTAAAAGTTTATCCCAAGGCTAAAAATCTCGGAAGCATCTTTTAGGGAGGAGAGAACATGATTTTTGTTACTGTCGGAACACACGAACAGCAGTTTAATAGACTAATCAAGAAAGTTGATGAATTAAAGCGAGATAGTGTCATTCAAGAAGAGGTTTATATGCAAATTGGGTATTCTACATACATACCTAAATGCTGTAAGTGGAAGCGATTTTTAGCATATGATAAAATGAATGATTTGTATACAAGAGCAAATATTATCATTACACATGGTGGACCTGCCAGTTTCATGAAAGCTTTAGAAATAAAAAAAATGCCAGTTGTTGTTCCTCGACAAGAGAAGTATGGCGAACATGTAAATAATCATCAGATGGAATTTGTAAAACTTGTGGAAAAAAGATTTGGGAATATAATTGGAGTGTATGATATTGATGAATTGAAAGAGGCAATTGATAAATCGCACAGTTTTGTTCAAGATGGGCAGTTTATGGTTAGCAATAACTATGCGTTTAATGAAAACTTCAGTAAAATTATTTCAACTTTGAGTAAGGAATTAAAAAAATGAAAAAAATTGGAATTATGTCTATGCAGAGAATATTAAATTATGGTTCGTTCTTACAGGCATATGCATTAAAAACAGTATTGGAAGAGTTGGGGGTGGAAGTGCAGTTTGTTGACTATCACGTAGGGAAGACGTTGATAAGCGACAATAGACAAAATACAAAGTTTCAAAGAATATTTATGAAAGTTTCTGAAGCTTTGGGGATAAGGACAAGTTTAAAAAACAAGCTGAGTTTTATTAATTATAAAAGAACATACGCAAAAAAGTACTTGCCTATGCTGGAGATAGGACAAAAGTATAATTACTTGCCTGAATTAGATGTATTGGTGATTGGCAGCGACGAAGTTTTTAATTGTATTCAGGACAATACGAACGTGGGATTTTCGCCGGAGTTATTTGGTGAAGGATGCAAAACAGATTATTTAATCAGTTTTGCTGCTTCATTTGGAAATACTACTTTGGAAAAACTAGAGTTGTATGGAAAAAAGGCAGAGATAAAAAGGTATCTGAGTCATTTTAAGTCTTTATCGGTGAGAGATGAAAATTCGATATTAATAGTAAAAAGTCTGTTAGGAAAAGAACCTCAGAAACACTTAGATCCGGTGTTGGTGTTTGATTATATGCATCAATGCTCGCGCATACCAAATGATTTAAGGCTGGATAAACCATATATCATTTTATATGGTTATTCAGGCAGGATAACAAGAGATGAGGCTAAAAAAATAGAAAAATTTGCCCAAAAAAGCAAAAAGGAGATTTTGTTTCTTGGGGGGATACAGCATTGTAAAGGTGTGTTTAAAGATTGCTCTCCCTTTGATGTGTTAGGATATTTTAAAAATGCAGATTGTGTAATTACAGATACCTTTCATGGAACTATCTTTTCCATTATAAATCATAAACCATTTTTTACAATTGTCAGAAAAAGTATTAATAACAGTTATGGAAATCAAGAAAAGCTAACAGACTTATTAAATACCCTAAAGCTATCTCACAGAGCAGTGGAAAAAGTTGATCATTTGGAACGTATTTATGAAGACATAGATTATTCGAATGTGGAAAAAATTATTATGAAAGAAAGAAAAAAAGCGTATGACTACTTACAAAAAAATATAGTGGGGTAGTATGATGAGAGCCGTTTTCGACGAAAAAAAATATTGTTGTGGTTGTTCTGCTTGTTTTAGCGTTTGCCCTAAAAATGCTATTGCAATGCAGGAGGATACTGAAGGGTTTGTTTTTCCACAGATAAATCAGAAATTATGTGTGGATTGTGGATTGTGCAGAAAGATTTGCAATTTTCAGAATCGAATAGCGTATAGCGTTGACCATCAGGCATATGCTGCAGTTACTAAGGATAAGTTTTTATTGATGAAATCAAGCTCCGGAGGCATATTTGCTACTTTGGCAAAAGAATTTATAAAAAGCGGTGGATATGTGTCTGGTGCTGTTTATGACCAGAAATTCCGGGTGCAGCATATCGTATCTAATTCGATATCAGATATTTATCGAATGCAGGGATCAAAATATGTACAAAGTATGAGTGGAACTGTGTTTTCACAGGTGAGAGAGCTTTTGGATGCAGGTGAACATGTGATGTTTTCTGGTACACCATGTCAGGTAGATGGATTGTATGGATTTTTACAAAAGGACTATGAGAATTTGTATACAATAGATATTGTTTGTCATGGGGTTCCTAGTAATCAGTTGTTTCAAAAGTATCTCGAGTTTGAAGAGAAAAAACACGGAAAAATTGAAGTCATTAAATTTCGAGATAAACAATATGGTTGGGGCACAAATGGAATAATAAAGTTTAAAAATTATAAAAAGAAAATTAATTCAGCCTCCAGTGAATATTATTATTTGTTTAATGAGGGAAGTGTGTTCAGAGATGCTTGTTACTCATGTAAATATGCAGGCTTAGATAGACCAGCAGATATAACGTTGGGAGATTATTGGGGAATTGAAAAAACAGATTTTGAGTTGTTGAAAACAAATCATCTGGATGAGAAAAAAGGCATTTCACTAATTTTATCAAATAGTTTAAAAGGAAGTAAACTTTTAGAATTGTGTCAAGAAAGCATCTGTTTGTATCAATCAACACCTGAAAAAGTTTCTAAGTATAATCACAACTTAAATGTTCCTTCTAAAATGCCGGAAAATCGCAGCGATACTTTAGAAATCGCTAACCAATCATTTGATAAAATATCAAAAATCATTTCGGGGAAGATGAAAAAAAAGAAACTGTCAAATTTAATAAAAAATATTGTGCCATCGAAATTAAAATTACTAATAAAAAGAAAATGTAAATGAGGTTAGGTGTATGAATCAGCCAATTAGAGTATTGCATATTTTGCAGCGTATGGAAGCTGGGGGAACTCAAGCGTTATTGATGAATTTATATAGAAACATTGATAGAAGTAGAGTACAGTTTGATTTTCTGGTTGTTTACAAGGAAAAACAGTTCTACGAAGAAGAAATCAGATCCTTGGGTGGAAGATTGTATAAATTCTCTTTTCGCGAAGACCTTAATTTGTTGAAGTTTAAACAAGATTTGAAGCACTTTTTTAGTGAACATAAAGAATATAAGATCGTCCACTGTCATGCATTTACGTTTGGATATTTTTGTCTAAAAGCAGCAAAAAAGGCAAAAATTCCCGTGAGAATTGCTCATTCTCATAATAATGAGACAGTACATGATATAAAATATATCCCAAAGTTGATTATGCAGAAACTATTCACTATTAACGCGACTGATTTTTTTGCTTGCTCAGAAGCGGCGGGACGCTATTTATTTAAGCAAAAGGAATTTAAAGTTTTAAATAATGCAATAGATTCAAAAAAATTTATCGCCAATCAGGAAACACGTCAAGCAATTAAAGAAGAACTTGCTCTTGAAAGAAAATTTGTGGTGGGCCATGTTGGGCGTTTGCATCCGCAAAAAAATCATATGTTTTTATTGGACATATTTTGGGAAATAAAGCAACTCAAGGAGAATGCCGTTCTATTATTAGTTGGAACAGGGGAATTGGAGAAGCAAATACGAGAAAAGGTGAGTCGGTTAGGATTGGAGCAGAATGTGATATTTCTTCGTAATAGAAAAGACATGTATCGTATCTATCAGGCGATGGATATTTTTGTGTTTCCGTCTTTGTTCGAAGGTTTGGGTATTGTAGCGATTGAAGCACAGGCTTCAGGAATACCTGCAATTTGTTCGGATGGTCTACCGAAAGAGGCAAATGTTTCTCCATTGTTTTATCGCTGTTCTCTGAGTAGTTCGGCTAAAACGTGGGCCCAAAGAAGTCTTGAAGCTTCCGAAAGTGAATATAAACATTTGGATATGCATGAATATATTGTTGACCATGGATATGATTTGATGAGAACTGCGGATTTTATTCAGCAGTATTATATTAGGAAATACGAATAAAAGGGTGTTGATATGAGTAAGAAAATTGGTTTTTTAATCACTGATTTTTCTGGAAATGGTGGTACTGAGCGTGTGACATCAATTCTTTCCAATGGATTAAGTGAGAGAAACTATAATGTAACTATTTACAGTATTAGAAATGGAGATATCGGACGATTTTATACAAAGGATAATGTTGAACTGGTTTCTTTGCATGGGGAGAATGTAAAGAATCCTGTATTGAGAAAAATAGTAATTTATCAAAAATTAAAAAGAGATGTCATAAATAAGAAAATAGACATTATGATAGCAGTAGATGTTGCATTGTATTTATATCTGTTTTTGTTGCAGAAAAAGAAAATATGCAAATGTATTGGGTGGGAGCATTTTAATTGTCTTACGGATTTTGGGGGATTTGTAAATTTTTCCAGAAAATTTGCTGCTAAATTTGCAGATTATATTGTTGTATTAAGTAAATATGATTTATGTAATTATGAAGTGAAATATAAAAAAACAAATCGAATAAAGTATATTTACAATCCAGTAACATTTGTTGGGAGGAAAAAAACAGATTTATCAAAAAAAAGAGTATTAGCTGTGGGGAGGCTTACTCCGCAAAAAGGATTTGATATGCTTTTAGATGCATGGAAAGAAGTAGAGAAGAATAATCAGGAATGGGAATTGGAGATTGTTGGTGAAGGCAGGTTAGAAACTGAATTAAATAGACAAATACAAAATAACGATTTGAAGCGGTGCAGGTTGGCAGGATATTCAAAGGATGTAGAGCAGGAGTATTTGAACGCTTCTATATATGTATTATCTTCTCGTTATGAGGGATTACCATTAGTCGTTATTGAAGCTCTCTCCAAGGGTTTGCCTGTGGTAGCTTTTGATTGTGAGGGAGGAATCCGCGAATTGGTATATAATAATGAGAACGGATATTTGATTGATAATGCTAATATCCATATGTTGGCTGATAAACTGTTAGAATTAATGGAAAATAGAAATGTATTGGAGAAATTTTCTTCGAACACAGAAAAGTATATTAAAAAACTTAGTTTAGAGTCAATAATGAACGAATGGATTGAACTATTAGATGAAGTTTAAGGAGTTGTCTATGAGAGTTGTATCACAGTATGTTAGTACAAGTTTTAATGCGGGGCCCAAAGCAAAGATAGATGTGGAGAAGGTGTTAAAAAAGAATTTTAATGCTAGAATTATGACGAATCATGTAAATGATAGAAATAACATTATGACGAAGATAAAAAAAGCTTTGTTTTACTTGACTGCTATGTGCACAAAAGATTTGGTTGTGATACAATTTCCTTTTACTGATTCTCAAAAAGTTTTAGATCTTGCCCAAAATAAAGTGGTTCTTATTCACGATATTGAGGGATTGAGGCATTTGAAACAGTCTAAACTGGCACAGGAGATTTCTATGCTGGATTCTTTTTCGGGGATTATTGCGCATAATAGTATCATGAAAAAGTTTCTGGTAGAACAAGGAATCAATGCAAATAAGATATATGTTCTAGAACTATTTGACTATTTATGTGAAGATAATGTAAAATTACGTAATCAAAAATTTGTTCCGAGTAGTTTAAACTTAATATATACTGGAAATCTAGATAAGGCTCCTTTTTTACGACAGTTGAACGAAAATGAAATTCATTTCATTATTAATGTTTATGGGATATTGTCAACACCTTTGGAAAATAAAAGAATAATTTATAAAGGTAGTTTTCCTCCGGATGAACTGCCGCTAAAGCTCGAAGGCGATTTGGGTCTTGTGTGGGATGGAAATTTAGATAGTTCAGATGAAAATGCGGGATATAAGAATTATACACGTTATAATAATCCGCATAAATTATCCTGTTATATTGCTTCAAATTTACCGGTGATTGTCTGGAAACAATCTGCGATAGCAGATTTTGTTAAAAAGCAAAACATAGGATATGTTGTTGATGATTTATATCAAATTAATGATCTGGATTTTTCGGATTATCAAGAAAAAAAATCCAATGTAGTAAAATTGGGCGAAAAAGTAAGAAATGGTTTTTTTACAAAAAAAGTATTTAAAGATTTGTTAAATGAAAATTTAGGGGAGTAAAATATGATAGAGAAAGAAAAGAAATGGAAGAAAGAAACGATATATAACTTAGTTTTTGCAATATATTTTATTTGTTGTTTATCATCTATAACTATGTTTGACAAAATAATTTTTATTCAAAAAGCAACAAAGCTGGGGAGATATTTTTCCTATGCACTTTTTTCTCTTTTGGGAATCTATTTTATGATAAGTTGGAAAGAAGTTAAAAATTTAAAAGATATTTTCGGACAGGTTTTTGGGTATATAGAGAAACATATCCTTTTGTGCCTACTCGCATGTGTTACTTTTTTAGTGTTTTGTTTTAGCGGATATACAATGCCATTTCTGTTGCTGATATTAATGTGGTCTTTGAGTTTTACTGACTTAAAGCAAGTTTTAAATGTTGTATTATGGGGTGGCATTTTTTTTATGATGGCTTGTTTTTTTGCTCAGTCCTTTGGAATAATTGAAGATGTGACATTTCTTAGATCAGATGGTACTTGGAGATATTCTTTTGGATATATATACCCGTTGGAAACAGCAGCGCATGTTTTGACGCTGATTATTTTATATTACTATTTATATTATCAAAATTGTAATTTAAAAATATATCTTGTATGTAATTTTATCAATTTGTTAGTTTATAAAATTACGGATGCTAGGATGACTTTTATACTTATACTGGCGTTCACAACATTGATGTCACTTTTGAAATTACAGTTTGTAAAGCATAAGTTTTTGATACTAGTAAAGTATAAGATAATATATGGAATGTTTTTTGTTGCAGTGATATTGCCGATAATTATTTCTGTTTTTTATAATCCTCAAAATGTATTTTTACACCGTTTTGATCAAATTTTGAACGGAAGATTTGAGTTAGCAAAGAGAGCTTTTGATTTTTATGGTTTTAATTTTTGGGGACAGAAAATTACATGGGTTGGTTCTGGAACAAATTCTGTGGGAGAAATTACTGCTGAACAATACAATTTTGTCGATTGTTCCTATATGAAAAATATTTTTGACTATGGACTGATTTTTTTTGTGATTGTCATTATAGGTTTTTTTCTGCTTTTAAAAAAATTTTGCGAAGAAAAAAATATTTGTGGCATTATAGGACTGTTAGTGGTTATGGTTGTATGCATTATGGAGCCAAGACTGATGCAATTAGAGTTGAATCCGTTTCTTTTGTTTTTGAATTACTATGTAGTTAAGGAAAATCCCTCACCCAGATTATTAGTAAAAAGAATCTGTAAATCATAGTTAATAAAGTATATGAAAGGAAAGAAAGGTGTCAGATTATAGTGAACATCTTGTTTCTATATTATGAGTGATCAAAAAATAAAGATACATTCTGTCAAGTACAATTTAATAATGAATGTTATTTTGAAAATGTCTTCGTTTGTATTTCCTTTGATTACATTCCCATATGTTTCACGTATACTTGGGGCAGAAGGAAATGGGAAGGTAGCTTTTGCGTCCTCAGTAATATATTATTTTAGTGTCATTGCTAGTTTGGGCATCCCTACATATGGTGTAAGAATATGTGCAAAATACAGGGAAGATGTTGAAAAGTTAAGTAAAACAGTAAAAGAGCTTTTAATAATCAGTTCTATAATGATGATTGTATCGTATATATTGTTCTTCGTGGCGTTAACATTTATTCCGAGGTTGCAAGAAGAAAAACCATTGATGTTAATAAATTCTGTCACAATTCTATTAACGGTAACAGGGGTAGAATGGTTTTATCAGGCTATTGAACAATATGACTATATTACATTCAGAAATTTAGCATTTAAGATTTTGTCCATTGTCTTAATGTTTTTGTTTGTGCATAAAAGTGAGGATTATATAAAATATGGATTGATTTGTGTAGTGGGTACTAGTGGATCTAATATTTTGAATTTTTTTCGGCTGAATAAATTTGTTAAACTGAATAATAAATATCCTTTGGAATTCAGAACGCATCTTAAACCTATTATGATGTTATTTCTGTTAACGGCTTCAACGATTATCTATACAAGTTTAGACACAACAATGCTGGGGTTTATTTCAGGAGATAGTGAAGTAGGTTATTACAATGCAGCCGTTAAACTAAAGGGAATTCTCGTAAGTGTAGTGACGGCCTTAGGAACTGTTTTATTGCCAAGGTTATCATATTATTTAACGAATGGTATGAAAAAAGAGTTTATAGCACTTATTAGAAAATCGTTTAATTTTGTTTTGTTGATTTCGATTCCGTTATCTGTTTTTTGCATTGTACAAGCTGCAGACTGCATTTTGTTTTTGGCGGGGGATGGTTATTCGAAATCTATATTACCAATGCAATTTATTACACCATCGATTATTTTTATAGGAATAACAAATATCATAGGAATTCAAATACTAGTCCCTGTTGGCGAGGAGAAGAAAACAGTAATATCGACGATAGCTGGGGCGATTGTGAATTTGATTTTGAATTCGATATTAATCCCTTTATTTGGGGCAGCCGGAGCAGCTTTAGCCACGATGATTGCTGAGTTCAGTGTATTGGTAGTACAAATATATATGATTAAAGGAAGTATACTGGAAATGATAAACTTTAAAAACTGCGGCAAAATTGTGGTTGCGAATGTGTTCGCGTTAAGCGTACTAACTATTTTAAATATTTTTATTACAGTCGAATCTTTATTTGTCAAGTTGTTGATATTAGCTGTTGTTTATTTTGTGGTATATGGTAGTATTCTCATATTGCTGAGAGAAGATATTATAATGGAGATAATAGGAAAAGTTTTCAACAGAACACGGAATGGTGCGGCTCCGAAATAATCATCATAAAAAGAAGAAGGAATATTTATGCCAGTGCGAATGATTGCCCTCGACCTCGACCGCACAACCCTAACCCGGACCGGACATCTGACGCAGGAAAACAAAAGAGTGTTGGAAGCGGCCATAAGAGCTGGTATCCAGATAGTACCTGCCAGCGGCCGTGCCCTCGATACCTTCCCGAAAGAAATTCTGGAACTTCGTGGTTTGAATTACATAATCACGTCCAACGGTGCGGCTATCTATCAACTTTTGGGAAAACAGCCGGTCTGTCTGCGGCGCTTTCTGCTGAAGCCAGAGATGGTGAACAAGATTCTGGAGTTGACGGAAAAAGAAGCCATTACCTATGAAGCTTTTGTGAATGGAAAAGCGTACGCGGACCCTTCCTATATCCGCACGCCGACAGCATTTGGAGCCGTAAAAGAGGCAGTTCCTTATATTCAGAGGACGAGAACGCCAGTAGAGGATATTCGAAGTTTTCTGTGCAGGAATAAGGAACGGTTGGACAGTGTGGATCTGATTGTCGGAAAGCCGCAGAAAAAGCAGCAGTTGATGGCGATGCTGGAGGAGGAGTGTCCAGAGGTTTATCTGACAACTTCGGTGGAGCAGCTGATTGAGGTTTCTGATAGAAGGGCGGGAAAACATTCCGCGGTAAAGTTTCTCAGAGAACGACTGGGAATTGATCGGGAAGAAACGGTGGCCTTTGGCGATGGGGACAATGATGCGGAAATGCTGGCAGACGCCGGAACAGGGATTGCGGTTGCCAATGCTTCTTTGAACTGCATGGAGGCGGCTGACGCAGTGACTTTGTCCTGCGACGAGGATGGGGTTGCTTATGGAATCAGGGAAATTTTGGGCCTTAGTTTGTAAGAATATATAAGAAAAACATTGCAGCTATTGCAAGAGCGCAGCTGCAATGTTTTATTTTATCCCACCACAACCATACATTCCTTCTCCCAAAAAGCAATCCCGTATTTAACCAACTCTTTTGTGCCGCGTCGCATCAACCCTTCCGCGTATTTCTTCTCTTCTATTTGATTCAAAGCTTCTTCACAGGCTGATTCCAGATTTCCATCCTTCGCATACTTCAGTTCGATCACAATTTCAATCCGATCCGGAGTCTGGATGGAGATATCGCTGTAACCTTCCCCTGTCTCCGCATTGGACTTGATCAGCCAGTTTCCCTGGCTTCGAAGCAATCCAAGCAGCATACCGTGGTAAAAATTTTCTTTCATATTTGTCCGGACAGCGGTATCCCTTACACTGATGGAATCCCACAGATAATCATGGAGCATCTCCTGGATCGTTGCGGCATCTCCCACCGGGAACGCTGCGCAGAAGCGGTTAATTCTTGCAGAGTCTGCCAAAGTCGTTTCTTCAAACCAGTTTTTTACCAGATCGATGAACAGTTCTTTTACCTCCCGGTTTGGAAGAACCAGTTGCATTTGCTTGCCCGGCAGGCGGCTTTGCCTGGTCAGGTATCCGGTAGAATAGAGGACGCTCCAGATATTGTCGATGGAATCTTCTACATCTCTGTATGTCAATTCCTGACGGATGGTTTTGGTGATAGCTCCTCCGTTTAACAGCTGCTCGATTTCGTTTCGTGCGGTCTGGTTTGCTGTCTTTAACAGGCGGCGGATGAGGTCGTTCCCGCTTGTGTTGGCCCAGTAATTTTCTGGCTCGGCTTCCGGATCAGCCAGCAGTTCATCACAATAGTTGATCACATCCCAGGGACTGTACACCTCTGTATCACCAAAGTGGTATCCATCGTACCAATCGCGGATCACTCCTTTGTAAGCGGACAGGCCATAGAAGTTCAATAATTCATCCACATCTGCATTGGTAAAACCAAAAAACTCATCATACCGGACATCTGAAATTGTGTGTACTTTCAGGTTGTTAAGACCTGTGAAGATACTTTCTTTGGAAATCCGCAGACATCCGGTGAGAACAGCAAAGTAAAGACTGTCATTTGTCTTCAGGGCATTTCCAAGCAGATTACGGATAAGGGTTACCATTTCATCATAGTAACCCGACTGGAAGGCTTTATCCATAGGAACGTCATACTCATCGATCAGAAGAATGACTTTCTGGTTATAGTGCTTGGCCAGGAGCTGAGAGAGGGTTTTCAGGCTGTCGATCAGCGTGGGGTAAGGGATGGAATAGCTTGTGTCTCCATCTTTTTCCACATGGATCAAGCGGCTATATGCGATTTTATCCTTCTGATCAAGAACCGTGCTTTCCCGGAGAAAGGAGAAGCGGCTGGCCTCATTTCCCATGACTGTCTGCAGCGCCGCAACTGCCGTTTCGTAGTTTAAACCGTCCACGCTTTTCAGACTTATGGAGATTACAGGAAATTTTCCCATGTATTTCGCACACAGTTCTTTTTCTTGTGTAATCTTTAGGCCATCAAACAGCGCCGGGTCGTTTTCAATCTCAAAGAAGCATTTCAGCATACTCATGTTCAAAGATTTGCCAAAACGTCTGGGGCGGGTGAATAAATTCACTTTTCCCCAATTTTGTAATAGCGCTGAAATAAAAGAGGTTTTATCCACATAATAAAAATTTTCAGTTGAGAATTCTTCGAAATTTTCAATTCCAACCGGGAGTTTTTTTCGCATTATTTACCAACATTCCTTTCCTGGTTTTGGCACGGGCGGTGTCAATAAGCTGCTCTTTGCAACAAACCTTCTGAATTCCCCAACGGATTATAAAATATCGTCTGCCTGCGGAGCACGAAAGCGCCGGCAATCCGTATCAGAACGTGATGATCTCCGGGTCATGGCTGAAAGAGCTGATCGTAGCCGTGGCGTTCCTGAAATAGAATACCTGTGTGTTACCATCGTCGGCCGCGTACATTTTCTGAAGGCTTGGGTATGCGTCCAGCATCGACTGGCGCGCTTCCATCCGGTCGTCTTCCACTAACTCTCCCGCGATGCGGATCCATTCGCCTTTTTTGAACGCGCAGATTTCGGCCTTTGGATTTGCGAGCAGTTGTTTGGATACATCTTTGACTTTTCCTGTCTGGATATACAGTTTTCCCTCAAAAATATGGGCGGTGCCGAACGGACGCACTCTCGGCTGGTCGCCTTCAACGGTAGCAAGATAATAAACGCCTGCGTCTTTTAAGAATTTTGCAACTCGTTCCATTTGCAGTTCCTCCTACTTATAATTCTTGTTCGCGTGGTCGCACGTTGTTTCTTTCATTATAGCGCAGAAAAATTTTCTTTACAAGAAAAGATAGAAACGCTTTTGTTACGGTTGGTAACAGTTCAGCCTGCCACTATCCCGCGAGGTGTTTTCCCACAGAATGTGCGAAAATCCCCGTTCGTGTTATGGAAACAAAGTTCTTTACCGAATATGAGAAAAAGGTTATAATGAAATAACGGTTTGCAATCGTTCTGCACGGCAAAACGGTTACAGCGGTTCGCCCTTCTGTGTCACGGGAAGTATTTCAGCGCAGAATGTGTGAACGGATCATTTCAGAGAAAAATCCGTAGGAGGAAGGAACATTGGAGAAACAAGACAACCGCGAGGCACTGGACGCGGCGTCGCTGGCGGGAGATATCCTGCTGGCCAGCGGGGCGGAAATCTTCCGGGTGGAGGAGACGATCTTCCGCATTGCGCGGGCCTACGGCGTGGAATCCAGCGACGCGTTTGTTCTCAGCAGCGGCATTTTCCTGACTGCCGGAAGCGAGAGGGAGCAGGATTTTGCCCGGGTCCGCCACATTCCCCTGAGTGCGGCCCGGCTGGATAAGGTGACGGCGGTGAACCAGCTTTCCCGGGAGATCGAGGAAGGCCGCCACACGCCGGCGGAGGCCAGAAAGCGGCTGTTGGAGATTCAGCATATGCCGCCGAAGCCGAAAAGCCATCAGGTGCTGGCGTCTGGTGTGGGCAGCGCCTGCTTTTGCTTTCTGTTCGGAGGAGATGTGGTGGACAGCGCGGCGGCGTTTGCGGCGGGGATTCTTTTATATCTGTATCTTCTGTATCTGGTGCGGGGCCGGCTGTCGAAGATCGCAGCCAATCTGTCCGGTGGGGCGTTGGTGACGTTGTTTGGGATTCTGCTGTACCAGTGCGGCATCGGTCATCATCTGGGGGAGATGATCATCGGCTCGATCATCCCGCTGGTGCCTGGTGTGGCGTTTACCACGGCGATCCGCGACATTGCCGACGAGGACTATATCGCCGGGGCTGTGCGGATGCTGGACGCACTGTTGGTAACATTCTGCATTGCCATGGGTGTGGGACTGGTGATCATGGCATGGCATCATTTTGCGGGAGGGACGCTGCTGTGAGTGTGAGGATCCTGTGGGAATTTTTGGCGGCATTCATTGGAACCATTGCCTTTGCGCTGTTGTTTCAGGTGCCGAAAAAATATTATGGTCTGTGCGGACTGATCGGGGGCATCGGCTGGGTGTGTTACGAGGTGTTCCTGCTGTGGTGTTCCGCGCCGGTGTCCACGTTTCTGGCCAATGTGGCGGTGGTGTTTTTGTCCCGGCTGTTTGCGGTAAGGATAAAATGTCCGGTTACAGTGTTCCTGATTTCGGGAATTTTTCCCCTGGTGCCGGGGGCCGGAATTTACTGGACCGCTTATTATATTGTGACCAACGAGCTGGAGCTGGCAGGCCAGCGGGGATTTCTGACGTTGAAGATCGCGGTGGCCATCGTGCTGAGCATTCTTCTGGTGTTTGAGTTTCCTCAGGGATTGTTCCGGAAGTTCTGGCTTAAAAAGTAACAGTTCGGCGCTGCTGAACGGTTACACCCTTCGCGATGTACAGAAACTGCATTTCATGCAGCTTCGCGCTGCAGGACTGGGGATTTTCGAACATTCTGTGGGAAAACACCTGGCGGGATAGCGGCAGGCTGAACTGCTACACACCTGTAACTATTCAGCAGGCTGAATAGTTACACACACCTAAAAAAATTGACCAAAAATCATTGACAAAATCACGTCAGTGTGCTAGTATAAAAGCTGTATCGCGCAGAAGACAGTGGGTGCCGTAAGGCAGAAGGATGAAAACGCCCGCCGAGGAGAAGTTACATTCACAGGATAAGTGTGAAAATTCTGACCTCTTCCGTTTCAGGCGGAAGAGTTTTTTTATATTTCCGAAGCGTAGGTACGAAATACTACAAGGAGGTGCAAACACAATGGCAAAGGTTGAACTGAAAAAGCCTATCGTAGAAGAGATTTCTGCTCAGATTGCAGACGCTGAGTCCATAATTCTGGTAAACTACAGCGGTCTGACCGTAGAGCAGGATACACAGCTGCGTAAGGAGTTAAGAGAAGCAGGCGTTCATTACAAAGTATACAAAAATACTATGATGAACTTTGCATTCCAGGGAACTCCGTGCGAAGAGCTTTGCAAGGATCTGGAAGGAACCAACGCTCTTGCGGTAAGCAAGGACGATGCAACTGCTCCGGCAAGAATCATTGCGAAGTTTGCGAAGACCGCTCCGAAGCTGGAGATGGTTTCCGGTATCGTGGAAGGCAACTACTACGATAAGAACGGTGTAGACGCGCTGGCGGCAATTCCGTCAAGAGAAGAACTTCTTGGCAAGCTGCTTGGAAGCATCCAGTCACCGATCACAAATCTGGCTCGCGTCCTGAATCAGATCGCAGAGTCCAAGGGCGGCGAAGCAGCAGAGGCATAAGCCGTTTTGACAGAACTGCAAGGTTCTGCTCATGCAGGAACAAAGGTAACCGCAGAAGAGAAACGGTTACAACAGTAATTAAAATATCCAAGGAGGAAAATAATAATGGCAAAGTTAACAACCGCTGAATTTATCGAAGCGATCAAAGAGTTATCCGTATTAGAGTTAAACGAACTGGTAAAAGCATGTGAAGAAGAGTTTGGTGTATCTGCAGCAGCAGGCGTTGTAGTTGCAGCAGCAGGCGCTGGCGATGCAGCAGTTGAAGAGAAAGACGAGTTCGACGTAGAGCTGACAGAAGTAGGCCCGAACAAAGTTAAAGTTATCAAGGTTGTTCGTGAGGCTACAGGTCTGGGCCTGAAAGAAGCAAAAGAAGTAGTTGACGGCGCTCCGAAGGTAGTAAAAGAGGCTGCTTCCAAAGCTGAGGCTGAGGATCTGAAGGCTAAGCTGGAGGCTGAAGGCGCGAAAGTTACTCTGAAGTAATAAAAGCTTGAAGAATATTCAGCAGTGAAAAGAATGTGACAATTTAGTTATGCTGAATTGCTGCAAAATAATAGGGATTCCCGGGTGTCCTGTAAAGGATGCCTGGGAATCCCTTTTTGCGACTGCAGTTTTTTTAAGTGGTTCAGCCAGCTGGATAATTATCATTTTTTGAGGATACTTCCGGCGATAACGCAGAAAGCAATTTTCAAACACGCCAGTACACCGTATATGAAATATCTAGCCAGATGACGCAGGATATTTTTTTGAGTGTGCATGTTCAAAAACGCAGGCGTAGCGGGCTACGCCGAGGCTTTTGAACATGTGCAATCGGAAAAATAGACAAGTCAGATGGTCTGGATATTTCATATACGGGGGACTAGTCTTCCGCCTCCGTGAATACAGGGTATTTTTTCTTGTCTGCTTCTGTAATCTGTCTGATCACACGACAGGGATTCCCCACGGCGATCACATTTGAGGGAATGTCTCTGTTGACAACGCTGCCGGCTCCAATGATCGTGTTATCACCGATGGTAACGCCCGGAAGAACGCTGACGTTGGCGCCAAGCCACACATTGTTTCCGATTTTGATGGGTCTGGCAATCTCCAGTCCGTTGGCGCGCTGCTCGCTGTCGATGGCGTGTCCGGCGGTGGAAATAACGCAGTTTGGCGCGATAAATACGTTGTCACCAAATGTTACCTTGGCACCGTCCAGGATTGTACAATTGTGGTTGGTGTAGAAGTTTACTCCTACGGAAATATTGTGCCCGTAATCACAGTAAAAGGGCGCGGTCACGACCAGGGAACCTTTGATTTCACCCAGCATCTGATGCAGCAATTCAGTCTGGCGTTTCGTGTCTGACGGCCTGCAGTTATTAAATTCATAGCATAAGTCGGCGCAGCGGGTTCTGGAGTCCACGATTTCTTTGTCGTAATTGGCGTCATACATGTAGCCGGCTTGTGCTTTTTCCCATTCGGTCATAATTCTTACCTCCGTTTAGCTATTTTTTACAGTGAGTTTTGTGAATGCTTTTGTTTTATTTCCTTTCAGATTATACCATATGCGTGAAAAAAGGAGCAAACAGAAAATGAACAAGGCATATAAATTGTGTAGCAGTTCAGCGTCGCTGAACTATTATATGCTTGGCACTGCAGGCTTCGGGATTTTCGCGCATTCTGTGCGAAAACACCTCGCGGGATGGCGGCAGGCTGAACTGTTACACGCTTCGCAATGCACAGAAACTGCATTTTATGCAGTTTCGTGCCGCAGACCTCGGTATTTTCGTGCATTCTGCGCGAAACACCTTGCGGAATAGTGGCTGGCTGAATCGTTACCATAAATTTTCAGCGATACTGAGGGTGTTCGGAATTACGGAATTACAGAAATTATCGAAACAAACAAAAATATTTCCGGCAAAATAAAAAACAACCCCAAAAAACTGTTGACAAATCCCAATCACCGGCATATAATGCTAACAAACAGCCGTTCACGAGCGGCACAATTTCATAATCATGCAAACCGTTGAAGCGGAGATAACGTTACAAGCGCGCTCACAGAGAGTCCGGGCAGGTGGGAGCCGGGCAGAAAGCGGAGTTTCAAATGGACCGCGGAGGGCATGGGGAAAGGCTTTGGCCAAGTATTCCATGACGTGAAGGCATACGTTAGTTGCCAGGAATATGATGGTATTCCGGTAAGTGTGCGGTAAAACCGCAAAAGCAAGGTGGCACCACGGGTGTCTGATTTCAGATGACTCGCCCTTGACAGAACAGATTTGTTCTGTCAGGGGCTTTTTCTTTTGCCCAAAAGGCGCCAAAATGTGTCTGGAAATGTAACCGTTCTGCTGGCGGAACGCCGAACGGTTATCTGGAAATTGTATTTACCGGGAAAACAGAAAGGAGCAGTTATGAGACAGACAACACTGGAAGAGACAAAGAGACTGAGCGCGTCCGGGGAGTATCAAAGGATCCCGGTGTACCGGGAAATATTTTCGGACATACGCACGCCGGTGGAGACCCTGAAGATTCTCAAGGGCGCAAGCAGCCATTGCTTTTTGCTGGAAAGTATTGAGGACCGGGAGCGCTGGGGACGGTACACCTTTCTTGGCTATGATCCGACCATGGAGCTGACCTGCGTGGACGGCCAGATGACAAGGAAAGAAAAGACAGCGCCGGGAACCGGTTATCAGACGACAACCTGGAACACAAAAAAGCCGCAGGAGGAGATCCGGAAGATTCTGGAGGAGAACAGAAGTCCCAAGGTGGAGGGCCTTCCCACCTTTACCGGAGGCCTGGTAGGCTATTTTTCCTACGATTATCTGAAATACAGTGAGCCGTCTTTGAAATTTACACCGAAGACAGAGGCAGATTTCCGGGACATGGATCTGATGATGTTTGACAAAGTGATCGCCTTCGACAATTTCCGCCAGAAAATTTTTCTGATCGTCAACATCCGGACTGAGGATCTGCAGCAGGAATATGAGCGGGCGGTGCATGTGTTGGATGAGATGGAGCAGCTGCTGGAGCATGGCAGGCCGGCAAAGCTGGAGCCGGGACGGATGCTTTCGAAAATCCGGCAGGCGTTCACCAAAGAAGAGTATTGCCGGAAAGTGGAGCAGGTGAAGGACCATATCCGGGAGGGAGATATTTTCCAGCTGGTGCTGGCCAATCCCATGGAGGCGGAGTTTGAGGGGAGTCTGCTGAACGCCTACCGGGTGCTGCGGACTACAAATCCTTCGCCGTATATGCTGTATTTTTCCGGAGATGATCTGGAGATTGCCGGGGCGTCGCCGGAAACGCTGGTGAAGGTTACTGGCAGCGAGGTGCGTACCTTCCCGCTGGCGGGCACCAGGCCCCGGGGGAAAACGCCTAAGGAAGACCAGTTGCTGGAGCGGGAGCTGCTGGCAGACGAAAAAGAGCTGGCAGAGCATAACATGCTTGTGGATTTAGGCAGGAACGATCTGGGGAAAATCAGTGGATTTGGAACGGTGACTGTGGATAAATATCTGTCTGTGGAACGGTTCTCCCATGTGATGCATATCGGCTCGGAGGTATGCGGGGAACTGAAGCCGGAGTACACTGCGGTGGACGCGGTGGACGCGGTGCTTCCGGCGGGAACGCTGTCCGGCGCGCCGAAGATACGGGCCTGTCAGATCATCCATGAGCTGGAAGGACGGAACCGGGGGATTTACGGCGGGGCCGTGGGATATCTGGATTTCGCGGGAAATATGGACACCTGCATCGCGATCCGGCTGGCATATAAGAAGAACGGAAAAGTCCATGTCTGCTCCGGCGCCGGGATCGTGGCGGATTCTGTTCCGGAGAAGGAGTATGAAGAATGCCGCAACAAAGCGCGGGCGGTCATTCAGGCGCTGGAGCGTGTTTGAAAATTCATTCCTGCAATCTGCACGCCCCACTTTGCGGGGAATTTGCCCCAAAATCAGTCAGCGTAGCCCGCTACGCCTCCCGATTTTGGAACAAATTCCCCACAAACTGTGACGC
>JAGHIA010000129.1 GCA_017887445.1 Fusicatenibacter sp.
AGCCAGTGCGCCGTGAAAGGAGTACGTCTGGAAGTAAACTTCCAAATCTGCCTCTGTTGGCGCAGCCAGTGCGCCATGAAAGGAGTAAAAATGCAGGAAATGGTAAATATTTTCATCTTCGGCAAGAAGTATTCCGTACCCGGAGATCTGACAATTATGACTGCGATGGAATATGCCGGCTATCAGCTGAAGCGCGGCTGCGGCTGCCGTCACGGATTCTGCGGCGCCTGCGCCACCATCTACAGAATCAAGGGAAAGAACGAGCTGAAAACCTGTCTGGCCTGCCAGACGCAGGTGGAGGACGGCATGTATATTGCCAGCCTTCCGTTCTACCCCATCGACAAGAGAACGTATAACATGGAGGAGATCCGTCCGGAGCAGAAGGTGATGATGGATCTGTATCCGGAGATCTACAGCTGCATCGGCTGCAACGCCTGCACCAAGGGATGTCCCCAGAACCTGAAGGTTATGCAGTACATCGCTTATGCCCAGAGAGGCGATTTCGAGGCCTGCGCCGAGGAATCCTTCGACTGCATCGGCTGCGGCATCTGCGCGTCCCGCTGTCCGGCGGGCATCTCCCACCCGATGGTCGGAGAGCTGGCAAGACGTCTGACCGGAAAGTATATTGCGCCGAAATGCGGGCATCTTCAGAACCGCGTGGATGAGATCAACGCGGGAAGTTTCGACGACCTGATCGCTCAGGTGATGCAGAAGCCCATCGAGGAGATGCAGGAACTTTACAACAACCGTGAGATTGAGAAATAAGGAGGGGAGCAGAACATGTACACAGCCAAAATGCAGGAATCTATCAAAAAGGTAGAAGCCACAAGAGCGGCGAGAATGGCTACCGAGCCGAGAAGAATGACGGCGGAGGAAAAAGACACCCTTCTTGCGGCCTATCATCCGGACTACAAAGAGGACGGTTTTGTGACCCTGAAGGTGGGCCCCAACAAAGGCGAGAAGGTTCCCACAGAGCTGGGACGTCTGCTGGAGTCCAACAGCCGGATCCTCAACGAAAAAATCAATCTGAATAAGGTAGACTACGACGTGGACGTTCTGGTCATCGGCGCCGGCGGCGCAGGTTCCTCCGCGGCCATTGAGGCTCACGAGGCAGGCGCCAACGTAATGATCGTGACCAAGTTAAGGATCGGAGACGCCAACACCATGATGGCGGAGGGCGGCATCCAGGCAGCGGACAAGGAGAACGACTCCCCGGCGCAGCATTATCTGGACGCTTTCGGCGGCGGTCATTTTGCCGCACGTCCGGAGCTTCTGAAAAAACTGGTCATGGAGGCGCCGGACGCCATCCACTGGCTGGAGAACCTGGGCGTAATGTTCGATAAAGACGCGGAAGGAAATATGGTCACCACCCACGGCGGCGGAACCTCCCGCAAGCGTATGCACGCCTGCCGCGACTACTCCGGCGCAGAGATCATGCGTACCCTGCGCGACGAGGTCATCAACCGCGGCATCCCGGTGGTTGAGTTTACCTCTGCGGTGGAGCTGATCAAGGACGACAAGGGACAGGTTGCGGGAGCTGTGCTCCTGAACATGGAGACCGACGAGTACATGGTAGCAAGAGCGAAGACCGTCGTGATCGCCACCGGCGGCGCGGGACGTCTGCATTACAACAACTTCCCCACCTCCAACCACTACGGCGCTACCGCCGACGGACTGGTGCTTGGCTACCGCGTGGGCGCGCCGCTGCTGTACCAGGATACCATCCAGTACCATCCCACCGGAGCGGCTTACCCGTCCCAGATTTTCGGCGCGCTGGTAACAGAGAAGGTTCGTTCTCTGGGCGCCATGCTGGTGAACGTGGAAGGCGAAGCGTTCATGCACCCGCTGGAGACCCGTGACGTTTCCGCGGCAAGCATTATCCGCGAGTGCTCCGACCGTGAAAAAGGCGTGGAGACACCGCAGGGAAAAGCCGTATGGCTGGACACTCCGATGATCGAGATGATCCACGGCGAGGGAACCATCGAGAAGCGCATCCCGGCGATGCTCCGTATGTTCCTGAACTACGGCATTGATATGAGAAAAGAGCCGATCCTTGTATATCCGACCCTGCACTATCAGAACGGCGGTCTGGAAATCAACGGGGAAGGCTTCACCAACGTGATCGACAACCTGCTGGTGGCAGGCGAGGCAGTGGGAGGCATCCACGGAAGAAACCGTCTTATGGGCAACTCTCTGCTGGACGTGATCGTATTCGGTCGTGACGCCGGAAAAGCGGCTGCGGCGAGAGCGAAGGACGTGACCCTTGGCCAGATGAACCTGGATCATGTGAAAGCCTACGCCAGAACGCTGGAGGAGGCAGGCCTGGATACCGGCATGGTGTCCCCGCAGCTTCTGCCGGATTACGCGGGCAAGAGACATTTATAAAAAATAAGAAAGGCAGGAGAAGGAAATGCGTGAGATTCAGGCAAGCCAGATCACAGATGTTGTCGAGAAGCTTTGCATCGAAGCAAATTATTACCTTCCGGAGGATGTAAAATGCGCGATCAAAAACTGCCGTGCCTGCGAGGACGGAGAGATCGCCAAGGGCGTGCTGGACAATATCATTGAGAACTATGAGATCGCGGACGCGGAAGCAGTGCCGATCTGCCAGGATACAGGAATGGCCTGTGTGTTCCTGGAGATCGGACAGGACGTTCACATCACCGGCGGAGATCTGTCCGCGGCAGTGGACGAGGGTGTCCGCAGAGGCTATGACAAAGGATATCTGAGAAAATCCGTGGTAAAAGACCCTGTGCGCAGAGGAAACACCGGCGACAACACTCCGGCCATGCTCTACACAGAGATTGTTCCCGGAGATCAGATCAAAGTGACGGTGGGTCCAAAAGGATTCGGCAGCGAGAACATGAGCATGATCCGTATGTTCAAGCCGTCCGCAGGTCTGCAGGGGATCAAGGACTTTATCCTTGAAGTTGTGGAGACCGCAGGCCCCAACCCGTGCCCGCCGATGGTTGTGGGCGTGGGCATCGGAGGCACCTTTGACAAGTGCGCGCTTCTGGCAAAGAAAGCGCTGATGCGCCCCATCGATTCCTCCAATCCGGATCCGTACTACGCGGACCTGGAGAAGGAGATGCTGGAAAAGATCAACCAGCTGGGCATTGGACCTCAGGGCTTCGGAGGAAAGACCACAGCCATCGGTCTGAACATTGAGACACTGCCGACCCATATCGCGGGTATGCCGTGCGCAGTCAACATCAACTGCCATGTGACCCGACACAAAACGGAGGTGATCTGACATGGAAAAACATATTCAGCTTCCACTGACCGAAGAACTGGCAAAGACCCTTCACGCCGGAGACAGCGTGCTCCTGAGCGGAACCATCTACACCTCCCGTGACGCAGGCCACAAACGCATGTGTGAGGCTCTGGCCCGCGGCGAGGAGCTTCCCTTTGATCCGGCAGACGCGACCATTTACTATGTGGGACCGACCCCCGCGAAGCCGGGACAGGTCATCGGTTCCGCAGGCCCCACCACCAGCGGCCGTATGGACGCCTACGCGCCGACCATGATGTCCGTGGGCGCCAGAGGAATGATCGGAAAAGGCGCGCGCCTTCCGGAAGTGGTTGAGGCCATGAAGAAATATCACGGCGTATACTTCGGAGCCATCGGCGGCGCCGGAGCGCTTCTGGCGAAGTGCATCAAGAAAGCCGAACTGATCGCCTTCGAGGACCTGGGCGCGGAAGCGCTGCGCCGCCTGGAAGTGGAGAATATGCCGCTGGTTGTCATCATCGACAGCGAGGGCAACAACCTCTACGAGATGGGACGGGAGAAATACTTGGAGGAACACGGACAGAAGTAAATCGTTGTAACAGTTCAGCGCTGTGTGCCGCTGGCACACAGCTATGCCAAATATCCATGCAGGCACAAGGTGAATTGCCGCTTGCGGCAAGAGAAGGCACTCAGGGATGTGGCTATTTGGCTCGTTGTCTGCGGGAATATACTTTTTCAGCAATCTGCCGATGCAGAAATTTTTGCCAGCAGATTGCTGGATTTTGTTTTCACGTTGAAAAAGAAAAAAGGAGTTATATAAAAGAATGAGTGTACAAATGATCAGCAGCCTTCTGGAAGCGGCCATGATTCTCTGCTTTGGCCTTTCCTGGCCAATCTCCATCCGCAAATCATGGGTTGCCAGAACGGCAAAAGGAAAAAGCCTTTTCTTTGAGGTCTTCATCTGGATCGGCTATGTATTCGGAATCGCCAGAAAGATTATCGATTTCAGCAGCAATCCGGACCAGACCTGGCTGTTCTTCCTTGCATGGGCTTTCTATATTCTGAACATTGTCGAGATCACCATCGATATGATTCTGTATATGCGCAACGTCCGCCTGGACAAAAAACGCGAGGCAGAGCAGAAATAAGGTAACCGTTCGTAACAGTTCAGCCTGCCATTATTCCGCCAGGTGTTTTCGCGCAGAATGCGCGAAAATCCCCAGGCCTGCAGCGCGAAACTGCGTGAAATACAGTTTCTGTGCGTCGCGAAGCGTGTAATCGTTCAGCAACGCTGAACGGTTACCAGAAATAAGCCTGTAAAATCCAAGATCAGGACGTGCCGCCGGAAGAGAAATTCTTACGGCGGCACGTCCTTTTTATGTGTTCTGAAATGCAGATGGAACAGTTTTGATTAGTTTCCTTGCTCTATGAGTCCTTTCCATTTTTCATACTCTGGAGTTGGATACAATTCAATCGCTTTGTCTATGTAGTAATTTGCAAGCTCATAGGATGCTGGAGGAGTTAATGGCAAGAAAACATAATATGCCATTAAAAATGCACAATGCGCCGCTATGTCAGGCTTATTCTCATTTTGCAATCTGTGAAGCGATGCTTCTAAAACGAAAAAAAGATTTAGTCGCTCTATTTCGTTTGCGCCTGCATAATAATCGTCCAAATCTTCAAGAGTAATGTTAGATATAAGTTCCTCTTCAAAATATGGGTGACCAAAATCAATCGTCAACTTCATTCTATCACCCCCAAATATCAAAGGCCATGGGCTTTAAATAATTCCGCAAGTTCATCGGCGGTTTCCACCATCCCCCTCTGAAACCAGACATCGATCCAGCCGTATAAGGCATACGCGGCAAACGCCGCGGCATATGCTTCTGTCTTTTCGTACTCTGGTCTGGGTCCGCAGATACCAATAATGACATCTTTCAGAAGATAGGTAAGACCTCTCTCGTTCAAAAGCTGGTAAAAAGGACGGTACTTTTCAAAATGAGCGATCATTGTACGGATCAGTTCGCTTAACGGCGCGCCCGGTACCTTTTCCAATGCGTCCGTCCATTCACGAAAAAGAGTATCCAAATGCGCTTTTAAAATATCTTCCTTGCGCTCGTAATTGCGGTAGAAGGAGGCTCTTCCGACCCCCGCGGTGCTGACCAATTCGCTGATGGAAATATCTTCGAGCGGTTTTTCGGCAAGCAGTGAAAGAAGCGCTTCGGTCAAATGCGTTATCACATAGGTATTGCGCCCTTCGTTGCTCATCGGTGATACATTTTCCTTTCTTTGTCTCATTTTTATCCCTCCAGTTGACAACTGTTCTTTTTGCAGATACAATTATATCGCCGAAACAAATGTAACATCATGGTAGCATAAAACGATGACAAAGTCAACAGAAGCAGAAAGGATGGGAAAACGGAAATGACGTTAACACAAAAGCGTATGATTCTTTTACTGGCCGTCATGGTCATAGCATTTATCCTCGGACGGCTTGCTATGCGGGCGTTTATGAACTTCCTGTTGGGAGGTACGCTGTTTGGAGGAAACTTTTTATGAGCAGGCAAAGGAAGAAAGAACAAAAAACAAGGAAAAGAGGAAGAGTCATGTGGGCGTTTCTTTATATTGGGGCCTTTCTTGTTTCCTTTGGCATAGGTATTGCGAGCAAGATGATGCCGCGCCCATGGGCAAAGGATTTTACGGTAGATTGGGATGATTCTGTTGGCGTCATGTACAGGGATATTTCCTATGGATCGGCGGACTCTAATACATTCGACCTTTATGTTCCTGCAGACAATTCAAAAGAAACTTACGGTCTTGTGGTTTACCTTCACGCAGGCGGATTTACAAGCGGCGATAAGACGGATGATACGGAAATGCTGCAATGGCTCTGTTCCAAAGGCTACGTAACGGCGGGGATCAACTATACTCTGCGGGACGAGTCACATCCGGAAACCAGCGTTTCTTCACAGTCCATGGAAATCAAGGAGAGTATGCCTGCCGTGATCGCCGAAGCAGAAAAGCTGGGGTATTCCATTGATGAAATGACCATTTCCGGCGGTTCGGCAGGTCATTGTCTGGCAATGCTCTATGCCTATCGCGATGCCGATACCTCTCCCGTGCCTGTGAGGATGGTATTCGGCGCCGTTGGTCCCTCCAGCTTCTATCCTGAAGATTGGGGCTGCTATGGATTTGACCAGAATACTGCGGAAAGCAAAGAAGCGGCCGCCGGCTTGTTTGGCGTTATGGCGGGCAAAGAGATCACGGCCGATATGCTGGGGACTCCTGCCTATGACGAAGCAATGAAAGACATTTCCGCTCTTTTGTGGGTGGATGACGATACGGTTCCATCGCTCATGGCTTACGGAAAATACGATAAAGTACAGGGATTTGGAGCTTCCGTTCGCCTTGACGAAGCCCTGACCGCCCACAATGTCCCCCATGACTACATTGTTCTGGAACATTCAGGACATGGTTTGCAAAACGACGACAAGGAAGCCCGCCTGTATTCCCAGAAGATAGAGGAATATCTTGACAGGTATATGCCCGTGAAATAAGAGAAAAGCATGCTGCCGGGAAAAAGAAGATCATTTCTTACCGGTAATAACACGTGAAATAAGAAAAAGGCATGCTACCGGGGGCAAAAGCCGGCATCCGCGGATGGGGTTCCTGCAAATGGGTGAATTTTCAAAACTCATCTTCGGACATCAGCGTTTGACCTCAACAGCATGGCATGGAAACGTTGGAGAACATAAGAATATGAAACAGATGGATCGTAAAAGAAACAGGTGGAAAATCGTGGGAATTGCAGCAATTATCATTCTTTTTATCCTTCTGGCGCTGAAAGGATGCGGATATATCCTTTCAAAAATACCCAGCGCGCCAGAGGATTATACGAAAAAAGTGCAGACCGGCGGGGATATGGAAGCCAGGTATCTGGCCATGGGCAGTCATGACGTGGCGTATTACGAAGCGGACGCCATGATGTCATTTCAAAAATTTGAAATCTATTATCCCAAAGATATCGATCAGATGGAGAAACTGCCGGCAGTCGTATTTGTCAATGGCACAGGGGTCAAAGGCTCAAAATACCCCGCTGTGCAAAAGCATCTTGCCTCATGGGGATTTATAACCATTGCAACGGAGGAGGAGTACGCCTGGAACGGTTTTTCCGCCGAAATGTCCGTCCGGTATCTTGAATTATTAGATCAGTACCAGGAAGAGGGAAAAGAAAATATATTCTATGGAAAGATCGATATGGATAAGATCGGCATCACGGGACACTCTCAGGGCGGCATTGGCGTTATAAACGCTGTAACGGAGCAGAAGCATTCCGGTCTTTATAAGGCGGCGGTTATATTAAGCGGCACGGAAGCAGATATGGCCAAGGCGTTATTGTGGGAGAGCGATTCTTCGCTCATAAAAACGAATACACTTATGATCACATCAAATGGCGCTGTTGATTCGAAAATATCGCCGTTGGACAGCTTAGTGAAAACCTACGATACGATCACAAAAGATGTGTCGAAGGTCCTGGCGGTAAGGAATGACTGCGACCACGGGGAAATGCTCTATTATGCAGACGGATATGTGACGGCTTGGTTTATGTATTTTCTTAAGGGAGATACCGAAGCGGGAAAAGCATTTTTCGGGGAAAACGCGGAGATTTTTTCTAACCCGCTATATCAGGATGTGCAGGCGCATCAATGAAACATTTTCCCGCCCACTCAGAGTGTGCGGGAAAATTCATTCCTGCGATCTGTGACACGCATCCTGCAGAGAAGAATTTCCAAAGCGTGTGCTCGTTCAGCCTTACTGGACGAGCACACTTTGTAATTGTTCAGCCTGTCATTATCCTGCGGTTTTTTTGCACAGAATGTGCGAAAATCCGGAGACCTGCGGCGAGAAAATGCATAAATGCAGTGTCTGCACACAGTGAAGCGTGTAGCAACAGTTCAGCAAGGTTGAACTGTTACCACACGCTTTTTCTGTTGCGCACGCACCCTCTGCTGTGATAAAATTGTAAGAGTAATGTAAGAAAAACAGGAAGGAATAAAAAAACCGCAAATGATAAAAGCAGTCATCTTCGACATGGACGGAACCCTGGTGGACACGGAAAAATATCTGGTAGCATACTGGGAAAAAGCAGGAAAACTCTGCGGTTATCCCATGACCCGCGGCGACGCGCTGTTTCTGCGCAGTCTGGCGGCGGAATACGCGGTTCCCGCAATGAAACAGCGGCTCGGGGAAGACTTTGATTACCACAAAGTACGCAGTCTGAGGATCCGTCTGATGGAGGAGGCCAGGATCCCCACCCAGCGGAAACCGGGAGCCAGAGAAGTTCTGGAAGAACTGCGGCGGCGGAACATCCGCACTGCCGTGGCCACAGCCTCAGGGGAGGAGAAAGCTACAAAGGTATTGAAAGAAGCGGGTCTGTACGACAGCTTCTCCTGCGTAATCTGCGCGCCGGATATGGAACACGGAAAGCCCATGCCGGACGTATACCTGCACGCCTGCCGTGTACTGGGCGAAACGCCAAAGTCCTGCATGGCAGTGGAGGATTCGCCAAACGGCATTCTGTCCGCCTGGCGGGCGGGACTTCGGACCGTTATGGTGCCGGACCTGACGCCGCCGGACGAGACCCTGCAGCCGTATCTGTATGGAACGGCGGCTGATCTGATGGAAATCCTTAGGTTTCTTGACTGACTTTAGCGTGTGTTTGAAAATTGCGGAAATGAATTTTCAAACACATTTCAGGAGCGTTATAACTATTCAGCCAGCGGAATAGTTCCGGAGCGTTTTACAGAAAGAAGAGGAAGAACATATGCAGGAACAGGAGAAAACCAGATATCATCTGGTGTTTTCCGGCACCGTCCAGGCGGTAGGATTCCGTTACCGGGCCGCCCACGCGGCGGGAAGCCTGGGCCTGACCGGCTGGGTAAAAAACCGCTGGGACGGAACCGTGGAGATGGAGGCGCAGGGACGCCCGGATGAAATCCGCAGGATGATCGCCATGATCGCGGAATCCCGTTATATTGTGATCGAAAACGTTCAGTCGCGGGAGATTGCCCTGGAATCCGAAAGCGGATTTCACATTCGCTGATCATTTTCAGTAACTATTTTCAAATACTGCGGCGCTTATCCTGCAGAAAGCAATTTTCGAACACACTTTAAGGTTTCGGCGGCTTGGGCGGAAGTTCCACCAGGATAATGTCGTCCCCGATCTGGCGGATACAATTCCAGGGGATAATGATATCGTTGTCGTGTCCGAACATACCGCAGAATTTTGCCGGACCAGGAAGGATCAGCGCAGTGATCTGTCCGGTGACACAGTTAAATTCCACATCGATGGGACAGCCAAGGCTTTTGCAGGTGCAGATATTGATCACTTCCTTTTGGCGAAGGTCTATCACACGCATAAAAAGACTCCGTTCTCAGAATCACACTTATGTCATTATATGAGCCTCAGGGGAAGAGAAAGAATAGAAAAGAGAGGATAAAGAAAGTATGAGATGTCCGTTTTGCAATCAGGATAACACACGGGTTGTGGATTCCCGGCCGGTAGAGGACAACAACGCGATCCGCCGCCGCAGAATGTGCGATGCCTGCGGCCGCCGGTTCACCACCTACGAGAAAGTGGAGACCATCCCGCTGATCGTCATAAAAAAAGACCAGAACCGCGAACAGTACGATCGCAGGAAAATAGAGACAGGGATCCTCCGGGCATGCCACAAACGCCCGATCTCCGCGGAGCAGATCGCAGAGCTTGTCAACCGGGTGGAGACGGAAATTTTCAACCGGGAGGAGCGGGAGATCCAAAGCTCCGAGATCGGAGAGCTGGTGATGAATCATCTGAAAGACCTGGATCAGGTGGCTTACGTCCGCTTTGCGTCCATTTACCGGGAATTTAAAGACGTCAACACATTCCTCGACGAACTGAAAAAAATGCTGAATTAGAGGCGCTGTGGGTGGAGGCGGACGAAAACAGACCGGGGCTCGCCAGTTTTCGTCCGCCCCCGGCCCCCAGTCCCGGTCTGCTTTCTGGCCCCTGCCACAGCCGTTTGAGGTGGTGCCGGATGTGGGCGGAAGGCATCCGGCCCATCGCGAATTGTTTTATTGGCCGTATGCCGTAACTATTCCGCCGGCAGAAATAGTTACGTGCGTCCCAATTTATGGAAATTTATCCCCAAATTGGGAGACATAGCGGCCTGCTCCGAGGCCTTTGGCATTCGCGATTGAAAAAGTACCTGCATGATAACCCGCGTCAAGTCCGCCCGGAGCATCCAAAGCGCTTTTTATCACACATTTACGCCCTCACCCTATCGCAGCCAAACTCAGGCCGGGAAGGGGCGGGCGGGGCAGGGGTGGTGATGGGAGCGCGGGGCGCATTTGCAGGAGGGTTAGAAGTACTTAGTGTCTGGAATTTTGCGTTGTGCGCCCAAATCAAACTGTCCGAGCCCGCGAGTTTTTGATTTGGGCGCACGGTTTTAGCAAAATTCCAGACACTTAGTACTTCTTACCCTCCGAAACCGCGCCCCACGCCCCATCACCACCCCTGCCCCGCCCGCCCCTTCCCGGCCGTCCCCCTCCCTTTCCCCGGAAGATTTTCGGTTAAGTATTGACGGGTTTGCCGAAAAGTAGTATAGTCATAGATAAATTAACGCATTAACGCTTTTATTCGCTAAAGCCTTAATGACGTTGGAGAGTGAGGAGAGAACCATGAAAAAGAAAGTGATATCTTTGATGCTTACCGCACTTATGGCAGGAACAGCGCTGGTTGGCTGCGGCGGAGGAGGAAACGCAGCCAATTCCACTTCAGGCAGCTCGGCGGCCACCTCAGACAGCGGTTCCACCGCTGACAGCCAGTCCGCGTCAGATACCAGCAGCGCGGAAGAAACCTTCACCATCGGCGTTTGCCAGCAGCTGGAGCACGTTGCGCTGGATCAGGCCACCCAGGGATTTGTGGACGCCTGCAATGAGCTGTTCGGAGAGGGGAAGGTTACCATTGACGTGAAAAACGGTCAGAATGAGCAGAATAACTGTGCGACCATCGCCAACGATTTTGTTGCGCAGGACGTGGATCTGATCATGGCAAACGGAACGACTGCACTGCAGTGCTCTGCGGCTGCGACCAATTCCATTCCGATCCTTGGAACATCCATCACTGACTATGGAACCGCCCTGGACATATCAGACTGGACAGGCACCACAGGCACTAATATTTCCGGTACCAGCGACCTGGCGCCCATTGACGAGCAGGCGGATATGCTGGTGGAACTGCTTCCGGATGTGAAAAAGGTAGGCATTCTTTACTGTTCCGCGGAGCCGAACTCTGAATATCAGGCAAATATGTTCGCGGAAGCTATGGAAGAAAAGAACGTAGAATACGCGGCGTACACCGCGGCGGATTCCAACGAGATCCAGTCGGTGGTCACAAACGCCATCGCGGAATGCGACGTTTTGTATATCCCCACAGACAACACCATGGCGTCCAGCACCGAGATTATCAACAACATCTGCGAGCCGGCAGGCGTGCCGATCATTGCAGGCGAGCAGGGAATCTGTTCCGGCTGCGGCATTGCCACTTTGTCTATCAGCTACTATGATCTGGGATACAAAACCGGCGAGATGGCCTACGATATCCTTGTCAACGGCGCGGATGTGACGTCCATGGCAGTTGAGAGCGCTCCGAACGTAACAAAGATGTACAATCCTTCCCTGTGTGAATCGCTGAACATTACAATCCCGGAGGGATATGAGGCAATCGAGGGATAACAAGATTTAAAAAGTGACGGAAAGTACTGAAGGGATTTTCATCACGGTTTTGACGCAGGGCTGTCTTCTGAGCAGAAATGCTGGAAAACAGTCCTGTTTCGTCACTGGTCCGCTGACTGAACGGCTGCTGTGTCTATTCCGCTGGCGGAATCGTTACGAATTATCACAAGAGAGTAGAAAGGTAGAAAAAAAAGATGCTTGCATATGTTTCATCCCTGGACCCGGCGGCGCTGGTCCGTGCGCTTCCGGGAAATGTGGCCCAGGGGATTATCTGGGGGATTATGGCGCTGGGGGTGTATATCACCTTCCGCCTTCTTGATTTTGCCGACCTGACGGTGGACGGCTCGCTGGCTACCGGAGGAGCGGTGGCGGTTATGCTGATCCGCGGAGGAATGCATCCGGCGGCAGCGTTGTTTTTTGCGTTCCTGGCGGGCATGGCGGCCGGTTTTGTCACCGGCATTCTTCACACGGCGCTTGGCATTCCGGGAATCCTGGCCAGTATCCTGACGCAGATTTCCCTGTACTCCATCAATCTGGGAATCATGGGAAAAGCCAATCAGGCCATCAATGTAGACCAGTATGAACTTGTGGCGTCCCTTCGCTATGTGACGGCGGAGATGGATGTGAGGATCGGGTTCTTCCTGCGGATGATCCTCGGCGGGATCCTGCTGATCGCGCTTCTTTACTGGTTCTTCGGTACAGAACTTGGCGCGTCCATCCGGGCCACCGGCTGCAACCTGCAGATGGCCAGCGCCCAGGGAATCAACACCAATTTCAGCAAAGTGCTGGCGTTGATGCTGTCCAACGGCCTGGTGGGCCTGTGCGGCGGCGTTTACGCCCAGTATCAGGGAAGCGCCGATGTCAATATGGGACGTGGAGCGATCGTTATCGGCCTGGCTGCGGTGATTATCAGCGAGGTATTGTTTGAAAAGCTGTGCGCGGGAAGAAAAATGGCGTTTGCCTTTACACTGTTCGCGGTTTTCATCGGAGCGATCCTGTACTATGTGGTCATTGCCTTCGTACTGTGGCTGAAGATGCCGTCGGATTACATGAAGCTGTTCTCGGCGGTGGTTGTAGCCTGCTTCCTGTCGGTACCGTATCTGAAGCAGAAATATTCGAAAAAGAAGAAAGGGGTTGTGAAAGCATGAGAACAATGTTGGAAATTCATGACGTTCATAAAACCTTCAACCCGGGGACGATCAACGAAAAGGTGGCGCTGGACGGCGTGAACCTGACGCTGGAGGAAGGGGATTTTGTCACGATCATCGGCGGAAACGGAGCCGGAAAATCCACGACGCTGAACGCGGTGGCCGGAGTTTTCGGCATCGACAGCGGCAAGATCATTGTGGACGGCGACGATATTACAAGGCTTCCGGAGTATAAGCGGGCGGCCTTCCTTGGAAGAGTGTTCCAGGACCCGATGACCGGCACGGCGGCCACCATGTCCATCGAGGACAATATGGCTATCGCTGCCAGACGCGGAATGCGCCGGGGACTGCTCTGGGGCATCACAAAGAAGGAGCGTGAGAGCTTCCGGGAACAGCTCCGTATGCTGAACCTGGGACTGGAGGACCGGCTGACCAGCAAGGTGGGACTGCTTTCCGGCGGACAGCGCCAGGCGATCACTCTTCTGATGGCTTCCCTGAAAAAGCCGAAGCTGCTTCTGCTGGACGAGCACACAGCGGCGCTGGACCCGAAAACAGCGGCCAGGGTACTGGAAATTTCTGACCGTATTATCGAAGAACACCACTTGACAGCCATGATGGTAACGCATAATATGAAAGATGCGATCACTCACGGGAACCGGCTGATCATGATGCACAACGGCCGCGTGATCTACGACGTATCCGGTGAGGAGAAGAAAAATCTTAAAGTTTCCCAGCTGCTCGAAAAATTTGAGCAGGCAAGCGGCGAAGAGTTTGCCAACGACCGGATGATGCTGGCTTAAAACAGGACGGACACGCTCTTAAGCGTGCGTAACTGTGCTCCGGCGCCGTGCCGTTTTCTGGGGAAATTTCCAGGAAAGAAGGAGAACGATCATGCGAATTTTTAATAAATCTTCCAAACTGGACAACGTGCTCTACGATGTGCGTGGGCCGGTGGTGGAGGAAGCGGGGCGGATGGAGGCTCAGGGCCGGAGGGTTCTGAAGCTGAATATCGGAAATCCGGCGCCGTTCGGATTTTCCGCGCCCCAGGAAGTCATTGAGGATATGATGACCAACGTAAAGGATTCCCAGGGATATTCCGATTCCAGAGGGATCTTCGCCGCCCGCAAGGCGATCATGCAGTACTGTCAGACAAAAATGATCCCCAATGTGACTATGGAAGATATCTATACCGGAAACGGCGTCAGCGAACTGATCAATCTGGCCATGCAGGCGCTGCTGGACGACGGGGACGAGATCCTGATCCCCGCGCCGGACTATCCGTTGTGGACGGCCTGCGCCACCCTGGCCGGAGGGAAGGCAGTCCATTATATCTGTGACGAGGAATCCGACTGGTATCCGGATCTTCAGGATATGGAGAAGAAGATCACTGACCGCACAAAGGCAATCGTCATTATCAACCCCAACAATCCCACCGGCGCTCTTTATCCCGACGATGTGCTGGAGGGCATTGTCCGTCTGGCCAGGGAGCATGAGCTTATGATCTTTTCCGACGAGATCTATGACCGTCTGGTGATGGACGGCCTGAAGCATACCTCCATCGCGGCGCTGGCCCCGGATGTGTTCTGTGTAACCTTTTCCGGACTCTCCAAGTCCCATATGATCGCCGGCTTCCGGATCGGCTGGATGGTGCTCAGCGGCGCCAAGGAGAAGGCGAAAGGTTATATCGAGGGTCTGAACATGCTGTCCAATATGCGGCTCTGCTCCAACGTTCCCGCCCAGTCTGTTGTGCAGACGGCTCTTGGAGGCTATCAGAGCGTCAACGAATACATCGTACCGGGCGGCAGGATCTATGAGCAGAGAAATTATATCTACGAAGCGCTGAAGGAGATTCCCGGCATTACTGTGAAAAAACCCAAGGCCGCGTTTTATATTTTCCCCAAACTGGATACTGCCAGGTTCAACATCCACGACGACGCCCAGTTTGCTCTGGATTTTCTTCGGGAGAAGCAGGTGCTGGTGGTGCAGGGAAGCGGATTTAACTGGCCGCAGCCGGACCATTTCCGGATCGTGTATCTGCCGGATCTGCGGACGCTTCAGTCGGCGGTGGGCAAGCTGGCGGATTTTCTTGACGGTTACCGTCAGCGTTAAAATGTGTATACACTCCAAAGCGGGTAAAACGAAGAAGGGAGAGAAAAGTATGAGAAATGCCAAAGACCGGGAGGATGAGATCCTGGTATGTACCGAGTGTCATCATCATCCGCATATTTCCAGAGACGAGATCCCTTCGGACGAGATTTTGTATCAGATGGCGGAGCTGTTTAAAACCTTTGGGGATCCTACCCGCATCAGGATCCTCACGGCGCTTTCCTGCCAGGAAATGTGCGTCTGCGACATTGCGGAGCTGCTGGGCATGAGTCAGAGTGCCATCTCTCATCAGCTCCGTGTGCTGAAACAGATGGAACTGGTGAAGTTCCGCAGGGAAGGAAAGACCGTCTTTTATTCCCTGGCGGACTCCCATGTGTCCACCATACTGGCGCAGGGACTGGATCATGTGTGTGAATAGCGGCGTCTGCCAATCGCCGGATGGCAAAGTTGCAGCCGCTGTTTACGCTGCGCCTGTGCGCCGCAGCAATTTGTAAAAATAATTAATAAAAATTTCAGTATACTTACGGCCCGATTAATGATATACTATATTCATAAATTTTCCGATACCGACAAGGGGTGAGAGGTTTGAAACTGGACAAAAAGACAATGCGCAGCCTTGAATTCCTGATCATATTCACCGTTGCAGTAATCATTGCGGGCATTAATATCAAATCTATCTGGCATGGAATTGTTATGCTGCTTGGTCTGTTTGCTCCGTTTATCGTCGGAGCGGCTCTGGCGTTTGCCATTAATATCATGATGAGTTATCTGGAACGCCATATCTTCCGAAACCGTTATACGAAAAATAACCGGTATCTGCAGCGCGTCCGGCGTCCGGTGAGTATGGTGCTGGCGATCCTGGTATGGATCGCGATCATTGTTCTGATCTTTTCTTTTGGAATCCCCCAGCTTGGGAAAGCCACCGGAAGACTGGTGAGCAATATTCAGATGGGTATGCCGATCCTGGCGGACTGGCTGGAAAACACGGTTTTAAAAAATTCTCCGGAAACCTGGCAGAAGATCGAACCGTTTTTTGAGAGCAGTCTGGACCGCCTGGACTGGAACGCGATTCTCAATACAGTCACCGGATTTCTGAAAAACGGAGTGACCTCCGCCATGTCCAGCACAATGAACACGGTGTGGTCCATTGCCGGCCGGCTGGCGACCAGCGTTGCCGAAGCGATCATCGCCCTGGTGTTCGCCTGTTATCTGCTGGCGAAGAAAGAAAAGTACAGCGCCCAGGTGCGGAAGCTTCTCCGGGCGTTTCTGCCAGAAAAAGTGGTGACGAAGGCTCTTGGCGTGTCCCGGCTGTGCTATACGACATTTTCCAGGTTCGTGACCGGCCAGTGTCTGGAAGCGTGCATCCTGGGAACGATCTTTTTTGTGATTTTAAGCGTCGGCGGATTTCCGTATGCGCCGCTGATCGCTGTTTTTATCGGATTCACAGCGCTGATTCCGATTTTTGGAGCTTTTATCGGGTGTATCGTAGGAGCTTTTTTGATTCTTACGGAAAATCCGCTGAAAGCGTTGATCTTTATTATCATATTTTTGGTGGTTCAGCAGATTGAAGGCAATCTGATTTATCCAAGGGTGGTCGGCGGTTCCATCGGACTTCCGGGCATCTGGACGCTGGTGGCGGTGACTGTGGGCGGAAGCCTGTTCGGCATCATCGGTATGCTGATCTTTATCCCGCTCTCGTCGGTGTTTTACAAGCTGCTCCGCAGTGAAGTCAACCGCCGCATCCGTAAAAAAGAAGAACAGAACCAGAAGAACAGAGAAAAGGAGGAAGAATTACATAAGGAAACTGTCAAGACAGAAAAAAGTCTGAACGAATAAGAAAGGGGAACAAGCATATGGCATTTAATATGAAAGTAACACCGGAAATCGAGGCACTGACAAACGTATGTCTGGATCACTCAAAAATGGACGCGGAGCTTTACAGCAAATATGAGGTCAAACGCGGACTGCGCGACCTGAACGGCGTAGGCGTCCGGGCCGGACTGACAAGGATTTCCAACATCATCGCTTATAAGGAGATTGACGGTGTAAAGACGCCCTGTGACGGTGAACTGTATTACCGCGGCATCAATATCCTGGAGCTGACGAAGGGATTTCTGCGGGACAAGCGCATGGGATTTGAGGAGACGGCATACCTTCTGCTGTTTGGAACGCTGCCGGATAAGGATCAGCTGGCTCATTTTGACGATATTCTGAAAGCACAGCAGTCCCTGCCCAAGAACTTTGTCCGGGATGTGGTCATGAAGGCTCCCAGCCGCGATATGATGAACACCCTGTCACGAAGCGTTCTCACGTTGTATGCTTACGACACCCACGCGGACGACACCAGCCTTTCCAATGTGCTGCGTCAGTGTATGACCCTGATCTCCGTCTTCCCGATGCTGTCGGTATACGGCTATCAGGCGTACAATCACTATATCAAAGGCAAGAGTCTCTACATCCATAATCCTTCCAAGAAGCTCTCCACCGCGGAAAATATTCTGAGGATGCTGCGGCCGGATATGAAATACACGGAGCTGGAGGCTATGATTCTGGATCTGGCGCTGGTACTCCATATGGAGCACGGCGGCGGAAACAACTCCACCTTCACCACCCATGTGGTTTCTTCCTCGGGAACAGATACCTATTCCGCCATCGCTGCGGCGCTCGGCTCCCTGAAAGGACCGAAGCACGGCGGCGCGAATATCAAAGTGGTCCGTATGTTTGACGAGATGAAAAAGCAGGTACATGACTGGACGGACAAAGACGAGGTAGGAGAGTACCTGAGAAAACTGCTCCACAAGGAGGCTTTCGACCAGAAGGGACTGATCTACGGTATGGGCCATGCCGTATATTCCATTTCCGATCCGAGAGCGGAAATGTTCAAGAGCTTCGTGGAGAAGCTGGCCAAAGAGAAACACAGAGAGAAAGAGTACCGTCTGTACGAGACAGTGGCAGAGCTTGCGCCGAAGGTTATCGGCGAGGAGCGCCATATTTACAAAGGCGTGGCTGCCAACGTGGATTTCTACAGCGGATTCGTTTACAGTATGCTGGATCTGCCTCTGGAGCTGTACACACCGATGTTCGCCTGCGCGAGAATCGTCGGCTGGAGCGCTCACCGCATGGAGGAGCTGATCAATACGGACAAGATTATTCGTCCTGCTTATATGAATGTACAGGAAGAAATGCCTTACGTTCCGCTGGACGAGCGGTAAATGGGTAACGGTTCAGTCAGCTGAATCGTTACGGTAAATGCGTTTGGACTCCTGTAACGGTTCAGCCAGCTAAACTGTTACGGCATCCGGCCATTGAAAATCGCTTCGCGATGGGCCGGATGCCCGCAGGCACTATGTTTTCATACGGTCTGTGCAGTAAATGCACAGACCTGGCTGAATCGTTACGGACTCCTACAATAGTTTTCAAAACGTTCTGGAACAGCGGCTGCCGCGGTTTTGCGTTTCGGTTGGACGGGGCGCAAAACTGCGGCGATTTTGACGATGACAGGAAACATGGCTATGAAAGGCGGCTGACATGAAAAGACAAGGTTTGATACTGGAAGGCGGCGCCACCCGCGGAGTGTTTACGGCGGGCGTGCTGGATTATCTGATGGAGCGGGAGTTTTATTTTCCCTATGTGGTGGGCGTGTCGGCAGGTTCCTGCAACGCCATCGACTATGTGTCCCGTCAGAAGGGGCGTACCCGGGAATGTATGATCATCCGGGAGAAACAGTACAGTTATCTGAACAAGGATCTGAAAAAGATGATCCACGAGCGGAGCCTGTTCGATATGGATATGATCTTCGACCGGTTTCCAAGAGAAATTTTCCCGTTTGATTTTGAGACCTATTTTTCTTCTCCTATGGAATGTGAGCTGGTCCTTACCAACTGTGTGACCGGAAAGGCGGAATATCTCCGGGAAAAAAGCGACAAGGACCGTCTGATGGCCCTTGCCCGCGCTTCCAGCAGTATGCCGCTGGCCAGTCCCATGGTGTATGTGGACGGGGTGCCGTATCTGGACGGAGGAATTTCCGATTCCATCCCGATCATCCACGCGCTGAAGACGGGACATCAGAAAAATGTGATCGTTCTGACAAGGAATTACGGTTACAGAAAGAAAGTCAAAGGACACACAAAGAGGCTGTATCATGCTGCTTACCGGAAATATCCCAATCTGGTGCGGGCGCTGGTCACCCGGGCGCTGGTATACAACCGGACGTTGGATCTGATCGAAAAATGGGAACTGGAGGGCAAGGTGTTTGTAATTCGGCCGCAGATTCCGCCGGTTTCCAGAGTGGAGCAAGATTATGAAGTGCTGACCAATTTTTATCAGCATGGCTACGACAGGATGAAACGGCAGTATGAGGAAATGGTAAGATTTCTTGAAAGATAAGAGCGGCGGGAGGCCGGACATGGAACGGTCTGCCCTGTTGAAGCGCTGTGCGCTTCACGGTGCGCAAAAACCGTATTTCATGCGGGGGAATCCTGGCCGCGGGGAGGATTATGGAGAACAAGAAAAAACATCGTGTGTTTTCTCTGGAGCGGTTTTATCCGGACCGCTGGGAAAACAGCACCTACAGAATTGACTTTGAAGCGCTTTACAGACAAGGGTTCCGGGGCGTGATTTTTGACATTGACAATACGCTGGTACCCCACGGAGCGCCGGCCACCAAGGAGGCGGTGCGCTTTTTTCACAAGCTTCGCAGGATAGGGTTTCAGACCTGCCTGCTGTCCAACAACCGGAAGGCGCGGGTCGCGCCCTTTGCGGAGGCGGTTGGTTCCGATTATATTGAGAACGCCCACAAGCCGTCCAGAAAAAATTACCTTAAAGCCTGCGAGAAGATGGGGGTTTCCACGGAGGAGGCGGTATTTATCGGCGACCAGCTGTTCACGGACGTGTACGGGGCAAAACGCGCCGGCATCCGGCAGATCCTGGTAAAACCCATCCATCCCAAGGAGGAGATCCAGATTGTGCTGAAGCGGAAGCTGGAGAAAATTGTGCTGGCCTCCTACGCGCAGAAGAAAAGAGGGAAAAAAAACAGTTGAAAAGTCCCGGAAAATGTTATATTATATAATAAGTTCATGCCGCGTATTTTTTCGTGGCGTTACATTTGAAGGAGGAATATCGTATGATATCAGCAGGAGATTTTAGAAATGGCGTTACACTGGAGATTGACGGCCAGGTCGTTCAGATCCTCGAGTTCCAGCATGTAAAACCAGGAAAAGGCGCTGCGTTTGTTAGAACAAAATTAAAAAATGTAATAAATGGAGGCGTGGTAGAGCGCACCTTCCGTCCGACGGAGAAATTCCCGCAGGCGCGTATTGAGCGTGTGGACATGCAGTATCTGTACTCTGACGGCGACCTGTACTATTTTATGAACGTAGAGAACTACGAGCAGATCGCTCTGAATGATGAGACCATCGACGGCGCTCTGAAGTTTGTAAAAGAGAACGAGATGGTAAAAGTATGTTCCTACAACGGAAACGTATTTGCCGTAGAGGCTCCGCTGTTTGTTGAGCTTGAGATCACCGACACCGAGCCGGGCTTCAAAGGCGATACCGCTCAGGGCGCTACCAAGCCGGCGACGGTTGAGACCGGCGCGACCGTACAGGTTCCGCTGTTCGTAAACCAGGGCGACGTAATTAAAATTGATACCAGAACCGGAGAATATCTGTCAAGAGTATAAGTTCCAGGTGCAAAAAGGGCATAGCCGTCTGGCAATGCCGATCCGGTACAGACGTGGAATTCCCGCAGTCACACAGTGGCTGCGGGTTTTTTTGATTTCAGTGAAAAAATACAACTTGTAAAGAGGAACGTACAAGTTGTATACTGAAATCAGATATCGAAAAACGGTGTAAAATCCTGTGATACCGGTTGGCAGGATGTAAAACTGAGACTGCAGTCATTTTTTATAGGTATCTTTTGTTCCGGATCCTGCCATAGGGCGGGAGGCCGGAACCGGGCAGAAAGGAGGATGGCATGGAGAAGGAGAGCGGAAAGTCCAAATACTACAGCCTGATGGAGGAGTTGAAGGAGAGTATTCTCTCCGGCCGCATCCGGGCGGGGGAAAAGCTTCCTTCCGAAAATGAACTGTCCGCCCAGTACGGACTGAGCCGCCATACAGTGCGCAAAGCCCTTTCCATTCTTGAGAATGAAGGATATGTTACCGCCTATCACGGCCGGGGAACCTTCTGCTCGGAGCGAATGATACAAAGACATAACTCAAAAAATATCGCGGTGGTCACCACCTATATTTCCGACTACATATTTCCGCGGCTGATCCAGGGTATGGACCGGGTGCTGACGGCCAACGGCTACAGCATCATCCTGAAAAACACCGGAAACAGCCGCAGCAACGAGGCCAGAGTGCTTCAGGATCTGCTGAACAAGCCCATTGACGGCCTGATCATCGAGCCGAGCAAAAGTCAGATCCTCTGCCGCCATCTGAATCTGTACCAGATGCTGGATCAGTATGAGATTCCCTATGTATTCATCCAGGGCAGCTATCCACAGATGACGGACAAGCCGCACATTCTGATGGACGACTGCCGGGGAGGCTATCTGCTGACGAAATATCTCATCGATACGGGCCACAGAAAGATTGCCGGAGTGTTTAAGGCGGACGACAGCCAGGGGGCCCAGCGTCATCTTGGCTATACACGGGCGCTGAACGAGGCGGGTCTTCCCTATGACCCGGAGCTGGTGGTGTGGTTTCATACGGAAGACCGGAAACAGAAGCCGGGACTGATGATGAAACTGTTCCTGGAGGCAGGCCGGGAGTTTGACGCGGTGGTGTGCTACAACGACCAGATTGCCATTCTGGTCATGCAGGCCCTGCGGCAGGCGGGGATCCGGATCCCCGAGGATGTGTCGGTGACCGGATATGACAATTCCGCCATGGTGGGAGCCGGTGAGATTGGCCTGACCACCATTGCCCATCCCCAGGAAAAGCTGGGCGAGATGGCCGCGGAACTGATTCTGGAAAAAATCCGCAAGGTGCCGGAGGCGGAAAGCCGTGTGGGACGTCTGATCCAGCCGGAACTTCTCATCCGGGAATCAGTGGCGGACCGTAGAAAATAAATTTTATGGAGGAGATTACAATGAAAGCTGCAAAGAATTATCAGTTCTGGTTTTGTACCGGATCACAGGATTTATACGGAGACGAATGCCTGGCCCATGTGGCGGAGCACTCCCAGATCATCGTAAACGCCCTGAACCAGAGCGGGATCCTGCCCTACGAGGTTGTATGGAAGCCGACGCTGATCACCAACGAGCTGATTCGCAAAACCTTCAACGAGGCCAACAGCGACGAGAACTGCGCCGGTGTGATCACCTGGATGCACACTTTCTCACCGGCAAAATCCTGGATCCTTGGACTGCAGGAGTACCGCAAACCGCTGCTTCACCTGCACACCCAGTTCAACCGTGAGATCCCCTATGACACCATCGACATGGATTTCATGAATGAAAACCAGGCAGCCCACGGCGACAGAGAGTATGGCCATATCGTGACCCGCATGAACATTGAGAGAAAGGTGATCATGGGATTCTGGGAGGACGAGGCCGTTCAGAAGAGAATCGCTGACTGGATGACCACAGCCGTAGGTATCATGGAGAGCAGCCATATCCGTGTGTGCCGTATTGCCGACAATATGCGCAACGTGGCGGTGACCGAGGGCGATAAGGTGGAAGCTCAGATCAAATTCGGCTGGGAGATCGACGCGTATCCGGTCAATGAGATCGCCGAGTATGTAAAGGATGTAAAACAGGGCGACATCGACGCGCTGGTTGAGGAATATTACAGCCGTTACCAGATCCTCACCGAGGGACGGGATCCGGAGGAGTTCCGCCGTCATGTAGCGGTGCAGGCAGGAATCGAGATCGGCTTTGAGCGTTTCCTGGAGGAGAAAAATTATCAGGCCATCGTTACCCATTTCGGCGATCTGGGATGCCTGCAGCAGCTTCCGGGCCTGGCAATCCAGCGTCTGATGGAAAAAGGCTACGGCTTCGGCGGCGAGGGCGACTGGAAGACCGCTGCCATGGTACGTCTGATGAAGCTGATGACAGCCGGAAAGAAAGACGCCAAGGGAACATCCTTTATGGAAGACTACACCTATAACCTGGTTCCGGGCAAAGAGGGAATCCTGGAGTCACATATGCTGGAGGTTTGCCCGACCATCGCGGACGGCCCCATCTCCATCAAATGCCAGCCGCTGTCCATGGGCGACAGAGAGGATCCGGCCCGTCTGGTCTTTACCTCCAAAGAAGGCCACGGAATCGCCGCGTCCCTGATCGACCTTGGAACCCGGTTCCGTCTGATCATCAACGACGTAGACTGCAAGAAAGTTGAAAAGCCCATGCCCAAACTTCCGGTAGCCACCAACTTCTGGGTACCGCAGCCGAACCTGCAGGTTGGCGCGGAGGCATGGATCTATGCCGGCGGCGCGCACCACACGGCATTCTCCTATGACCTGACCTCCGAGCAGATGTGCGACTGGGCGGCGGCCATGGGAATCGAGGCGGTTGTCATCGACAAAGATACGACGATCCGCAATTTCAGAAACGAACTGAAATGGAATTCTGTATACTACAGATAAGGTTTCAGCCACACTGCCGCCGGGAGCTTCCGCGAAGACGGAAGCTCTGGGCGGTGCTGGTGATAGAAATATGATATTAGGGTCAAACGCCGGCACCCATGGGAGGGTTCTGAACATAT
>JAGHIA010000130.1 GCA_017887445.1 Fusicatenibacter sp.
CCATTCATCATAAATCCGAATAAGACTGTTTTCAGCATACTGACCGGGTTGTATCTGAGTCTTCCCGTATAATGTCTTGGGATTCCTTTCAGATATTTCTCCAGATCCATTTCCTCCATAAAACGGTTAAATGTCAGCACTGGGTCACAAATATCCAGATAATCCGAAATAAGTATTTGCAAAACTGCCTGTTTTGCGTTAGAATGAAATGTGTTAGTAATTATCATGGCAAGTTAATTTTAACACACAAGAAGGATCTTGGGATTATTTTTGCCCCATGATCCTTCTTTGTTTTTAGGTTATGCTTTTTTCACAGCCCCTGTTACAATTTCCAACAGCCAGAGTGTTCTGGTCTGTGCGTGGAAAATCTGATATGGAACAGAAAGGAAAGCAGACATGATCCGTACATTTCAAACTCACAGGATTCGAAAGCAGACAGAGCTCTCCTCCTCCCTTTGGAGTTTTCGCGCTGCCGAAGGGCCCTTCAGCGGCAGAACCTATCCGGTGACGGTTCCCAGCTGCTGGGAATCCTACCCGGATTTTACCGATTACCGCGGCGTCGGCATTTACACGAAACCCTTTGACTTTCCCGGTGGGAATCTCCGTCTGGAATTTCAGGGCGTCAGCCACACGGCCGAAATCCTTCTGGACGGGGCGCCAGTGGGCGCCCACTACAATGCCTACACCCCCTTTGAGGTCATCGTCCCTCAGGTAGCTGCAGGCTCCCATCTGCTGGAGGTGCGGGCGGACAACCGCTTCAGCGAAGCCTCCGCGCTTCATGTACCCAACGATTACCAGAGCTACGGCGGCATTTCCCGCGGCGTCGCGGCGGAGGTCCTGCCGGATCTGTGGATCCGCTATGTACATATTACTCCGGTCCGGGCGGAAAACGGATGGACGGCAAATCTGGAGATTGCCCTGGAAAACCTGTCCGGCAGGCCGCTTCCGGCGTCTGTGCGCACAGAGATCAACGGCCGCACCTTTGATTCCGGCACAGTCATGGCCGGTGAACATCAGATTCTGAAGGGCAGTCTTTTGCTGGACGACGTGCGGGAGTGGTCCATGGAGGAACCGAATCTTTATGTGGCCGTCACCACTCTGTTCTGCGACGGACAGCCGGTGGACGACCTGATCGAGCGGATTGGATTCCGGGAGATTCGTATCCGCCAGAAACGAATCCTTCTCAACGGCCGCCCGGTGCGCATCAAGGGATTCTGCCGTCATGAGGACCATCCCCAGTTTGGCTGCGCCCTTCCTCTGGAAGCCATCCAGTATGACCTGTCCGTCATCCGCCACCTGGGCGCAAACTCCGTACGCACCTCCCACTATCCCAACGACCAGCTGTTCCTGGATCTCTGCGACGAGACGGGACTTCTTGTATGGGAGGAAAACCATGCCCGCGGCCTCAGCGAGGAGCAGATGCGAAATCCCAACTTCCAGCGCCAGTGCGCAGACTGCATCCAGGAGATGATCGCTGCCCATTACAACCATCCGTCCATTTATATCTGGGGAATCCTCAACGAATGCGCCAGCGATTCCGAATACGGAAAAAGCTGTTACGAAAAGCAGCTTGCGCAGATCCGGGCGCTGGATCCGTCCAGACCGCGTTCCTTCGCAAGCTGCAAGTTCAAAACAGATATCTGTTTCGGCCTTCCGGAGGTCGTCTCCTACAATATTTATCCGGAATGGTACGTGGACCAGCCTGCCGGCGAGTATCTGGAGGACCTGTACCAGTGGGTACAGACTTCTTCGGAAGGCGCCGGAAAACCATTCCTCATCACAGAAACCGGCGCCGGCGCCATCTATGGCTACCGCACGCCCACAAAAGTAAAATGGTCCGAGGAATATCAGGCGGAGGCGCTGGAGCATCAGATGCACGCCGTTCTCTCCAACGATAACTGCTCCGGCATCTATCTATGGCAGTTCGCCGACACCCGCATCAGCCGCGAATGGTTTTCTTTCCGGCCGCGGACCATGAACAATAAGGGCGTGGTGGACGAGTATCGCAGGAGAAAACTGGCGTATGACGTGGTGAAGCGGTTGTTTGAAGGTTATGGGAACTATTTTGAGGAATAGTCCCGGCGCTAGAGTGTGTTTGAAAATTGCTTTCTGCAAGATGTGCGTCACAGTTTGTGGGGAATTTGTTCCAAAATCGGGAGGCGTAGCGGGTTACGCTGACTGATTTTGGGGCAAATTCCACGCAAAGTGGGGCGTGCAGATTGCAGGAATGAATTTTCAGACACGCTCTAACACTCCTCCTACTGCATGTTAAAAAGAGCCGGAAGAAAACCGTCTTTCTAACGTTTTTTCTTCCGGCTCTTTTTATATGACATATGGAATGTCAATCTTCCCTGCCGCAGTTTGCCGCCACTTTGATAACGGAGACAAACCCCTGATCCTGATACCCTTTCTTCTCAAAAACGTTCTTTCAGTCCTTCCTGGCAGACAGGACAATAGGTACTTCCCCTGCCGCCGATGACCATACGGCGAAGATTGCCTCCGCAAACAGAGCAGGCCTTTCCTTCACGGCCATATACCTGCAAAAACGGCGTGTTGCGATAGTCCCGCCCTTTGGTTTCCAGATATTCCTCCGGCGTCATTTTGTTTTTTTCGATGAAATACGCTAATTGCCGGGGAATGGCTGCGGCAAGCCGCTCCCACTCTTTTTCCGTCAAGCTGCTGGCAGGCCGCGCCGGATGAAGCCGCGCCTCAAACAGGATCTCGTCCGAATAAATATTGCCGATACCGGCAACGATGCTCTGGTCCAGCAGACATTCCTTTATTGCTTTTTTTCGTTTTCCCAGCCGCTCCCGCAGATATTCCGCACTGCATTCAGAAGCCAACGGCTCAACCCCCAGCTTTTCAATCCCGCTGTATGTATCGGTTTCTCCGTCTGAAATCAGCCAGAAACGCCCAAACCGGCGGGTATCGGAATACCGCAGTTCCTTGCCATTGCTTAACCGGAAGACAAGATGGGTATGCTTTTCTTCCGGCATGTCCGCAGGCATTACCAGCAGGCAGCCAGTCATCCGCAAATGCAGAACAACATGGCCGCCACTCTCTAACCATAGCAGCAAAAATTTCCCCCGGCGTTCAACACGGTCGAAGATTTGTCCAATTAACCTGCCGCAAAACTCGTCCGCAAAGGGATGTTCAATAATTTCCGGCCTATAAACCACAATATCCTGAATCGTAAAGCCTTGCACCTGTGGTTCCAGCACCCTTTTCATTGCTTCTACTTCCGGTAATTCTGGCATAACTCCACCTTCCTTATAAATTTCTAAACAAGATTCTCTGAATTTAATTTGCCGTGACTGTAATAAATAATGTGCAGGAATATCCCTTGTAACTACCGCGCCAGCACCGATTACAGAATTGATAATTGCCCTGTTCATCTGGAAGCTCCATCACCTTATACATCTTCCCAGAATTCATAATTTCTTCCGCATTCATACTTTTGTACTCCTTCGTCCAAAGCGGCAGAGAAAGGATATATACGGCTAAAATCCTTTCTTTGCACTTTTCTTAATTTTTTCGTGATAGAAATAATTCACAATGACAGGCGGCGCCGCAAATGGACGCATCATACTGTCATCGTTCACCACATAATCAAGACCGGTTTCTGCGGCATAGACTTTCAGTTCCATATCCAACAGTTCCCAATAATCCGTATTTCCCTTTTGATAAATCTCCTGGTAAATAGCCAGCAGCTCCGGGTATTTTTCCCGTATATACTCCAAAATCACCGTTTTATAGCTGCCGCGCAGATTGAGGTTTTCCAGCCATATCAACTGGCACTGGTCCTTTACCCTGTCAATAATGGCAGGAACATCCGTCAGCGCCGGAAAAATAGGGGAGATAAAGCAGGTCGTCCGGATGCCTGCGTCATGCAGCGTTTTCATGGCGGCAAGCCGCCTTTCAATCGTAACCGCTTTGTCCATATCGGCCCGGAACGTCTCATCAAGAGTATTGATGGAAAAACCAACCCGGAGGTCTGAAAAAGTCTTAAGCAGATCGATATCCCGCAGCACCAGATCAGATTTGGTCTGGATGGTGATCTTTATGCCGCTGCCCTGTAACTGTTCCAGCAAAGACCGGGTGCGGCGGTATTGTTCTTCCTGAGGATTGTATGGGTCGGTCACTGTGCCAAAGAACAGTTCTTTTCCGGCATACTTTTCCGGTTTTCTGATCTTGGGCCAATACTTTACATCCAGAAACTCTCCCCACGGTTCCGGATGGTTTGTAAACCGTTTCATAAAACAGGCATAACAGTATTTACATCCGTGGGTACAGCCCACATACGGGTTCACGGCAAAATCACAGACGGGAATGTCTGTCTTTGTGATCACATTTTTCGTGTTTATCTCTTTAATCATCATATTGCTAACATTGTTCAAATGTGGATCCGGAGGATAACCGGCTCCGCATTTTACCATCCTCCCATATGGATATGTCCGTCCGGACTGCTGCTATACTGCTCCAGGACCAGTTCATCCTCTTTCGGATATCCTATGCCGATAAAGCACGGGGTCATCCAACCCTGCGGCACACCAAGCGTGTTCAGTACAACATCGTGTTCTTTGTTCAGCGGGATCCGCAGCGAGTAGCCTAATCCCTCGTTAATTGCAGCCAACATGATATTTTCCGCAACACACCACGCAGTGGTAAGCGGATTCAATTTGCTCACCCATTCCGCGTTGAGCCTGCTGCATTTGAACAGCGGAACGATCACATAAGGACAGTCCACCAGCATGGTATACTGCCTCGGCATAGCGTAGGCATACATTTTCTGCGCCAGATTGGGGCGGATATAGGTGCGGTTGCTGTCCACGTAACGTTTGGCAACGGCCTTTGCGTAAGCAAAGGCGCGCTCCTTGTCCTCGCGCTCATGCAGAACGATAAACTGCCAGTTCCGATAGTGGTCCCAGGAGGGAGCCTTCATACCGGCCGCAAGGATCCTTTTGACCGCCTCAAAATCAACCTCTCTCTTTGACCATTCCCGGCTTGTTTTTCTTCGATCGATGACTTCGTTAAATTCCATACGATTATTTTCTCCCTGAATAGCAACAGTTTCGTAATGATACAGCCAGCGGAATCGTTACACAGTTTCTTACCACCGGTTCCAGCGTACTTTGTTTTCTACTGTCGCTTTCACCTGGGCCGGCAGCAGCGGATCCTGAATGGGGTAGCCCAGCACTACCATAGCGGGCAGTCCCCAGCCATCGGGTACCTTCAGAAACTCCTTGATCTGCTCCGGCTCTTTTTTCACCGGAATGTGGACCACAGAACCCACCCCTTCGGCAGTGGCCGCAAGCAGCATATTCTCAATGAGCGCCCAGGCAGCGCCGTAGTCCATGAGACCGTAGCCGCTTTTATCCTCGCTCAGAGGGTACTTCTGCTTAAAATACGGAAGGATCACGCAGGCAGATTCTTCGATCATGCTGCGCTGACGGGGATACGCGATCTTAAACATCTCCTGCTGCGGGGTTTTCGGCTCCTGGATCCGGCAGGGATAGGGACGGATGAATTTTGCCAGATCCATTATGATGGACTTATCTGTCAGTGTGAGAAGCTCCCATCTTCTCTGATGATTGGACGAAGGGGCTTTCAGTCCTGCGTCCAGGATCCGTTCCAGCACTTCTCTTTGAATCTCCCGGTCTTCAAACTGCCGGATGCTTCTTCTTTTGTTGATAACTTCGTAAAATTCCATGGTCTATTCCTCCGTTTCCTGATTCACCAGCATGGTGAGGTTTTCAGTAAATGTCCGCGACAGACCGATCAGCCGTTTTTGCTCCTCCGGCGTAAACATTGCCATGGCCGCATCCTCCGCCCAGGTGATATGACGGACTACTTTTTCGCAGTAAGCCCGGCCCGCTTCTGTCATTTCCACCATTTTGTTCCGCCGGTCTTTTGGCATCTCTGAAATGGTAACGTAATGGTCTGTCCAGAGATTTCTGATGATCGAATTCACGGTTTGCTTTGACTGAAAGGTCCGCTTGCAGATTTCAGCCTGCGTCATCCCGTCCTTTGCGTAAAAGAGTACGTTCAGCACCAGTAAGGTGTTCATCAGCATGCCGTGGCGTTTCGCGTATTCGTCATATAAGGCGAACTGCTGATCCCGGAATTTGCAGTACAGGTAGGCGTTTTTCTTATCTTCCTTTGTCATTCTCTGCCCTCCTTTTATGGTCAATTTTTATATGGTCAAATATTTTACTATTTAAGTGTAGCGAAACCTGGCGGATTTGTCAAGACTCCGTTTTCACTTCTTAAACTTTGCAAACGAATCATCGGGTGTTTCTATTTGAATCAAGCAAAAAGGCTGCCGCACAAGAGATTTTCTCTCTTATGCGACAGTCTTTTTTCCCTCAAACCTTCTTCAGCTGCACCGCCATATACTGCCGCCCCGGCAGCTCAATGCGCATTTTTCCCTTCATAACACCCCGGTCTTCCACCGTCATGTTCCAGGTATCGATGACCTTCACCTGAAACTTGGTGGTATCGTCGAAATAATACTCCTTCGACGACGGACGCATAAAGCTGTAATAGATCAGATAATAATCCTTCACCGGCTGCGCCGCCCAGCTCTCCTCCGGCACCGCCCGCACCTCGCCGAAATGATCCCCGTCATAGCGAAGGCCAATGCCCGGCGTTTCCTGGAGGATCTCATGCAGCAACCGGAAGCGCTTATGGCTCTCCCCGTGAAGGGTTCCGCCGTGGGACCACCACAGCACATCCTCCGGGTTCACATAGGTCTCCCCATGTCCCGCGTAGCCACCCCTGCAGGCCGCCTCCCAGAACCGGCGCACCAGCTCCTCGCCGGTGATATTTCCCCAGCCATGGGGAATATCGCCCTCGTAGGCAATCTCATCCAACACCACCGGCTTTTTCCAGCGGATCCTCCACTCGTCTGTGTATTCCGCCGTCCGGTACATATCCTGCCGCTGGATGCTACAGTGGGTCACCCATGGCCGGCTATGGTCATAAAACGGCCCGCAGTTGTGGATGGAGCGCAGATGACCGTAGGGGTCTTTCTCGCAGATGATCTTCGCATACCGCTCCCAGTCCTCCAACGTCTTTTCCTTCAGCAGGTCGTACTCGTTGGCCAGCGACCACCAGACATTGCGGTAGGCGGAGAATCTGGCCAGCACATACTTCCAATACAGATCGTCCTGCTCCTTGGTCATGCAGGAAAAACCCCAGCGGTCGTATGGGTGCATGACGATCAGATCCGCCTCAATGCCCAGGCTGGCAAGCTGACCGATACACCACTCCAGATGGCGGAAATGCTCCGGATGAAACCGCTCCAGATCCCAGTCGTTGCCCTTGGCCTTTCCCTGATACTGCCAGAAATTTTCCCGGTTCAGCACACGGGAATCCATCGGCGTTCCCTCATAGGGATAAGAGCGCGGCTCCCCAAGATTGTAATCATAATGCTTGGGGAAAACACAGAAACGAATCTTGTTGAACGCGCTGTTTTTCAGCGTCTCTAAAGTCTTTGCAATCTGCTCATCGGACTGCAGCGCCCACACATAGCATGTGGTGCCGATGGAATAATACGGCGTTCCGTCCTCGTAGGCAAAATGGTAAGTGTTGGCCACGCGCACCGGCCCGTGATTTCCCTCCGACGCCGGAAGTACCTGGAACGTACCGGTCACCGGATGTTCCAGAAAGCCAGCCTCCAACCGGTAGGTATAAGTCCCCTCAAAAGACGGCATAAAACGAACCTTATAGCAGCCGTCCCCGTCATAAAAACCGTCCGCCGTCACTGTCTCGCTTTTTCCTGAAAAGGTTCCCCGGATCCACTGCTCCGTAAACGGATTTCCCTTAGATGGACCCTTGCAGGCCACTTCAAACACGCCCCAGCGCTCCGTCTGCTTTGACTGGCACACCTTCTGCACATTCTGTCTTTCTTCCATTATCCTTCTCCTTCCTGCCCCTGCTGCTTTCCGGATGCACACATACGAGGATGTCAAATTCCGTAACAGTTCAGCCTGCCACTATCCCGCGAGGTGTTTTCGCACAGAATGTGCGAAAATCCCGAGGCCCGCAGCGCGAAACTGCATGAAACGCAGTTTCTGTGCATCGCGAAGCGTGTAATAGTTCGGCAACGCTGAACTATTACCAAATTCCCCACAAACTGTGACCACATCTTGCAGAAAGCAATTTTCAAACACGCTCCAGGATGCCGGCCTTTGACTTTGATATCACACGATAAAAGCATCCAGAAAGCGCCTGGAACTTTTCATTGGATAATCACTTCTATGCTTTACGCTTCACCCCAGAATGTATAGGTTCCGGCTGACAGCTGATGGCTTACTCCATCAATTACGATCACCGCCGGCATTTCCGTCTCAATCTCATAGCGCACACCGTCTTCCTGGTACTCCCAGCGGGAACGGACCAGACCGTTTCTCGTCTCAATGGAAGCCTCCAGCCATCCCAGGCGTCTGTCCGGCTTCGGCGCCACCTGTACACGGGAAAATCCCGGCTCCAGTGGGCGGATACCTGCCGCCTCCTCGTACACCCAGTCAGCCACAGAGCCGTAGGCATAATGATTAAAGGAATTCATATCCACGCTCCAGAAACCGCCGTCCTCCATAATGCCGTCCCAGTGTTCCCAGATGGTGGTAGCTCCCTTGATCACCGGATACAGCCAGGAAGGATATTCCTTCCGCAGCAGCAGGGTATACGCCAGATCCGTATAACCATATCCGCTCAGCACATGGAGCAGAAACGGCGTCCCCACAAAACCGGTTTTCAGCTGGCAGCCGTCCCGTTTCACCATGGCAGCCAGCTCATCCGCCGACTGCTGCGGATTCTCGGCCAGTCCAAACCACACAGCCACCGTGTACTCGGTCTGCGTCCGGTATTCCGGGTAAGCTGCCCGGAACGCTTTTACAATGTCCTGATACAGCCGCTCATAAGCCGTCACATCCTCGCCGAGCACCTGTCCGGCCTTGATCACAAGCTGCGTGGACAACGCATAAAACGCCGAAGCGATCAGATCCTCCCTGCTGGAACCTTTATAGCTGCCCGACGGCGCGTCCAGACCCAGCCAGTCGCCGTAATGCTCTCCGCCGGTCCACAGATTCGGCGTCGTGGTTGCGTGGGTGATGTAACCCACCCACTTTTTCATACTCTCAAACTGGTCCTCCAGAACCTTGCGGCTGCCGTAGGTCTGATAGATCTGCCACGGACAGATGGCCGCAGCATCGCCCCAGGCCGCGCTGGGCGTCTGATTCTGCAGATAATCCGGCACCACATGGCCTACCGCGCCGCTCGCAAACTGGTCCGCCGCCAGATCGTGGAGCCATTTGTTAAAGAAGGTTTCCACATCGAAATTGTAGCTTGCGGTCTTTACAAACACCTCTGCGTCTCCGGTCCATCCCAGGCGCTCATCCCGCTGCGGACAGTCGGTGGGAACGTCCAGGAAGTTTCCTTTCTGCCCCCAGAAAATATTGGAGAACAGCTGGTTCAGTTCCGGAACACCGCAGCGCAGGCGGCCGGTCTGCTTCATCTCAGAGTAGACCGCAATGGCCGTAAACTGCTCCGGCCGCGCCTCCCCCGGAAATTCCTCCAGCTTCACATAGCGGAAACCGAAAAATGTAAGGGACGGATGCCAGGTCTGCACACCGTCACGGCAGATATACTGAAGCTCGGCCTTCGCGTCCCGGTAATTGTCCCGGTAGAAATTGCCCTCCCGGTCCAGCACTTCCCCATGTAAGAGCTTCACCGCCTGCCCCGCTTTGGCATCCACAGTAAACTCCACATAACCGGTAACTTCCTGGCCAAAATCCACAACCGTCTCGCCTGCCGGCGTTACAAAGATACGCTTTGCCTGCACCCGCTCCATCTCGCGGATCTTTTCACCTTCCTGAGGGATCAGATTCTCACAGGATCTTTCGTACTCCACAGCATCACTCCAGGTCTCCGGGCAAACCCGCGCGTCGTAATGCTCCCCATCGTAAATCTCACTGAAACGAATGGGACTTTCCCCATACTGCCAGCTGGCGTCGGTCCCCATCACCGTCTCGTTTCCTTCGGCATCTGTCAGACGGATTTCCGCGAACAAGCCGCAAGGCTGGGCCAACCGCTGCTTCTTTTCCTCGTTGTCGGCAAATCCCGGCATGGGCGAACGGGCCCAGCCTTTGCCCACCGTCACCTCCAGACAGTTCTCCTCCTGCAGCATCCCGGTAATATCATAAGTCTGATACTGCAGACGTTTTTCGTAGGACGTCCAGCCTGGCGCAAGCACAAAATCGCCCACCCGCGCGCCGTTCAGCCGCGCCTCGTAAACGCCCACCGCGGTGATGATCAGCTCCGCCTTTGCCGCCGGCCTCTCCGCATTCGTTTTCCACTGTTTTCTGAATACCGGGCAGACATCTCCCAGACCGGTCTGCGGACGGATCCATTTTGCCTGAAATTCCATATGTATGCTCCTCCTTCTTTTGCTGCTCTGCCGTATTTCGCATTTCCGGCATTTCGTTACTGTTCAACAGCCGTTCACCCCTGGACGGCATCTTTTCTATGATTCTTTATTATATATGATTTTTGAGAAAAGGAACAGGACGTTGGTTGACTGTTTCTGTGTCCTTTCTTGATTTTGGTAACTGTTCAGCCAGCTGAATAGTTACTGACTTTTCCCAAAGAAAACCGGAACCAATCTGTTTCAACATATCGGTTCCGGTTTGATAGTAATCTTATTTCTCTCTGATCCGGCCGCCTGGCCGAATCAGCCGAATCTCAAGCAACGGCGATCCCCCCAAGCTGCTCTTACCGTACAGGCAGCACTGCCTGTATCAGTTTTTTCGTTTCTTCCTGTTCTGGGCTTTTTAAAACCTTTCGTGCTTCACCAATTTCAATGATCCTGCCCTTATGCATAACTGCAATCCTGTCACAAAATGCTGCCGCCAAGGGCAGATCATGCGTAATAAAAATCATAGCCATTTTTTTATCGTTTTTCAGCTTTTTCAGAAGATCGATCAGCTGTGCCTGAACCAACACATCTAACGCGCTGGTAGCCTCGTCGCAGATCAGCAGCTTAGGTTCACAGATTAACGCTCTGGCTACAGCCGCGCGCTGACATTCACCCCCGCTAAGTTCCGAAGTTTTCTTATTCTGATACTCCGGTTTCAATCCCACATAGGAGAAAAGGTCCAAAGCCTTTTCCTTCAGTTCCCGATTCGAATACACCTTATAAGAAAGCGCGCCTTGCATAATCCCCTGGAGAACAGTATCCCGGGGATCAAAGGAATCCTGAGGATTCTGAAATATCATCTGGAGCTCTCTTCCTACCGGTTTCAGCCTGAAGCCTCCATTGATCTTTCTTCCTTCAAAAAAAATATTTCCTTCATCCTCTCTCTGCAAACGCGAAATAAGATTTGCAGCCGTACTCTTCCCGCACCCGCTCTCTCCCACAATTCCCAGGCATTCTCCAGCTTCAACGGAAAAGCTAATTTCATTTACAGCTGTAACGGTTTCGCCATTTTTTTTAAATCGTTTTGTCAGATTTTCCACTTTAAGCAATGTCATCCTGCAGCTCCTTCGTTCTGAAACACTGTACCCTGTGAGTCAAACTGATTGCCACGTCTTCCGGAAGCTCTTTCCTGCACCTTGGTATGCAATACTCACACCTTGAAGCAAAAGGACACCCTTTCATTTCCTTCTCGAACGTCGGCGGCAGTCCTGGCAACCCTTTCGATATTTTACCATCCGCATCCGGGACCGCTGCCAGAAGCGCTTTTGTATACGGATGAACCGCATGCCGAATGATATCCTCGTGGCTTCCGTATTCCACAAATCTTCCGCCATACATGATCGCGATTGTATCCGCAATTCTCGAGATAACCCCCAAATTGTGGGAGATCATGATCATTGAAACCTGATAATTACTTTTCAGCAATTCCAGTTCCTGGATTACCTGCAGCTGACTGGTTACATCCAATGCACTGGTCGGTTCATCCCCTAACATTAATTTAGGATTATTGATCATGGCCGCAGCGATCATAACCCGCTGACACATTCCGCCACTCAATTCAAAAGGATAAGCTTTCAAAATCCGTCCCGTATCCTCCAACCGCATCTTTTCCATAATCTGGCTTGCCAGCTTATCACTATCTCTGCGACGGATTTTCCCATCGCGATGCATACAAATTGTCTCATGAAACAGCGAAGAGATTGTCTTTGTTCCATCCATTGCTGTTACCGCATTCTGCGGTATCATAGATATCTCCATGCCTCTCAGCCTGCGCAGGCTCTCCTCATCCAGGCCGATGAGTTCTCTGCCCTGGAATCGAACATTTCCTTTTATATCATTGTTTTTCCGTTTCAACATCATCAGCGCTCGGAGAAGTGTTGTTTTCCCACTTCCACTTTCTCCAACGATTCCCAGGAACTCTCCTTTTCTGATCCGGAAATTTACATTCCGCACAATATCGATCTCGTTATAAGATACATATAACTTTTCTGCCTCCAGAATATAATCTTCCTGTACCATTCTGTTTCCTCTCGTAATGCGTTATTCTACATAAACATCTTTATTCAGCAGATAATATTCTGACGGATTCGTGTGAAGTCCCTGTACATTTGCTCCCATTACATAATAGTATTTTGCGTGTCCGATCACAATATATCCCGCATCTGCAAGTACTTCCTTCTGTATTTCCTTTGCCAGTTCCGTACGCTGTTCCGTGTCATACTCCACATCCAGCTGTTCGATCAGCTCATCTACCTTTTCGTTGGAATATCCACCATAATTCCCACTGCCGCCAGATTTCAATGTGATATCCGCAAAATACTGCGCATCGCCCGTAGGACACATGGTACTGCTGATCATCATCAGATCAAAATCTCCTGTCTTCTGATGTTCCGTCACTGATTCATATACTTCCACTTGAATATCCAAACCGATCTTCTTCGCAGAAGAACTGATTTCATTACAGAACAACGGCAATTCTGCTTTGGTACTATATGTCACCAACCGCAGAGAGATATCTTCTCCATGAAACTCTCGGATTCCATTGCCGTCACGATCCACAATTCCCGCTTCCTCCAGAATCGTCTGCGCGCCTTCAAGATCGTATTGATAGCCATCTCCTTCCTCTGCTCCATATGCCATAAAATCCGGATACAAACCTGTGGTAGTTACCGAAGCGTCCTTATTGATGATTGAGGCATAGCTGTCCTTATCAATGATCATGCTGATCGCCTGCCGCACAGATAACTCCTGAAGAACAGGGTTTCCATAATTAAAATATATAACCTGCCCGCGAGATCCTGCAACACCATCTACATTATATTGACTGTTATCCGTGAATAATTCCATGCTTGCTCCCGGCATACTCACGGAAATATCGCTTTCTCCATTCTGCTGCGCCATGGTCAATGTACTGGTATCTCCAATGATATGGATGACAGCTCCATCTGCTTTAGGCTCACCACCCCAATAATCTGCATATTTTTCCACGACACATTCAGACTTCACCTCATAACTTACTGCCTGGAATGGGCCTGTCCCTATGGGCATGGCCGCCGGGTCCCCGCCATCATTCACATCAATGATCCCTGTTAAAGGCTCGCATAAGCCATTCAGGAAAGCCGGCACCGCCTTTGTAGTCGTGACTGTCAGCTTTTGCCCATCTGCGGTCATCGTATCGATATACAGTACCTCATTAAATCTGGCGTTAATGCCAGCCGTCCGCTCCCAGCAGGCTTTCACGCTTTCCGCCGTCATCTTTTTCCCATTTTGAAAGGTCACATCATCCCGCAGTGTAATCTCCCATGTCGTATCATCTTTCATCTCACAGCTTTCTGCCAGCCAGGGATATGGTTCCAGATTTTCATCCAGCATGTACAATGTTTCCGTAATTCCCCACCTGGATGTGTACCAGCTGTCCCAACTCTGAGCCAGGTCAAGACTGGTGGGAGCCTGTGTATCTGCCACTACTACGATATTTTCATTCTCCTGATCGCTCTGTTCGCTTTCACTTTTTCCCTGCCCCTGAGAATCCTCACCGGAGCCATTCCCACATCCGGTCAAAGCCGCCGCCCCCAGCATCATTGCAAGAAACATTGCCATCCATTTTCTTTTCATTTTACATCCTCCTTTTGCCGTGTTTTGCTGCGATTTATTACTGCAATCTGTCCCGCAGTTTTTCGCCAAACAGATTGAATACCGCCGCTGTGACGAAAATAGCAACGCCCGGTATCAGTACCATTTTAAGATCAGTCTGAATATAATTTCTTCCCAAATTGATCATCGCTCCCCATTCTGCCTGGGGTTCCTCCACTCCCACACCTAAATAAGATAATGCCGCTATCTCCATGATTGTAGAAGCGATTCCCAAACTTGCGTTTACGATCAGCGGATATATGATGTTTGGAATGATCCTGCTGAAAATAATCTTCAAATCGGATTCTCCGCAGATTTTTGCCGCCTTAATAAAATTCCTCCCTTTTACCGAAAAAACAAAACTCCGCGAAAGTCTGGCGTAATCTACCCACAATACCATACAAAGAGCAATGATCGTATTGCGGATTCCAATTCCCATAATACCGGTAATAGCAATCGCCAGAATAATCTGAGGAAATGCCTGCATGATCGTAATGACCTTATTCAGGATCGCATCCACAATACCGCCAAAATATCCGCACAGAGAACCTATGGTTACACCGATACAAAATACAATTCCTGTGATCAGTAAACTGGAAAACACCGAAAGCCGCGCACCGTATAATACCCTGGACAACATACACCGTCCCAGACTGTCCGTTCCCAGCGGATACTGAGCGCTCGGACCAGCCTGAGCCGCCATCAGATCCGTATTGTATGGATCGTTCGGCGCCAGAATCGGCGCAAATACAGCGATCAAGATCAACAGCGCGATCAGGACAATCAAAATACCAAAAGCATAATCTCTCTTTTTCCCTTTTTTCATCAGCTGCCGCCTCCAGATTTCCGATTATATTTTATACGCGGATCGATCATCGCCGACAGGATATCCACCAGCAGATTAACCACTAAATAAACGATCGCCACCCAGAGTACAAACCCCTGGATCACATAAATGTCCAGACGAGCCACAGAACTAACCGCCATTCTTCCCAGACCATCTACCGAGAAGATACCTTCAATAACAGCGGAACCTCCGAACGCTAACCCTACATAAATGCTAATACAGGTTAAAATTGGCGCAGCGCTGTTTTTTAACACATGACCAAATAAGATGTTCTTGAATTTTACACCTCTGGTAATAGCTCCATCTACATATGGCTGCTCCAGTTGTTCCAGTATAATGGCCCGTACCTGTCGGGTCAGTTTGGCCACAAACTGCAGAATCAGCACCACCGAAGGAAGCAGTATGCCTATGGCTCCTCCTTTTGATATGACAGGCAGCCATTCCATTTTGATGCAAAAAAACCACAGAAAGATAATGGAGGTTAAAAACGATGGAAGTGAGATTCCAAAGAAAGAAAAAATCCTCATCACATTATCCAATAGCTGATCTTTATACACAGCGCAGAGAACTCCAAGCGGAACTGCCAGCAAAATGGTAACCGTAAGGGATATCACTGTCATCCACACAGTAGGCCCCATATGTTTTGCAATTTCTTCCGTCACCGGCGTATTATAAGTAAAAGATATCCCAAAATTTCCCTGAAGCGCTTTTCCCAGCCATGTGCCATATTGCACCAAAAAAGGTTTGTCCAATCCCATAATCCTCTCCTGTTCCGCAATGGCTTCCTCTGAGATCATACCCACATTTCCATCTGATCCCGCCAGCCATAATTCTGCAGGATTCCGCGGAGACAGAAACAAAATCGAAAATGTCAAAAAGGAAATTCCCAACAGAACTATTACAAAATGGAGAAGCTGCATAATTATCTTATGCAAAACCATATTCGCTCTTTTCACGGTTTTCGACTCACCTCCACCAAAAATACCGGGTGTGCCTGATAATGGATCTGTTCTTCCTGACTGAAAATCTGAGAATTAAGATTTTCGTACGCCTGACAGAGATATCCTTGCGTATTCCAAAATTCCAGGTCCCATGCCGGCCGGTTTTTATAGGTCATGGGAAGTGTTTTTGCAATCTCATCTAATGCTTTGGCCTTTGGATAGAACAGAATCCCTGCGTCTTCAATCTCCTTTTTCTTTTTTTCCCAATGCTCCAAGCTCTCTTTGTTCTTTAGATGATAATTCCATTCCGCATCAAAATAAAGCAGCTTCCCATCAATTTTCAACAGACTTGCCCAGGCTTTCAGCTGCTCTTCCGGACAAGTCAGAGCCCACGTTACATCCCTGGAAAGAATCAAATCGAAGCTTTCTTCCGAAAATGGAAGCATATGTCCTACCTGCTGAAATTGAATGCTTACCCCTGCTTCCCGGGCATTTTCCTTTGCTTTAAGAAGCATCCTCTCATTCATATCCACAGCAGTCACCTCATGTCCCCGCAGCGCCGCCAAAATAGCAAAAAAACCTGGACCGGTTCCAATATCCAGCACTTTCAGTTTTCGATCTTCCTTAACATGAGAAAAGATTACATTTTCCCATGCCTCTCTTTGTCCATTGTACAGTTGTCCCCGATTCAGCTCGCTGTAACTGGAAGAACGCTCGTCCCAATAAGCGTCCATCGACTGTTCTTGTTCATTTTTTGTCATCATCTGCATTTTATTTTCTCTCTCCCATGTCTTTTAAAACCCGCGCAGGATATTTCCCTCAGTATGTGTATATCGTTTTCTCATAATATCCTTCCACTTTGAAAAACTGGAGAAGCGTTTTTCTTCCCCAGCTTTTCCACTCCTATTTTTTATGCAGTTCTTTCTCCGCCGACTCCAGAGCATGGCTTAAATGATGATTTCCTTTCTGGAACTCGGCTACTCCAGCCAGAATCTCTTTTGCTGTCTCTGTACATCCTGCCTGCTCCATCTTCGCAGCCATTTCCTCCAGTTCTGCCGCATGATGCGTATTATGCTCCAGCATATACGCAAGCAGAGCCAAGTTTTCATTTTTGTGTGTATGCCCATGTTCATCATGCTCTCCGTGTGGTATTACATTGCCATTTTCATCATACAATACATGCATTTTGACTCCTTTCATGGCGCTACGCCAATAATGATAGATTTGGAAGCGTAACATTTCAGCCTTGCTGAACTATTACACGCTTCGCGATGCACAGAAACTGCATTTCATGCAGTTTCGCGCTGCAAGCCTCGGGATTTTCGCACATTCTGTGCGAAAACACCTCGCGGGATAGTGGCAGGCTGAACTGTTACTTAGAAGCTTACTTCCAGACATTTACTCCTTGTTTTCCGAATGTTTTACAAGAATCTCTGGCCTTGTAAAAATAGTTTAGCATACCAAATTCTTGTCCTACAAGCCACCCGGGGGGATATTTTTTTATATTCATAACAACGCAAAAGGCCCAGACCAGTAAATACCGGTTTGGGCCTTTTGCCGAGTAACGATTCAGCCAGCTGAATCCTTCCCTTGCTGTTACTATCTTTCAAATTTTTTCTTTATCTCTGTCTCAGTCTTATAAAATCCATAAACAAGAAATGCCACACCTATACCAATTCCCGCACAGAGCGCTGTATAAACGGATCTCTGTAGCAGTACAATTCCCACGCTTAAAATCAGCACGACAATGCCCAGGATTTTTCCAAGCGAAAGAAAAATATCCGGCGCTATACGTTGCGCATAGTCCCAATGTTCCTGAGATTTTCGGGACGTTGGCGTGTTATATCCACTGTGCTTCTTCATATCCGTAACCGGATGCTTCTTTAATACAAATCCAACCGTGGTCATCACAAGTGGAATAATAAAATTTAAAACCAATAAACCATACATTACCTCACAGCCTCCCAC
>JAGHIA010000131.1 GCA_017887445.1 Fusicatenibacter sp.
ACTAAAAAGCAAGCGACAAACTTCCATTACAAAGGAAACCTGTCGCTTGCTGTATTCCTATTCTCTTAGATTTAATATCTCTATTGTATTACCCATACAGACCATTCTATTTTGTTACTTCCATATGTACGGTAGATTTACTGATCCCAAACTTCTTCGCGGTCTGCCGGACCGTTGCTTTTGCCTCGATCATGTAGCTGGCGACTTCTATGGCCCTTTCTTCTATATAATCTTTCAAGGAACCCCCCGAAACTGTTGCTTTTTACAGTGTATGCGGGAGGGTGACAAACCATGCGGCAATCGTTTAGCGTAAATATTCATCCAGCTGGCGCGAAAACATCTCGCGGGATAGCGGCAGGCTGAACGATTGTATCAGACGGAACTGTTGTGCCGCTCGGTCAGCCTGTGATCAGTTTTAACACCGCGATCACAACGGAAAACACCGCCACGCCCTTTTTTAGAACCTCCGGTTTCAAAAATGCCGTATTATGACTTCCAACCCAGACGCCGACGCCATGACTGACCATAGAAACTGCCAGCAGGCCGCCTATGGACAAAAGATCGCACTGCATCGTATATCCGATGCAGGAAGGAATGGCGATAAAGATCGAATCGAACAAAGCGATCCCTACGGCAGTTTTCACCGGCACGCCCATGAGGACCAGCAGCGGCATTACAAGCACAGGGCCGCCGGCCCCGGACAGCGCGCAGACAGCGCCGGTGACCAGCCCGAACAGAGGATACAGAAATACAGGCAGCGTTTTTGAATCTGCCGGAGCACTGATCTGATCTGCCAGGGAAGTCTTCTTGTCCACCGAGAAAATTGTCTGGTTTCCCGGCGAAAGTATCTTGTCCACAGAGGAATTGGTCTTGTCTTCCGCCGAAAGTATCTTGTTCGCAGAGAAGTTCCTTTTGTCTGCCGGGGAATGTGTTTCTTCCGCCGGAGCCGCTTTCTCCTTCCGCAGCAGAATGGAAATACCCGACAGAAGTACCACCGTATAGAGGATCCGTTTCACAACCGCCTCGTCGATCAGCAGGTTCAGACGGACGCCGACGGCGGCGCCTGCCAGACTTCCGGCGCTGATGAGCAGGGCCAGTTTCAGGTCCAGATTTTTTGCCTTATAATAATTCCAGGAACCGAGGATTCCGGAGATCAGAAACGCGAAAAAACTCAGCGCCAGAGCCTGCACCGCCGGCATATCCATAAACCCGCTGTAGAGAATGGGGAGCAGAAATCCGGCAATGCCGGTCAGACCGATCATTCCGCCGATCAGCAGGTTGGCGGCAATCACAATAAAATAAGTAAGCATGAAAAAGTCCTTTCTGGGGTAACAGTTCAGCCTGCCACTATCCCGCGAGGTGTTTTCGCACAAAATGTGCGAAAATCCCGAGGCCTGCAGCGCGAAGCGTGTAATAGTTCAGCAACGCTGAACTGTTACTTTCTGGGAATTCTTTAAAGACGTTCCTGGAAGGCCTTAGCTTCTGCGAGGATCTTTTCCTGATCCAGCACAAGGATCTGGCCCTTTTCCATCAACACCCGTCCGCCGACGATAGAATCCGTCACATCTCCGGCATTGACGCTTTCCAGAAGCGTATTGGAGAGGGTTCCGTAAACCGCCAGGTGGGGCTTCTGCATATCGATGCCAATCAGATCCGCCGCCGCGCCCTCGCGGATGATGCCGCCGGAGGGATTTCCAAGACACTCCTGACCGCCGCGGGTGACCATGCGCAGAATGGTTTTCGCGGGCATGATGGCCGGGTTGGACAGGGGAACACCGTGGTGAAGGTTCATCACAGAGCGGAAGATCTTCATTTCGTTCCACAGGCTCAGTCCGCCGTGGGCTGCGCCGTCGGTTCCAAGGGCGACGGTGATTCCTCTGCCAAGAAGCGACGGTGTGTCCGGTGCCGCCTTTCCGCAGTTGCTGAACGGACAGTGGCAGATTTTTACCTGCTTTTCCTTAAGCAAAGCTTTTTCTTCCTCGGAGAGGAGAAGGCTGTGCGCGCCGAGGAAGTTTTCGCCGAGGACGCCGATACGGTCCAGATACTCATAAGGGCGCAGCTGCTCCCGTTCCATAAAAAAGTTGATCTCGCCGGGATATTCGTTCATGTGCGCCTGCAGCATGGTCCCCCGTTCCTGGGCACGGGCGGCGGCGGTCTCCATCAGCGTCCGGGAACAGGAAATCAGGGAGCGCAGAGAGTAGTAGACCTGCAGCATTCCCTGTCCGTGGAACCCGTCATACAGCGCGTCTGTCCGGCGGATGGCTTCCTGGGCGTCCATGGCGATGGAGTCCGGGAGACCTTTCTGGTCCATGGTGGAATAGGACAGCGCGCCGCGAAGTCCGCTTTCCAGGTAAACCTTTGCCGCTTCCTCCATATAATAGCTTCCGGCGTCGATAAATCCCACGGTTCCCGAGCGGATCATATCCAGCGCCGCCAGCTGCGCGCTGAGGCGCATGGCTTCCGGTGTCAGCGTACTCTCAAAGGGCAGCATGATGCGGGTCCAGATCATGGGCATCTCGTCCAGGACGCGTCCCCGGAGGAGCTGCTGTCCTGTGTGCATGTGAGCGTCCACAAGGCCGGGCAGATAGACACAGCCGCTTCCGTCCAGAGTGCGGGCGAAGGTATAGGAGGCTTCCAGTTCATTCAGGGGGCCTATTTTTTTTATTTTTCCGTTGGAAATCGCTATGCTGTGTCCTCTATGAAGGCTAAAGTCATCATCGAGGTAATCGGCATGGCGGATCAATAAATCTGCATGTTGTTTCATGTAAAAACTCCCTTCCACGTTCTCAGATTGCCCCGGTCAGTCCCAGCACAATCTGTGAGATCAGCGCCGAGCCGAGGAAGGTTCCCGTCATAACAAGGATGCCGACAATGATCATCTTCCATCCCTGCTTCAGGAAGGAGCGGATCTGGTCGCTGATGGAAATTCCCGCGTAAGCGCCCACCAGGGTCAGAGGCGCGGTAAAGTTGATTTTGTTCGCGGATTCAATGACAAACTCCCGCACCGGAGAGATGGGACTGGCGGCCAGCAGGCCGATGATCGAGCAGTAGGCTACGATGGGAAGCCGCAGGGGGATCAGCTTGGTGCAGACGACAGCGGCCACGGAGATGGCCAGCAGCACCAGGATTCCTGGCAGAGAGTCCATAAACCCTACCTGAAATCCCACAAAATTTGCCAGGCCGATGCCAAGGCCTGAAAGAACCAGCAGAAGGATCCATTCCAGATATCTCATGTTCTTTTCCTCTTTTCTCATATTTGTAATGGTAACCGTTCAGCAACACTGAACGGTTACTGGTAATGATGTCGAAGCGATTATCAAACACACTCCAGGTTTTCGTATGGTCCATGCAGGAAATGCGCAGATCTGACTGACCCGTTACGAATTTGGCCCGGAGTTTTTTGAACTGTCGGAAGCGGATGCTTCGGAAATGCGTTCCTTTCGTGTCAGAACCTCGCTTGGCTCATGGCGCAGCCGCGCGATCTTCGGCTCCAGAAATTCGTAAAGCTTTCTGGTCAGCGGAATGCCCACAAAGATTGCCACATAGATTCCCGTAAGGCCGGACAGGGTTTCACTGGTGCTGGCCAGCGCGGAAAGCTGGGCGGACAGGTCCGGGTAGATGACCGCAAGGCTGGCGGTGGCGCTGGCCATCAGGATTCCCGCGCCGACGCCGGAGGCCATACCCAGCGCGTAGGGATGAAAAAGATTCAGAGAAGCGATGATCGTCGTCATAAATCCAAAGTAAATGGTCCCGACCATGCCGCCGACCACATAAATGGAAAGGCTTCCCTGGGTTTCCGGCGCGTCCGGTCCGTACATGTCGGTGATGAGCGCCAGGTTGCTCTCACGGTTGATGGAGTGGGTGGCTCCGATGGCCTCCCGTTTCAGGCCAAGAAGCAGGGCGGCAGGCAGCGCCAGAAAGATGGTCCCAAGGTTTCCGATCTCCTGGAGCAGCAGCGCCGGTCCGGCGGAGATGACCGTTTCCAGGCTGGCGCCGGCGTTGATGCCAAGCTTTGCGATAAACGGGCAGATAGCCACGATCACCAGCTTGGAGGCGGCCTTCACTTCTTTCTTCTTAAAGATTTTCAGAACCTCCGGCCCGGAGACTACGCCAAGGATCAGGGCGTAGAAAATCGGGAACAGAATCAGTGTGCCAGGTCCGACGGGGATCTTGATCTGGCCGATGGAATCGGCGGCAATGATAAAGAGAAACGCCAGCAGAAAGATCTTATACTCGTTCTTGAAGCGTTCCAGAGTGGAAGAATACAGGTAGGTTTCTTTTTTCATGACAGGCTCCTTTGGATTTTTTCGTAACGGTTCAGCAACGGTGAACGGTTACTTTTTATCATGTTCTGCCGGTCATTATAGAACAGAGACTGCCGCGAAAAAAAGGACAAATGGGACATTTTTGTAAGAAAATGAATGACGCTGAGGTACTGGTGATGGTATAATTTTTTGTATATACGGATGGAAGGATGTTCAAATACAAGGGGAAGCGAAAGGAGCGGGACATATGACGCTGGAAGAATTGCTGAGGGAGGTGCCAAAGCTGGAGGACTACCTCAGGTATATGCCTGAAGAGTTGAAAACGCGATATACGATCAGGAAATATCCGCCGGGAACGATCATTCACCAGAAGGACGAGGTGCTGACTTATTTTGGGATCGTGTGCGAAGGGTATCACCGGGTAATCAATGAGTTTGAGAACGGCAATATTTTTATGATCGAGCGCAACGACCCGATCGATTTTGTCGGAGAGGTGACGATTCTCGCAGGGAAGGAAAAGACATCGGTGACCATCGAGACATTGACGGAATGTACGGTGCTTTATTTTTCCCGGAAGGATTTTGAGTGGTGGATTTCCATGGATATCCATTTTCTGCGGCTGGTATCCCAGAAGGTCGCTTACAAGCTGTACCGATCCTCCTATAACCGGGGAAGACGGCTGTTTTATCCGCCTCAGCATCTGCTGATGGTCTATCTGACCCAGTATATCGAGGAGCAGAAGCCGGCCGGCGAGCCGAAGATTGTTTCGCGCACCCGCCAGGAGATCTACGAGGAGACGGGTATCAGCATAAAGACCCTGAACCGTACCATTCAGAAAATGAAAACCGACGGATCCATCGGCATCTGCAAGGGAAAGATTTCCCTTAGCCGGGAACAGTATGAGCGGATGAAAGAGTTTCTCAGCAATAGTCCCGCGTAG
>JAGHIA010000132.1 GCA_017887445.1 Fusicatenibacter sp.
GGGCAAGGTCTGGGGGGCGGCGGCTGGGGTGCTGGGGGCGGGGGACTGTGCGGGGACCGCGGGGGATTATGGAGTGCGTGCTCACTCCGGCCCTCGGACAGTACCGGACAGGGTGTTCGGCGTTCGCTGGAACGGTTCTCGGTTTTTGGCGGCGTTTCGTTATGTTCCGTTCCGCGCCCGCCGGACACCCTGTCCGGTACTGTCCGCTGGCAGTCGCAAGCACTGCACTTCCATAATCCCCCGTGGTCCCCGCGCAGTCCCCCGCCCCCAGCACCCCAGCCGCCGCCCCCCAGACCTTGCCCCGCCCAACGCCGCCCTCTTGCGCGCACCGGGTGCAGGCCGGCGGTCCACGCTTTCTGGTTGTTGTGGAGACTTAGTTATCGTGGGGACCCAGCTGCAGAGACCTTTCGTTACAGTGTCCTTCAGCCACAGTATAACCTTTCGTGGCAGTGGCCCTCAACCGCCGCGGACCTTTCGTGGCAATGGCCCTCAACCACTACGGATCTTTCGTGGCTGTGGCCCCCAACCGCCGCGGACCTTCCATGGCAATAGCCCTCAACCACTACGAATCTTTCGTGGCAATGGCCTCCAACCACTACGGATCTTTCAATACAATAGCGCAATCATCCTACCGCCCTCGATCCCAGAAACCGGTCGGCCGTGCCGCTGTCCCGCGCGGCGGGAGGCACTGTGACGGCGCGGCGCTGGTGTGGTTTTGGAAGTACAGTGCTCACTCCGGCCCACGGACAGTACCGGGCAGAGTGTCCGGCGGGCGCGGAACGGAACACAACGGCACGCAGCCAAAAACCACAAAACCGTTCCAGCGAACGACGAACACTCTGCCCGGTACTGTCCGCGGGCCGGAGTGAGCACGTACTCCAAAACCACACCAGCGCCGCGCCGCCACAGCGCCTCCCGCCGCGCGGGACAGCGGCACGGCCGGTCGGTTTCGTCCCCCACCTACTCCTCGTTTTTGATTTCCCAGTGGATGAGGATGGTCAGAACCGCCCGCAGCGCTATGATTCCCGCCACGAAGATCAGTTCCTGCATTTCCCGGACCACGACCGTTCGCAAAATCTCGCTGCCCAGCTTAAATTCCAGTCCCATAGCCAGTCCTTTCGCCAGGTCCAGCCGTGTGCTGGGCGATCTGCGGACATAATTTACGATTCCTTTGATTCCTGACAGCAGGATCACCGCCACACCGATGTACTCGAACACCAGAATTGAGATCTCTACAATCTGATACAACACTGTCTGTAAAAGTTCCATGTTCCCCCTACCTCCAACAAAATACTTTTCATTTTCAAACACGCGTTAACATACGGCCGCCTTACGGACGCGCCGTCCGCTGTTTTTCAGGACACCGTGACAGACCGTCTGACGGAAGGTCACGAAATCCTCTGAATTCTTAGGTTGCCCAAAACGGTTGAAAAAAACCGAAACCATGCGGCCACACAGCTTCGGTTTTTCTCATACTGTTTTATTTCCGCGAGCAACGAGCCAAGTAGCCACAGCCAGGCTGCCTTCTCTTGCCGCAAGCGGCAATTCACCTTGTGCTTGCATGGATATTTTGCGGTGCTGTGTGCCGGTGGCACACGTTAAGCACCGACCGAAGCGGATCGTAGACCTGCCGCGAGGGGTGCTGTGTGCCAATGGCACACGGTTAGCACCGACCGGAGCGTAGACCAAATACCCCGCTGCTCTGCAGCCCTGCAAGTTGGATACCCCGTTGCTTGCAGCGGGGTTTTTGACCACTCTCTGATGTTTCTGCCCTGTCTATATCTGGACGATCAGATATGCCACCGCGGCGGCCAGTACCTGCAGGATCACGAAACGCACAACCACCTGGGTGTCCGACCAGCCTTTCTTTTTTCTCATATGGTCATGGATCGGTGTTCTTGTATTTTTCAGGATTCCGATCTTCAGAAATCTCAGCAGAAATACCTTTACCAGTCCCAGGCCTCCGTCAACGATCAGCACCGCCGCCACCAGCAGATACAGGAACGGGTGCTGTGATTTCATCGCGATGATCGCTATGTAAAAGCCAAGAGCCCGGGAACCGGCGTCTCCCATCAGCATGCTGCTGGGGGAAGAATTGAAATACAGGTACGCCAGAAGCACCGCCGCGAACAGGAAATCCGCCATGGCGTATTTTCCCAGAACCTCCGGGAAGATCACATTGTAGGCCACCAGCACCACGATACAAAGGCTGGCGCACAGGCCGTCCACGCCGTCGGAGCAGTTTGTGACATTTACAGAAACCCAGATCAGAACAACGCCCAAAATCCCATACACCACCTTGGGAATCTCCAGCTGCGCGGGTCCGAAGGAAATTACGGAAGAATTATAATTCAGGAACGTCACCACCGTCACCACAGAAATGACAAGATCGATCAGGCCCTTTTTATACTCATTCCACGGCTTGTCCGAGGCGTCGTCCAGATACCCGCTGAGCATCATGCACACCAGCAGGATCCCATAGACGATCATCTCCGTATCCACCGGCACAAAAATCACCACGCCAATGAGGAAACAGATCACAAACAAAAGACCAACACCCCTGGTCTTTCCGCGGGATAAGGCACCATTCACCGCAAACTCCCTGCCCTGGTCCTGCGGCAGAAACGGCAGAGGAAAACGCAGGGCCAGAAACGTCAGAAAAAACGTCACAAGGATCCCCAGCATCCCAATCTGATTTGTCGTCATAAAATCACTCAAAAAACCATACATACTTTCCATACACCTGCCCCGGATCCAACGGACAGCACAACCGGCACACTTCTCAGACGCCAGCCATCGCCCGTCCCCTCCCGGACATCTCTCCTTTTCTCATCTGTACGAAACCCCGGACACACTTCCCCCGGCATTCCTTCCTTTATATATACCACACATTCCCCCCTGACACAACACCAACTTCCACAGGCGATAAGTTTTCATGTAACAGTTCAGCCTGCTGTATCGGAATCACATTCATACGCCAAAACACCTCCCGCCCTCCATCCCCAGGCCGAAACGCGCCTTCCTGCCAGGCGGAGCATGGGCGGCGGCTCTGCGGCTGGGGCAAAGGATGGCGGCGCGTGCGGACGGCGGGCATCTGCGGAAATGTGAGAAAATCTTAGCGCCCCGGAGGCGTTCCGGCCGGGGCAGTCTTTGGACCACCCGTCCAAAGACTGAGGCGCACTGAGTCGGGAAGTTATCCTAACTTCCTGACGAATTGCGCCGGTACCCGGCCGGAACACCTCCGGGGCGCTTAGATTTTCCACATTCCCGCAGCCGCCCGCCGTCCGCACACGCCGCCATCCCTTGCCCCAGCCGCAGAGCCGCCGCCCATGCCCCGCCTGGCAGGAAGGCGCGTTTCGGCCGTCCCCATCCCCCATTGACAAACTCCGCGCTCTCTTCTATACTATAATCAGTTTACAAGTAAACGATTCCGAAAGGAGGTCCCATTGATAAACACCGTAGAAAACATGCTTCACTTTTACGCTCAGCTCCGCAAATTCTACATCAACGAATTCACCCAACGTTTCCAGGAGGATTCTTTTTCTCCCAACGAGCTGGACCTGATGCTGTTTCTTCACAACAATCCCTCCATCAACACCGCCAGTCAGCTGTGTACCTGTCTGAACGTGTCAAAGGCCCTTGTCTGCCGCAGCGTTGAGTCTCTGACCCGGCGGGGATTTCTGGCTTGCGAGCCGGACCTTTGCGACCGCAGGATCCAGCATCTTCATCTGACCCCGGACGCGGATCCGGTCATAGAAAAACTGCTCAGCGTGCGGGAGACCTTCGACAGAGAAATCCGCAGGATAATTTCTCCGGATGACCTTCGGCAGATGGAGGAAACCATGGACCGTATTCTGGAATTGTTTCTGAACAAAACGAAAGGAGACTAACAATGGCTTCAAAACTTTCCAAAGAAGTAGATCTGGGACATGAACCGGTGGGACGCCTGCTGTTCCGTCTGGCCGTGCCGGCCATCACCTCCCAGATCGTCAATGTACTCTATAACATGGTAGACCGCATGTATATCGGACACATCAAGGACGTGGGCGCTACCGCTCTGACCGGCGTGGGAGTTACGTTCCCGCTGATCATGATCATCTCCGCCTTCGCCGCGCTGATGGGCATGGGCGGCGCGCCCCGCGCCAGCATCATGATGGGCCGCAACGATAAGGAAAGCGCGGAGAGGATCCTCGGCAACTGTTTCAGCGCCCTGTTTCTCACCTCCCTGGTCCTGACAGTCCTGGTGCTGCTGTTTCAGGAACCGCTGCTTCTGATGTTCGGCGCCAGCGACAACACCATCGGCTACGCCACCAGCTACATGGGCATCTATGCGCTGGGGACCATCTTTGTCCAGATGACCCTTGGCCTGAACAACTTTATCTCCGCCCAGGGATTTTCCAAAATCAGTATGATGACCGTGGTGATCGGCGCGGTCACGAACATTGTGCTTGACCCGATCTTTATCTTCGGCTTCCAGATGGGTGTGCGCGGCGCGGCCCTGGCGACAATCCTTTCCCAGGCGGTCAGCGCTGTGTGGGCCATCCGCTTTCTGTCGGGCAAATCCACGATCCTGCGGCTGAAGAAAAAGAATTTCCGGATCCAGCCGTCTGTGCTGCTGCCCTGCATCGCTCTGGGCGTAGCGCCGTTTATCATGCAGGCCACGGAGAGTATCCTGACCCTGTGCTTTAACTCATCGCTGCTCAAATACGGCGGCGACCTGGCCGTAGGCGCCATGACCATCCTTTCCAGCGTTATGCAGTTCGCCCTGCTCCCCCTGCAGGGACTGACCCAGGGCGGCCAGCCGATCATCAGCTTCAACTACGGCGCAAACAACGCCGACCGGGTCAAACAGGCCTTCCGGCTTGTGCTCATCAGCTGCCTGACCTACTCGGCGGCTTTATGGGCGCTGACCGAGCTGTTCCCGCAGATGTTCGTGGCAATCTTTACAAATGACGCCGAGCTGACCGAACTGACCTGCTGGGCCCTGCGGATCTACATGGCAGGCGTGGTGATCTTCGGCGCGCAGATCGCCTGCCAGCAGACGTTTATCGCCTTTGGAAATTCAAAGATTTCCGCTTTTCTTGCCATGTTCCGTAAGATCATCGTACTGATCCCGCTGATCTACATACTGCCCATATTCCTGGAAAACAAGGTAATGGCGGTCTTTCTGGCGGAGCCCATCGCGGATGTGATCGCGGTGGCCACCACCGTGACGCTGTTTTCGCTGAACTTCAGAAAGGTACTTGGCAGTATGCGGAAACAGAGCCAGGACCAGAAGGGGTAACCGTTCCGCCTGCCACTATCCCGCCAAGTGTTTTCGCACAGAATGTGCGAAAATCCCGAGGCCTGCAGCGCGCAACTGCATGAAATACAGTTTCCGTGCAGCGCGAAGCGTGTAATCGTTCAGCAACGCTGAACTGTTACCGGAGGGGATCGCAGCAATAGGAAGCTTCTTTACAAAACTCCCGGTGCGTGTTATAGTAGAACAACCGCAGAAAGGAGTTATTTATGAAAATTATCAGTACATTACTGAAACCATTGTCTTTCGTTCCCGCTCTGCTGATGATGTACCTGATCTTTACCTTTTCCTCGCAGACCGGCGCGGAATCCTCCTCCCTGAGCACAAAGGTGACAAAGACGGTGCTCATCGTCGCAGACCATGTGCTGGACAAAGGCTGGGACGAAGGGGATATCCAGGAACGTGTGGAAAAATACGAATTTTATGTGCGCAAGGCGGCCCATATGACAGAATACTGTATTCTTGCCATTACGCTGGCGCTTCCCCTGTATGTCTACGGCCTGAGGGGTTTTCCCCTGCTTTTGCTGGCCGGACTTGTGTGCGTCGTCTTCGCCGCCACCGACGAATATCACCAGTCGATGGTGGCGGACCGCGGACCGTCTCTGCGCGACGTGGGCATCGACAGCGTCGGCGCGCTGATCGGCATTACCCTGGTACGGATCTTTTCCTGGATTGCCCTGGGCGGAGATACCCGGCGGAGGAAAAGAAACCGGAGACGTTAAAACAAAAACCCCAAACAACAACAGCCGCATCTTTGGAATTTTTTCAAAGATGCGGCGTTTTGTTTGTGAAACAGATAGTCAGCCTTCCAAAATCCTATATCGCCTGCTGCGAAGAAGCTCCGGCAACGCCTCCCCGCAGCAGATCTTTGTCTCTGTCTCAATCCCGCCTCTGCCCACATCCTCCGGCCTGTGGCTGTCGCTTCCCCCTGTGGGGATCAGCCAGGGATGGGTGGCGAGGATCCTCTGGGTTTCCTGGTTCCCGTTGTCGTGGCGCGGGCTGGTATTGACAGCTTCCATACCGTGAAGCAGAGAAAGACTGGCCGGCTGTGAACTCCCATGACGGTTGGGGTGGGCCTGAACGATCAGCAGCCGGTCCCCATAGGCCTGAAAAAAGCTTTCCAGATCCATGGAAAGCCATCTGCTCCCTTCCTCGTAAAAGAGCTCCTCCGTCAGGCCGTAGAGAAGATAATCGTTGGGGTCCTGCAAAAAGCGGATTTCCATTCCCAGTCCCACCAGCAGCCTGCCGCCGCTTCGTTCCCTTCCCTCGCGGCAGGGTCTCAGGAAAAAGTCCGCCTTTTCCTTCCAGCTCTTTCCACAAGTCATTTCCTCAAATTCCCGGTGAAAGTGATTGGTCAGCCAGATTCCCTGATAGCCGGCCGCCTCGTAGCGCCGCACCATCTCCTTTACATTCAAATGGGCGCATGGACTCACCTCGCTGGTGTGAACATGCAGATCATATCGGTACATAGGTTTTCCCCTTCTTCCTTTGTTTTCAAAACCGCTCCGGATACTTCTTTTTGAGCGCGTGCAGCCGCGACAGGCTTCTGGCTGTCTTTTCTTTCGTGAGCTTTGACACCAGAAGCACCAGCGCGTCCACCACCGCCGCAGGGGCTGTCATAGAATGATATTCTTTTTCTCCGCCTCTGCATGCGTAGAGATTCACATCGGCACATTCCTCCCGCATCAGGTAGGTGCGCCCGGTAAAAGCCAGCGTCCGGTAGCCTGCCTCCTGCTGGCAGTCAAGGATCACCCGCCCCTGGGCCGACAGCTTGGAGTAGGCAAAAAAGATCACCAGATCTCCCTCCCCCGCCTGGGCCAGTCCCTCCAGCATCCCTGCGCCGCCGGAGGGAATCCTCTCTGCCTGGATTCCAATCCGGCGCAGGCGGTAAAACAACAGCTCTCCCATGGCGTCCGACGCGTTTTTCGCAAAGATAAATACCCGTCCGGCCGACGCGATCTCACAGGCCGCCTGCTCGAAAGCCTCCGGGGAATTCCCTTCTATGGTTTTCTCCAGGCACTCTTTCTGGTACTCCAGCCACCTGCGCGCTTGAAAATTCTCTTCCTTTTCCAGCGTATGGGCAATTTTCCTGGCCGGCCCCTTCTCCCTGCTCTGCTGCATCACACTCTGCTTCAGCTGCTTAAAATCCTGATAGCCGGCATGACGGGCAAACCGGGAGATGGTCGCCTCGGACATTCCCAGACGCTGCGCCAGCTGGCCGATGCCCAGAAACAGAAATTCCTCGGTGCTGCCTGTGATAAACTCCAGGATCTTCCGGTCCGCCCTGGTCAGCTCCTCCTCATCCCGCAAAAGCTCTACCGTCATTTTTTCCTCTTTCCTGGCGCACTGGCTGCGCCAATAATGGTAGATTTGGAAGTTTACTTCCAAACTTACCCCTTTCCTGGCGCATTTACACTACATAACCACTGCCCGGTTCAGCAGCACTGAGACATAATTCCCGCCAAGCTCGTGAACCGCCTTCAGTGTCCGTTTGAGCAGCGTAGCGTTCTGCACCTGTTCCGCCGCCTGCTCCGCCACCTGGATATGATGCCGGTTCCTGACGATCTCCTGCCGCAGCTGCCCGATGGCCGCCGGCTCTCCCTCCAGCCAGGTGCGGATGCAGCCATACTGCAGCGCCTGGTGGGTGTCGCTGCCGCCCACCACCGGAATTCCAAGCTGCTGGGCAAGGGCGAAGGTTTTTCGCTCCGTCTCCTCCCGGTTCAGGGCAACGTCCTTGCCGTTCAGATCCAAAAACTCCAGAGACGAAAGTTCCTCTTTGGGCAGTTCCGGGATATGACCGCCTTCCCGGAACGGATGGGCGCCTCCCACGATCACATGGTATTCCGAGAAAAGCTTCATCAGGTCATGAAATGGGAGAAAACTTCCCTTTTCCTTGTATGGTTCCAGCCGCCGGTTCAGCTCCAGAATCTCCCCCACGGTTCCCACCGACAGAATATGGCCGCCCTCGGCGATATCCGTCTCCATGCCAGGAAAAATCCGCAGACCGTTTTCCAGGACCAGACTGTCCCCTTCCTTTTCGCTGATCCGCTCCAGATATCCGTAGATCTCGTCAAACTGAAGCGTATTGAAATGCTCGGTCAGGCACAGCGCGTCCAGACCTGCCCGCCGCGCCTGATCAAACAGCCAGTCTGTGTAGTCTGTGGAAAACGGAAGCTTCTTTGCCAGCTTTCCATGGGTGTGAAAATCAATATACAATCTTCCTTCCTCCTTACAGAATATAACTATGCGTAACAGTTCAGCCTTGCTGAACGATTACACGCTTTGCAATGCACAGAAACTGCATCTCATGTGGTTTCGCACTGCAGGCCTCGGAATTTTCGCCCATTCTGCGCGAAAACACTTCACAGGATCGTGACAGGCTGAACGGTTCCTGCAGAATACTCTACCTGAACAGAAATGCCGCAAATATGGTCAGCGCCATCCACAAAAAGGATACCGCCACAAACAGCATATCGTCATAGCCTATCTTCAGAGACGAAAGCTTCAGTTTCTTCACCGCAGGACTTGTGGCCGCGTTCCGGTAACCTTTCAGCTCCAGCGCCTCCACCGTCGTCCGGGAACGTTTTGCCGTGTTCAGCATCAGCGGATAGAACGCGTGAACAATCACCTTGATCTGATAGATCAGATAGCGGATCTTTCCGGAAAGCGTACTGCCATCAGGCGCATTTCCCCGCAGCCGGTAGGATAACAGCACGTTCTGGAACTCCTCCATGAGCATCGGCAGAATCCGGTACGCATAGGAGATGGAAAAGGACAGCCGCTCAGGGCATCCAAACCACATCAGTCCGTTGGACAGCCGGTCCGGATCCAGGCCGGAAAACACTGTGACAGAGGCAAGGGAAACCGTCGCCACCTTCAGGGTCAGGATCAGCAGCGGAAAGATTGTCTCCCCGTTTCCGCCAAACAGCAGGGACACCAGAAACAAATATCCTGTCTGGGAGAACACGCCCACCACGAACAACGCCAGCACCAGGCCTGCCACCCGGGCCATCACCGTGGTGGCCGCCACCAGAAGAAACGCTCCCAACAAAAACGGTACCTGGTCCACAAACCACGGCACCAGCGCGAAAAACAGGTACCACACCAGCAAAATCCTCGGGTCGAGTTTCGCGATAAAGGTATCGTCATTGCCGTAGGCATTTTTCAGCACCTGATTTCTCAGGAAATCCATCGACAGCTTATCCAGAATATTATCGGAAAGCTTCTGCATCATTTTTTCTCCTTTCATGGCGCACTTGCTGCGCCAATAATGGTAGATTTGGAAGTTTACTTCCAAACTTTCCATGGTTCACACTCCTCACACACATCCGCAGCCAAACTGCTGGCGGAATTCCTGAATGGTATAACAGAACGCGCCGGGATTCAGGATTTTTCCCATATCGAAAATCTCCGGTGGGCGGATCCCCGTCCGTTCCGTTACTTCCCTGTTTCCAAAAATCTCGTTGCGGCTTCCATCCGCCACGACTCTGCCCTCGCAAAGAACGATAATCCGCTCCGCCCACTCACAGACCAGCTGCATATCATGGGTGGCAATGATGACTGTATCCGTGATATCTTTCATCTCATTCAGCGTCCGCATGATCTCTTTGCGCGTGGCAATATCCAGGTTGGCCGTCGGCTCGTCCAGAAGAAGGATTTCCGGATTCAGGGCAATGCCGATCGCCAGACTGGCCCTGCGCATCTGACCGCCGGACAAAAGCCGGCCGTCTCTGTCCTTCAGTTCACTCAGCCGGAAACGGCACAGCAGCGCTTCTGTCCGCTCCTGCCAGTCTTTGGCGTGACGCGCCTGCATGGCAAAAGCAATATCGCTCTCGATGGAATCCTTGATAAACATTTCTTCCGGATTCTGATACACCAGCGAGATGGTTCGGGACAGTTCCTCCGGCTTTGTGTCCCGGATACTTCTGTCCTTCAGCCAGACCTCGCCCTCCGCCGGACGGATGAGTCCTGTCATCAGCTTCATCAGCGTAGATTTTCCCGCGCCGTTGGAGCCGATCAGAGCAATCTTTTCCCCTTTGCGGATTTCCAGGTTCAGGTTCCGGAAAATTTTCTTCGCCTCCCCTTTCACCGCCCGGTAGGAGACGGAAACATTCTGAAACTTCGCCGCCGGTGTTACGGCTGCTGCCAGGTTTCCATCTGCCGCCGTTTTTTTGTTCGCCGCAGCGTTTTCTTTCTTCGTCTCCAGATTCAGCGTCTCCCGGCGGAAAAACAGATGGCCGAATGCCTTCTTCCCCTCCTCCAGGGTAGTGGGAAGGGTCATGCCGTCAGCCAGCATTCCTTCCTTTTTCATCTGGTGGGCCGCAATGGTCACCTGCGGTGGGAAAATATTGCATGCCTGCAGCTCGTCCACCCTGCGCAGCGCCTCGGCAGAGGGCAGCACCCACTCGGTGTGGCCGTCCTTCAAAAGCGCCACATGACGGCAGTAATCAGCGATATACTCGGTATGATGCTCAATGACAATGATCGTCTTTCCCCATTTCTCATTGAGATTTTTCAGCACGCCATAAATCAGATCCGCGTGGCGCGGGTCCAGCTGCGCGATGGGTTCATCCAGGATCAGCACATCCGGCTCCAGGGAAACCGCTCCCGCCAGAGCCAGAAGATGGGTCTGGCCGCCGGAAAGCTGCCAGATATATTCCTGTTCTCTGCCCTCCAGACCACACTGGCGCAGGGCCTTTCTGCCCCGCTCCAGATAATCCGGCATCGCGTAATTCATACAGGCATAAGACGCGTCGTCCAGAACCGTCGGACGCACAATCTGGTTCTCAAAATCCTGATAGACGTATCCTACCTTTCCCGCAATCTCCCCAACGCTCATGGTTTTGGTGTCTTTCCCATCCACCAGAACGCTTCCTTCCATATCCCCTGTGATAAAATGTGGAATCAGACCGTTCATGATCTTGCACAGGGTGGATTTTCCGCAGCCGTTGTTTCCGATGATCGCCAGAAAATCTCCCTTCTCCACGGCGAGATCCATGTGGTCCAGCGTAGGACCGGACGCGCCGGGATAGGTATAAGTCAGGTCTTTGATTTCAATAACATTCATCTAACGCAACTCCTTTGCAGCCTTTTGCCACATATTCGTGGTTTCTGCGTAATTATTCAGCCAGGTCTGTTATTTACTGCACATCCCGTATGAAAACGTAGTGCATGCGGGCATCCGGCCCCTCGGGAAGCGATTTTCCATGGCCGGATGCCGTAACCATTCAGCTGGCTGAATCGTTCCTACGCTTCCGCTTTTTTCTTCATCATGAGTAACACCGCAACGGCCACAATCGCCGCCACAACGATGCCTGCCGCGATGGCCGCGCCGCTCTCGGCCCAGCTCGCCTCCCATTCGATCAGGGGCAGGCCGCTGGTGGCCAGCAATTCCGCTGCCGCCGCCACAGCGAACGCTCCCAGACAGACCAGAACAACCTTGGCGTTGATCCCGCCCAGGGCTGTTTTCTCCGAGCGCGGCTGCATTCCCAGCAGCGGCTCGATCTTTCCGTACAGCTTCGGCGCCAGATAGATGGCCGGCAGCATACAGAACAGAATACCGGAGAACAACAGATCGTTCAGAAACGCGAATCCTTCGGTAGCAAACACACTCTCCGGCAGACCGGGAACCGCTTCAAATCCTTCCACCGCGAACTGTACCTTGAAGATATCCACCAGCATTCCCAGGAACTGCTGTACGCCGGTTCCAAAGATCGCCGCGAATCCCACCAGCTTCCGGTTGCGCGGGTCCCTCACGATCCGTCCCGCCAGATAAACGCCGATGGTCACTGTGACAAACTTTTCCAGCTCCCCAAGGCCGCCGAACTGGCCCAGCATAATCTCACTGAAAACCAGTTCCCCGGTGGCCGCCCCAAGCGCCGCGGACAGCGGGTCGAACAGCATTCCCAGCACCAGCGGAATAAACAGAAAATATTCTACGGAAAACTCCACAATGCCCACCTGGAATTTCGGAATCAGTTCCGTGAACAGGGTCGCCATCCCGTAAAGGGCCATTGTGAGAACAAAAATCATCAGCTTCTGCGACTGCGTGGCAGTCTGTTTTTTCACCATCTCCATGTTTTCAATTCCTCCAAAATAAATGTCGATTACTAAATGTGTTACTGTTTGGGTAACCGTTCCGCTGAACGGTTGCCGGCTCGCTGAACGGTCCCGTTTTTTCTCTTGACTCCTATACTATAGCAAAGCTGTGTAAAGTCTGCCCTCCCTGTAGTGTTAAATGTAAATAAATTTTCATAAGTTTCATTTTTGAAAATTTACTTTCTTTTCATTCCAGAGCTTGTTTGGAAGGACGTGGGATTGCGGAATGAATTTTCACACACGATTCAGACCATAAAAAAAGCAGGCAGCGCACAGTACCTTGCACTATACGCCGCCTGCTCTTTTCACCAGACATTTTTTCCTGAAAAAAGAAACCCCATAACTTAAAACATGATCATAAGTATCCATGAAATCCTCCGCGTACTCTCGCCGCCCCATCTGGCGCAGCGCCGCCTGGCAGGAGGTTTCCAACTCCTCCACCGCTCTCGCGTACTTAATCTCAAAAACCGCCGCATACCCCCTGGCAGTGTCGAACACAACAAGATCGCTGCGGCCCTCGCCGTGTTCCCGGTTAGACTCCACGGCATAACCGGCTCCGGCAAAAATCCCAGCCAGGAACGCATGGTAGAAATCCTCACGATAATCGTGATAGCTGATGGTTTTTCTGAGGAGCCGGTTCATTTCCTCTGTAACGATCCCGTCATCCCCGCTCCAGACTGCCGCAAACAATCTTTCCCGGTTCCAGGTTTTCGCACTTTCATCAAACCATTTCATCACCGTCGTCTCAAAAATTTCTCTGATCTCCAGATTGGGAATTTTCAGCGCATACACACCGTCCTTCAGACGCTCCTCTCCTTCCCGCTCTCCGGCACACGTCAGATATCCGGTCAGATAAAGAATACTCCACAGATTGTCCTCGGAAGCGTGCAGATAATCATAGGTAAGCTCCTCCTCAACCTTCTGAAAAACAGAACCGCCAGCCAGCAGCGTTTCCATTTTTCTTGTGATACTGCTGCCGGAATGATCAATAAACGAACGAATGATCGCATTATCACTGGTGTTTTTCCAGTAGCCTTCCGGTCTGGCCTTCGGGTTGCCCTGCAAATCCCTGAGATAATTCATCACATCCCACGGACAGTACACGTCGAAGTCGCCGAACCGGTAACCGTCATACCATTCCCTGATTTCTCCGGCATGCGCTTCCTCCCCCAGCTCTGCGAGAAGTCTGTCCACATCCTTCTGGGTAAAGCCAAAATATTCATTCAGTCTGGATGCGGTGATCGTATCGGATACAAAATTATTGGTCCCGGTAAAAATACTCTCTTTTGCGATTTTCAGACAGCCTGTGACCACAGCCAGCCGCAGACAGGTGTTGTCTTTCAGCGCCTGCAGGATTCCCTTCATCACGTCCAGCATTTCATTATAATAATGATTGGCGTTTGCCTTCGCGACAGGTACGTCATACTCGTCCATCAGCAGGATCACCTGCCTGCCGTAATGCTCCGTCATGACACGGATCAGCAGACCGAGGCTGTTTTTAATCTCCTCCTGTGTAGCGGTTTTCCGGACAAGCCTTCTGAAAATTTCTTTATCAAAATCATTGATCTTATCACTCTCAAGAAGGTACAGATGCTCTTTATATGCTTCCGCGATCACAGACACAAGCATTTCATAGGCGCTCTGAAAATTGAGGCCATCCACAGTTCGGAAGGAAAGAAACAAAGTAGGCCAGCAATTCATCCATGCGCCGCAGAGCTCTGCGTTCTGGGAAATTTCCAGTCCTTCGAACAATTCCCGGCTGTCCTCGCGGATGTCAAAGAAATGGGACAGCATACTCATGCCAAGGGTTTTTCCGAAACGTCTCGGACGGGTGATCAGCGTAACCTTCGCCGCAGACATTTCCACCAGTTCCGCCGCCAGTCCGGATTTATCCACATAGTAATATCCGTTTCTGCGAATCTCAGCAAAATCAGAGACTCCCACAGGGAGCTGAACGTTTCTCATGTAAGCCGCACCTCCTTAAAATTCCTGTAACAGTTCAGCCAGCTGGTAACAGTTCAGCCTTGCTGAACTATTACACGCTTCGCGATGCACAGAAACTGCATTTCATGCAGTTTCGCGCTGCAGGCCTCGGTATTTTCGCGCATTCTGCGCGAAAACACCTCGCGGGATAGTGACAGGCTGAACTATTACGCCAGCTGAACTGTTACGGCATCTGTCCATTGAAAATCGCTCCGCGATGGGCCAGATGCCCGCATACGTTACGTTTTCATACGGCCTGTGCAGTAAATGCACAGACCTAGTACCCCGTATATTAAATATCCAGACCATCTGACTTGTCTATTTTTCCGATTGCACATGTTCAAAAGCCTCGGCGTAGCCCGCTACGCCTGCGTTTTTGAACATGCACACTCGAAAAAATATCCTGCGTCATCTGGCTAGA
>JAGHIA010000133.1 GCA_017887445.1 Fusicatenibacter sp.
ACCTGGATTACATCAACGATACGCGGACGCTGCTGGACTATGGCTTTGGAAACTTCTCCCATGCCACTCCTGAGGCCGGCAGCGGCGAGACGGTATCCGGTATGCTGACACTTCCCAACGGCGTTTCCGCCGCCGACGCCGCTTATACCGACAGCGAGCCTGCGGAAGCCGGATCCACAGTCAGCAGCGCCTCCGGGGAGGAAAGCACCGTGACCGTCACCCGCCAGTATACCTACAACTCCCAGCCGGTGGGCACCGCTTCGGTCACCATTCAGGTCACACCGGCCCCCACCGCCGCTGCCGATGATACGGCGCCGGAAGTTTCCAGCGACGAGGACAGCAGTTCTGTGTTCTCCAGTCCGCTGATTCTTGTCTTCGCCGCCATGGATGTTGTCGGGGTGATCCTGATCGTCCTGTTTATCGTAAGAAACCGGAAGCGCCGCAGAAGACGCGGACGCAGAAGACGCAGGCATTAGCATGTGTTTGAAAAAGATGCCGCAAGCTCATCCGTCGATGAACTTGCGGCATCTTTTTCTATACGCATCGTCTAAGATAGCAGAAACTCAGGGAACTGTCAGCCAGCTGAATAGTCACAACCCTTATCTGTAATTCGGCAGAAAGATCAGCGCGTATACCAGCACCGCCGACAGAACATACAGGAAACACAGCGCTCCATAAATCCCCTGCCGGATCTTTACATTTCCCCGGATCCTCTCAACCACATGCTCAAATCCCTTGCTGAGAAAATACATGAACGGAATCAGCATAGGCATCAGATAACGTCCCTGCGCCTGGAAATCCACGGAATAGGCGTAGATCACCAGCAGGATCACAGGAATCACCGCCGCTCCGGCCAGGCAGAGATGGAACACGCCCTCCATCTTCCAGCCTTTCTTCCGGTACACCGTCATCTTTGTCACGGAGCCTTCCGCGTCCTCCCGGCGGTCCGTCACCTCTTTTCGGATCCTTCGCACCTCAAAAAGTTCCGGCAGCCGCGGCAGCACGCACAGAGCCCCGGCGGCAAAGAAAAACACATACAGATACGACCAGAGTTTCGGCATGAAAATATCCATATAGCCAAAGGTTCCGATAAAGCTCACCACCACCGTCGACAGCCAGTTATAATTCCATTCCCCCGGAACCCAGAACAGCATATCCCAGATGGACTGTCCCATTTTCTTGGGCGTCATGATATTGGATGGCTTCAGCTCCTCCACCGCGTAAAGCTCGCCGTACATGGAGGACGCGTTCCGGCCAAGAAAATCTCCGTCGTAGAGTATCGCATTGCGTACAAACCACCAGCCGGCACACACCAGCACCACCGCTGTGATCAGCAGGCCATATTTCACCAGCGCCTTCCAGTCCCAGCGTTTCTCACGGCACACCAGCATACTGATGCAGAAATAAAAGATCGTACACAGGGCGAACCCGTAAGCGTTATAGTAAGACAGCGCGCAGACGGAAAGGGCCAGTCCCAGCTCTACGCACAGCTTTCCGCTCCATCCGTTCTGCAGCGCCTTGCACCAGCACAGCAGAATCCATGCCGTGGAACACACGGCGATGGAATCCATGTTTACATACGAATGGATAAACACCGCGCCCGGCAGAAAGCATACCATCGTGGCAAACAGCCAGGCCGCCCCCGGCTTCATCATCCGCTTTCCGATCCTCAGACAGAGAAATCCGGTCAACGTTCCGAAGATCACGTTCACCAGACGCGCGCCGATGACCGGCGCCATCTCCGCCGCGGAAAAAAGCGCCGCGATCTTGCCGAACACCGCCCCTATGATATAGGAGGTGATCGGCGAAAAGGCGTAGGAAATCCCCCACAGTTCATTCCGGATCTCCGGGTCGCCGCCTTCGGGAAGCGTCCCATGTTTCATAATGTACTCGACAATCTGGTAGCGCATATGCTCGTCCGGCGAAGCGTTCAGCGGCTGGACCACTGCCCACAGCAGAAGGAATACAAACAGCGCGGCCAGAAAGACAAGTTCCGGTATATATTCTTTCTTTTTCATGTCATTGTTTCCTAACTCTTTATTTTGTCAGACTGTTACTGTTCACAACTGTTACAACGTCAGATTCTTTTCAGCGAGAAATCCTGGCTGTCCAATGTCAGATTGGGGTTGTAGTAAGGATCCCCGTTTTTCAGGATCTCGGGCCAGCGCTTTTCGAAGGTGGCGATCTCATTGTTGAAACGCGCTACCTTTTCCGGCGTGTCTTCCAGGCCGCGGGACTTGGACTCGTAGTGGTACAGCTCGGCGTAGGGGTTGTAAACGATCAGCTTTCCGATGCTGCGCAGTTTCAAGCAGAAATCAATATCATTGAAGGCCACGGCAAGCTCCGTGGAGAATCCCTGCACTGCCTCAAAGGCGTCTTTGGAAACCATCATACAGGCAGCCGTCACCGCGCTGTAATCCTGCGCGCTGATGATCCGGTGGAAATATCCGGTAACTCCCCGCTTCTGCTGTACAAAACAGTGCCCCGCAATGCCGCCAAATCCGATGACAACCCCAGCATGCTGGATCGTATCGTCCTCATAATAAAGCCGCGCGCCCACCGCGCCCACGTCCGGGCGCATACAATACCCGAGCAATTCCTCCAGGCAGTCCGGATTGATGATCTCCGTATCGTTGTTCAGCAGCAGATAGTAGGATCCCTGCGCATTGGCCGCGCCGTAGTTGATAATATCCGAGAAATTAAACGTGCCCTTATAGTAGATCACCCGCACGTTGGACTTTTCCTTTTCCAACTTCTCATAATAGCGGAAGGTTTCCTCATCGGTACTGTTGTTTTCCACGATCACATACTCGTAGTTCCGGTATGTGGATTTGGTATCGATGGATTCGATACAGCGCTCCAGATCGTCGATATGGTCTTTATTGGGAATAATGATGGAAACCAGCGGTTTCTCCTCCCAGTGATAGTGAGTGCGGTACAGACCGGGAAATTCTCCCATCTCCACCGTGGCCGGGATGCACAGACGGCGGTAATGCTCCTCAATGGCTCTGCGCCCTGCCTCAAAGGCATAGGTCTTGCTCTCCGGATTCTCCGCCGTGGAGTTTTCATGGCTTCTCCAGTGATAGAGGATTTTGGGAATATGACAGATCTTCTCTGCCTGCTCGGTACAGCGGAGGATAAAATCGTAATCCTGCGCGCCGTCATACTCTTTTCTCAGACCACCAATCTTTTTCTGAAGCTCCCGCTTTACCACCGTCAGATGGCAGATATAATTGACTGTGCGAAGCAAGTCCGGGTTGTAATCCGGCTTACAGTGCGGCTGGAAAAACTTATGCCCATCCATGGACATCTTATCCTCGTCGCTGTAGAGTACGTCCGCTTCCGGTGTCTCGTTGAGCATCCGCACACATTCGTACAGTGCATGGTCTGTCAGCACATCGTCATGGTCCATAAACGCGAGAAACTCTCCCGTAGCCATCTCCAGGGCCGCGTTGGTGTTCTCCGCGATCTGCAGGGGAGCCGGATGACTGGCGAAACGGATCCTGGAATCCTGGGCGGAAACAGCCGCCAGCTTATCTCGCAGAGGAGAATCCGCGCCGCTTCCATCGGACAGGCACAGTTCCCAGTTGGTATACGTCTGCCGCCGCACCGACTGGATCATCTCGTCGAGAAATTTCTCCGGCGTCCGGTACAGAGGAACGATAACGGAAATCTTCGGCCGCCAGGCGAACTCCTTTTCTTTGCTTCTCTGCTGGTTTAATTCTTCCTCGTCCGGCAGATGTTTCGGCAGCCACTCTCTGTAATCCACCGCCCGCTGATCCTTTCCGAACACCTTTTTTGTCACTTTCTCCGTGAACGCCAGGACTCCATGGCTTCTCAGATATCTGTTTCCCTTTTTCCAGTAAACGCCCAGTTTCTTCCGCAGGATCTGATCTTTGGACAGGACCACCGGATAAACCGCCCGGCTCTCCTGCGCCTTCATCATCAGATAGCAGACTTTCCCCGCCGGCTTTGGAAACTCCAGATAGAAACCGGATTTTTCCTCCTGCTCCACTTCCGAAAAGATTTCTGCCACATCCGGACGGCTCATCCGCTGGATCTCACAGGGGATCTTCTCATGGGTTTCGCTGCAAACCGCCAGCTTCACCGGAGAGTTCCAGACGGCCCATCCGCGGAGACGGACCACATTTTCCTGGAAATCCACCTGTTCTTCTTCGATATAAAATTCCGGACGGCCCTGGCGTCTCTCCAGTTCCCGGCTGGAAGCCGTATACCAGAGGAACCGGCGGCCGCCCCTTCTTCCATAAATGCTCAGCTTCCGATAATCCTCCAGATAATCCGGAAGGGTCACGGACATGGTAATATTCTGCCCGGCGCTCTTGTCCAGATCTTTAAACCGCTCCAGCGCGCTGACATGCTCCCAGATCCGGATGCTGGCCGGTACCGGCTCTTTGTCCAGGAACGCTTCCGGCTCATATTCCTTCGGCCAGTACCCCTGAAGGAGGTACTGGTGGTGGTCCAGAAGATGGAAGCGGTCGCGGACTACCTCGTAGATTTCCTGCTGCATATATCTGTATTTTCTCCTTCCTGTTTCTTCGAAAAAAAGCCGAGAATTGCCTGATTGACTCTGACAAGTCCCATCGACACAAATACGGTCACGACAAAGCATCCTGCATACAGCAGGTATACTTCTGCCTGGCCGAGGGTAATACCAGTAAAAGCAGTGGTCAGCCATTCAAGCAGATAGTGATGCGTCAGAAAGAACGCATAACTGATACCTGCCAGAAATTCCACAAGATTTGTGAGTATTCTGCCGACAGAGACTTTCTGAAACACAAATCCCATGGCCCAGTAAGAACCAATTCCGATCAGAACTGTCTGTATCATATCGCTATATCGTCCGGGATTGAACACTGCCGCTATCAGCACAAGTCCAACGCCAGCTGCAAACTGCCATACTTTTATCTCCCTGCAATAATAAATAGCCGTCATTCCAAAAACAAATTCCGCAACTCGCGCAAACACAAAACATGATATCGGCATATTGGAATGAAAGAAAACAATCGACAACCCGGTCACAAGCAGGGACGCTGCCATTGTCACTGCGGGATATTTCTTTACCCCTTTGCGAAGCAGCGGAAACAGCAGATACAGCGCAATGATCACGCTTAAAAACCATTCTCCCAGACGATAGAAATTCATTCCCCACCAGAGCATATTTCCGTCAATGCCAAGAATACTGTAAATGATTTTCCAACCTGGTACTCCTTCTCGTATTCCCCCTTCGCGAAGCATCGAGAGAAAAGTGGCAGAAAAAAAGGCAATCCAGAACATGGGATAAATTCCTGTAAATCTTTTTTTCAGATATTTTTTCCACTCCAGCTTTTCACCATAAACGTACATCAGAGACGCGCCGGACGCGATGAAAAATAACGTGACGCCATAGGAACCTATATAGAGATCAAAAATCTGATCCGGCAGCACTTTGCAGACAAATCCCACGCCGTTAGCCTCAAGGCTTCTGGTAAAATGGCAGGAGAAAACGAAAATCAAGGCGATTGCTTTGATCACATCCAGGTAAACCATCCGCTCTTTTTTCATGGTTTTTTCACCAGCGTCTTTTTCAGCTTCTGGGCGGTCCTCCAGGTCCTGGAGTTGACCACCGTCTCATACGCCTGCCGCCAGATCTCCCGCTCCTCTGTAAGACGCTGAATCTCCGCCGCCGACTCTTTTTCTTTTTGGGCCAGCAGTTCTTCGGTTTTCAATAATCTGGCATTCAACTGAAAATTGGCCTGAGACGCCTGCTGCCAGTAAGCTTCGATCTCCGCGTTCCGCTGCACCGCACCCTGCCAGTTTTTTGCACACTGCTCCCATTCTCTGCGCGCATATGCGGCGTCGTCAATATAATACTGAACATCCCTGCGCTCTTTCAAGGCAGCCGCTTTGCTCCCCGCGAAACTTGCTCCGTCGTTTTCACATATCACATAGTGATGAAAATTCCTGTATGCCTGTTCAAGAATTTCCCAGGCGCATTGAATATGCAGATACTCCACCGCGTCCTTCAGCGGATAAAACGATTCCAGAGACGGCAAGTGAAAATACAGATCCCTGACACAGTGAAAAAGCACCAGTTCCTTTGGCATGGGGAACAAAAATACCCATTCATAGTCGATGAAGCACGGGGTTTCCTGCTGAAAAATAATATTTCCAGGAATAGCGTCGAAATTAGCAATTTTCAATCCCTCGCTGCCCTCCAGTTCCGGGCACTCGCCAAAAACCTCCGTGAATTCCGGCGTACTGTGAAATGTGCAGGAATTCTCCTCTTTTCCTTCAATCAGCGAAACCTGTTCGTCCAGAAGCCGGAGAAACCCTGTCTTATCCTGTTCTTTTACACAGGCGCGATATCTGCTCTCCAGCGATTCTCCCTCCACAAATTCGAACCACAGCGCGCCTTCCTTTTCTTCCACCGGACAGATACGGACCTTTGGAAACGCACTGGTCAAAACAGTATGATACTGCAGAATATCGCTCAGATGTCCGTAACCCTCCGGATAAACAGCTTCCTTCACGACATATCTTTCACCGCTGACTTCATCTCTCAGAATTGTTGTGCGGATACTGTTTCTTCTGTTTCGCTCATCACTGAATTTGATCAAATCTTTTCTCATATGCTTTACCTCTTCACTGCTTCCACCAGAAATGAATTCGCCAGCATCCGACGCTCAGAAGCGCCCTTCAGACTTTCAAACACCCGGTTCATATTGAAATTCTGCAGCACCGGCAAATCATAATTACTCTGTTCCGGAAAATCTATATCTGCGTTTTCAATAGCGTCATCACTGTAAATGACCGTAGGCAGCTTATAATCCGGAAATGGATAGTAAAAATAGGTAGATGAAAAACCATTTTCCAGAAGCAGCTTTTCAAGCTGCGAGTGGCTGAAGGTTTTTACTTTATCAGATTTTTCATATCCCTCCAGTCCTGCAAACGGCCGTCCAAGATGATCCTCATGATATCCGGCAAAATATTTCAATCCCAATTTATTCTCGATCGCCACATACAGCTTTCCATCCGGCTTCAGACATGAAGCGACCTTTCGGATAAAATCCTCATACGGACACTCGGAATCAATGTAATGATACCCATACTCCAGTACACCGATCAGCGTGATCACATCATATTTTTTTTCAAGGCAGATATCCTGAAAATTCCCCACCATAATCTCTATGTTGCTGAACGTTCTGTGACGGTATGCGTTCACCAGTGAGCGGCGTTTGGAAAGTTCAATGCAATCCAGTTTTTTGCATTTCCGCGCAATCGCTCCGGACACTGCTCCCATGCCTGCGCCGATTTCCAATACCTCATCGGTCTTTCTTATCTCCATTGGTTCCACTATATTTTCCCGCTGACGGCTGAGATGATACATGACCGCCCATTCTCCATAAGATTCATTTACGAATTCATATCCGGCCTCTTTTTTCACAATAGAGAGTATTTTCTCCTCCACTGCATCGCCGTCACTGTAAAGGTCCTGGCCTTTATAATACTCATAATTCAGAACAACTCCGCCGATTTTTTCCGTCATTGGCTTCCTCCCTCCTGAAAAATCCCGTTTCTGATATTTTGTGTACACACTTTAAGATAATTCGGTCCATATTTTTTGAAAACCACTTGATTATTCGCTCTCATTCTGTAGTCCTGATTGGTGATCATCACCGGAAGATATCGATCGCTGTACGCCACGCCAGTGTAAGCCCCCAAACCCTGGACCGCAAACGGCATAGCCAGAAGCACTGTCTCCGTGTCGAAATCCTCCCCTGTATTTCTGAGCCATTCTCCAATCTGAATCAGGAAACGTGAGCGGATCCAGAACGAACCGCCGGCCGGAACCAACGGTTCACTGGCTTTTCTGTGATTTGCCTTTACCTTCCACTGTTCCAGCAGTGCGCACAACTGCGAATATCGTCCCATCCATCCGTCTTCCATTTTTGCAAACCATGCTCCATAATCCGGAACTGGAGGGATCAGCATTCCCAGACGTGGATTTTTTTCAAAAACCTCTGAAAGATTGGCCAGGTATTCTTCGGTACCAAGCATGTTTTCCCAATCCGCATACTGATGAGAAACTTCATTGCTGTAAGGCGGAGTCTTTTCCACATCTGCCAGGAGCAGAATGCCTGACATCTGATAACCGGCGGCACACTCTGAAGCAGCAATCAGCGCCTGGCGATAGGAGAACGTCTCCAGTTCCACGATCTTCAGATGACTCAGCGCAGAGGCTCCCAGATAGCGAACCGCTTCCTGACACAGTTCCTTTTTTCCAATCACACAGCAGTCTGTCCAGTCAGGTATCTGCTTTAGATACCTGTGATACCAGCGGATCCTCCTGACCGATTCCACAAGAATGCATATAACGCTTCTTCCATGTTCCGGTGTATAAGCGCTCCCCCAGACCGGAAGCGCATAGTTAAAATGCATATCCTGATGTACTTCGCTGTGGTTCTCCAGCCGGAGAATATTATCCCAGATCAGATTCTCGTCATAATCGCAGTGTTCCCGCATAAAATCCAGCAGTTTCACTGACGGTTCGCCGCAGGTATTCAGCAGAAAATCCATATAATCTGTAAAAAAGGACCGGCGCTTAATAATCGGACAGCGTTTTTCCTCCAACAGCTCTTTGATATAAAACGTGTTTGGGCAATAAGAATATCCCTCATATTCCTCTGTATTTACATATACGTCCCACCGGAAGCCTTCGTCTGAAAAATATTTTGTAAAAATCGTCTCATATCCTACAATAGACTCTGTGTAGGTCTGCGGATTCTTCATGTTAAAAATAAAATCTTTGTACTGGTAGCTGAGAAACAGACTTGGACGCAGCACAAGGAAAAACGACTGGATATGTTCCGGAAGATATCCGTAAGGAATCACGCCAAAGGGATCCGGATCCACCCGGTGATGTTTTGTGATTCCCCAAAAATCCACATCCCTCTCTTTCATCGCATCAAACATTTCCTCGAAGGGATAAACTGGTCCAAAGAATGTATAGTTCAGCATGATCAACTCATCAAACTCCGCCAGCTTCTTAAATCCAAGATAAAACAACCCTTCCCGGTAACCGCCCACATCAAGTCCCAGGTTTGCTCTGCAATAAAAATCGTCGGATGCGTCTTTCAGTTTCTGCCTTCCTTCCGCGTTCACATAACCATTGCAGATGGTCAGAATATGTTCCACCCGGGGCCGCAGACCGTCCAATATTTTTATCACATAGTCATCCACAATGCCTTCTGTATCAAAAAACAGAAAAATTGCACACCGTCTGACATGTTCTTTTTCTAATTTCATCTCTTTCTCCTTTCAGGATCGAAGCTCCCTGACTGCCTGCAAAAGTTCCCGGAACCCCTGTACTCCTGTTTTTGACATTTCTGCCTGCTCCAGCTCTCTGTTGATAAAGCGGAAATTATCCACCTCTATCTCCGCGTAGGAATCCGCCATCACCCACGCGGGATAATATCCTTCTTCCTGTACGCAAAACGGATAAACACGTTCGATGGCATGAAGGACTGTATTATCGTCGGCGATCGGTTCCTTTGGCATTTCCTCGTACTGCCAGTTATGGTCAAACAGACATTTTAAAGCTTTAGGACGTACCCAGAACATAGAACCCAACGGCGCTACCGGTTCCTTATCTGGATCCAGATCAACATGAAGCTTCAGTTCCCGGGCCAATTTCTTTGTCGTCTCAAAATTTTCACCCCATTCGCCCTTACCCGTCGTTGGATAATAGGGGCCGTGGTTAGGCACCGGAGGCATTAACATCCCAAGATACGGATTCTCCTCAAACGTACAGATGATATTATCCACATACGTTTTGTTTTTCAGCAGATTTTCAAAACATTTGTATGCCCAGGACTGTCCCAGAGACATCGGTCTCACCTGATATACCCGTTTGTCATGAACTTTGCAGATCAGATCGTAGTTATCCACAATATCCTTGCATCCGACAAGAAAAGGAGCTACGTCCCTTCCCAGATTGCCTGTCACGCGGTATTCCACCGAATAGGGAAAACCTTCAAACGCCTGCTTTACATGTTCCAGTTTTTCTTCATCGGGAACGGTAATAAATACATCGGTCCCCTGCGGCATCTGCTCCGCGTATTTACGGCAGTACTGTGCCAGATCGTCATAATAAATATGAAGGATCAACGCCAGTTTTTGTATTGTTCCTGCTTTTTTCAATGGTTTCCTGAGTTTCGATGACAGAACAAAATTCCAATGCATGCGTTTTTTAAGATCCGCCTGATTCTGGGTCCGCAGCAGATTTTTCCAAATCAAACCGGTATCATAAGACAATTCCCGCTCGATATAATCAAAAACCTCCCGGGACGCCTCTCCGCCGCTTCGCTCCATTGCCTCCCCGTATTCATGGTAAAACGAACGCTTTTTCACCACCGGACATCTGTATTCCTCCACAAGATACGCCGGGAAATCTCTCAGCGGATCGTAAGTGTATCCCTCCAAATCTCCGCTGTCTATATACGTTTCCCATTGATATCCAAGATCGGAAAATTTTTTTGTAAAAATCGCCTCATGAAAGCCAATGGCTTCTTCGTAGTTATGAACCACCGGGAAATTTTTCCAGTAATCCTGAAACGCCTGGCTTTTTACCAGACTCTGGCGAAAAACCATAAAGAAAGACTGAATATGTGTCGGAAGATACCCATAGGATACCGTTCCAAACGGATCAAACGGCACTTCATGGAAAGAGGTAATCCCCCAAAAATCCACATCCTTTGAGGCCATTGTCCGGAACATCTCCGAAAACGGATACAACGGTCCATACATCGTATCATTGCAGATCACAACTTCATCATACTCCGATAAAGTTTCAAATCCGTGCTTCAGGATTCCCTCGCGGTAAGCGGTTACATCATAGCCAATGTTTTCCCGCACCAGAACCTCATCGGCAATTTTCCCCAGACGTTCTCTGTCCTCGGTTCTGATCTTACCATTGCAGATGAGCAGCAGATGAGCAACCTCTTCTTTCAGTCCACGCAGAAATACATCATTGTATTCATCGGCGATTCCATTCTTGTCATAAAAGACATATACCCCATACCGTCTGATTTCTTTCTTTTCCAGTTTCATCTCTGTCTCCTTACTGAATCTGTACCTTGGAATCCATATCGTAAAAACCAACCGTATTTTTATCGGAAATCACGTTGATATCACAGCAGTCATAAATTCTGTGGTATACGGTAAAACGGTTGTCGCTGAAACCCACACACCCCAGCGAAAGAAGGTAACTCCGTCCCTGCAGATTCATTTTCTGTGTAAACACCACTGTTTTTTCCTCCCCTTCCTTTACCGGGCCACAGGAAATATTTTCATACATGGTATTTGTTCCGGTCACTTCCGTTCCCTGAAGGTCTTTGATGGTAAAAGCAAATATCGGATCCTGGATGTTCCTGTGAAACCGCACCTTCATACAGATTTGAAAAAATGTGTTTTTTACAATGCTCGTGGTAATATCTCCGGATTCATCCCTCAGGCAAAAATCCACGATCTCCGCATATTTTTCACCATAGTCCAGCAAATCCGGATTCAGCTGAATATGGCTTTTCCAGGAACCGCTGAAATCCTGCTTTAAAATATCTGGAATTTCCTTTTCTGCTTCCTTTTCCTGCTCCTGCTGATTGGAAGTCCCGCCATCCTTTCCTACCAGAATCTGTTTGTAAATATCGATGATTTCTTTGGGATTTCCTTCGGCTGCTTTTACCCCTTGATTAAGCAGGATGACCCTGTCGCAATATTTTGCCACGCTGCCCAGATCATGGCTGACAAATAAAATGGTTTTTCCCATTCGCTTAAATTCTTCAAATTTATGATAACATTTTGCCTGAAAAAAAACATCCCCTACCGACAGCGCTTCATCCACAATCAAAATCTCCGGATCAATGTTAATTGCCACAGCAAATGCCAGCCGTACAAACATACCGCTGGAATAGGTTTTTACCGGTTGATGGACAAATTCCCCGATATCCGCAAACTGCAGAATTCCTTCCAGTCTCTGATCAATCTCTTCCCGGGCAAACCCCATCATGGTTCCATTCAGATAAATATTTTCGATTCCGGTATACTCCATATTAAAGCCGGCGCCCAACTCCAGAAGCGCCGATATCCGCCCATTTACCGTTACGCTTCCCGCCGTGGGATTCAATGTACCGGTAATGATTTTCAGAATGGTAGATTTTCCGGAACCGTTGGTTCCGATAATTCCTACGCACTCTCCCTGCTTTACATCCATAGAAACGTCTCTGAGCGCGTAATGTTCCTTATAATATCTTTTCTTTTTAATTCCCATCGCTTCTTTGAAGCGGTCAGAAGGCTTGTCATATAACTTATACATTTTACTCAGATGATCCACCTGAATAGCAATGTTCTCTGTCATTTTTTCCAATTCCTTTCCTGCAGTCTCAACTGCCTCCGTACATTTTCCGCTTTCCCGTTTCCGTATTTACGGTCCTTTTTGCAAGAAAAGCAGGAACAAAAAGATTCTGCCCCTGCATTTTCCGTTATCTCCAAATTTACAATACGTCCGCAAAATGTACTTTCAAACGTTTAAATACCATCGTTCCGATTCCAAACAACACCGCCGTCACAAACCAGAAATAAATTGTTTCATACGGTTTTTCCCAGAACCAAACTTTGTCAATCAGGGAATCCCTGAATCCACTGACAATATAATACATCGGAAGGATGTTGAACAGTCCCCTCAGATACTCCGGTATCATCGTAATGTTCCACATAATCGGAGTCATCCAAACGCCAACCTGAAGTACCACATTGATAATCTGCGTAGTATCCCGGAAAAAGACAACAATCGAACATGTCGCGTAACAGATTCCAAGGCTCAGAACAAAATTACAGACCACATAATACAGTACCTGCAGATCATAGAGATCCGGCCAATATCCATAGCCTGCGAACAGGCAGATCATAAACGCAATAAAAAACAAATGTACAAACAGCGCGGAAATCAGCTTCACCACCGGAAGCATGCTGATCTTAAATACAATTTTTTTGACCAGATACTGATATTCCATTAAGGCGCCGGTTCCGCCGGAAAGCGCATCCTGAAAAAAGAACCACGGTACAAGTCCCGCAACCAGCCACAATACAAATGGAAAATCGCCGTTTACCGGACCGCTTTTCAATCCTACGCCAAACACAAACCAGTAAACCAGCACTGTGATCACCGGCTGGATGAACGCCCACATGATTCCAAGATAAGAACCTACATATTTTGTTTTGAAATCATTGACCGCCAGCCGCATCATCAGACGCCGGTTCTGATACAGTTCCCGCACCAGATTGCGGACAACGCGTCCAACAAAGAACATACCAAGGAGCAGAAGATCTATCGCACCGCATGCCAGCAGGCGAAACACAAGATTGGGAATCTTTGCCGCTTCGTACACAAACGCTTTTACATCATAATTTGTCAGATCCAGCACCAGTCTTGGATCTTCTCCTTCAACCTGCAGTTCAACAGTACCGTCCTTCTCTTTTATGGACTCAATATCATTTCTCTCGGTACCTTTTTGCAATGCATCTGTATCAAGATACATGGTCTTTCCTGCGCAGGAAAAAGAAATCTCCTCCACCTGAACGGATGCGGTTTTTTCACCAAAGTCCATACGAAAATAAGACATATTTTTCACATGAAACTTCAACGTTTCCTGTTCTCCAGCCTTCCGATACCTGGCTGTTGCCGACTGTTCCGCCGAATAAACGCCGTCGTCACTGTAAAACACCTGATAATCCCCGGAAGCATCTGAAGTAAGCGTTGTCTTCATCACGAGATCCGGAGAAATAAACGGCAGATACCGAAACAGAAGGCAGTTGGATGCAATCATCAGGACAAAAACAACAACCGCCCATTTCTTTCTTGACATACATCTGCTCCTTACTTTTCTCTGTTCTCGATAAACGCCTGAATTCCATTCCATTTCTGATCTTTTTCTGAAATGATCAAATCTTCCTTTGTCATTCCATCAGGCATCGGCCATTCCACGCCAATCTGCGGATCGTCCCATTTCAGGCCGCCTTCGTCATTGGGATGATAAAAGTCCGTACATTTATACGCAAACTCCGCAGAATCGGAAAGCACCACAAACCCATGCGCAAAATTTTTCGGAATAAAAAACTGCTTTTTGTTTTCCGCCGACAGCACAACGCCATACCATTTTCCAAATGTGGCGGAACCCGGACGCAAATCCACTGCAACGTCAAAAACTTCACCGCTTACAACGCGGACAAGTTTGTCCTGCGGATAATGGATCTGAAAGTGCAGGCCGCGAAGCACGCCTTTTCTGGAACTGGACTGATTATCCTGTACAAATTCCATATCAATTCCAGCCGCCTTATAATCATTATAATTATAAGTCTCCATAAAATAACCCCGCTCGTCGCCAAAAACCGTCGGCGTAATAATCTTCAGTCCTTCAATCTCACATGTTTCCACTGTTATCTTACCCATTTTTTCTCTCCTGCTTTCTATTGCTCAATATACGACTGATTTTTTCCGGATTTCCCCAGATTCCCGGAGAATCGTATGGACGGTCCGGATATGCACCATACTCCAGACGGATCTTCAATCCTTTTTCCTGGATAAAACTTTCCGCCTGTGCAGCCAGTGTTTTCGGCTGGCCGGTACAGCAGTTGACCACCCCGGTGATTTCTGTCTGTTCCGTCACCGCAACAATCTGATCCGCCAGTTCATCTACCTTGATAAAATCATATTTGTTTTTTCCGGAAGTAAATGGAAATTTTTCTTTTCCTTCCATATCGGCACGGATAATTTTCGAAAAGATAGAATTGTTTTTCAAGTCATCTCCGAGAATATAAAATCCCCGAATCCATTGCAGACAGATTCCCGCATTTTCTGCCGTCTCCATGCATATCTGCCGAAGAGAATTTTTTGCGATCCCGTACAAGGATTTTGGATTTGCCGGAGTATTCTCATCGACCGGGCCTTCCCAGTAACCGACTTCATGCATGCTCCCCATAACCACCAGATGCTTCAGACCGCCCGCTACCATATTCTTCACGAACAGATAGTGCTGCGGCAGTTCCATAATATGACTGTCTGCATTATGCACAAATCCGTTTTTCCACGCCAGATGGATACAAATGTCCGGCTCGCCAAAACGCTGATAAATATCCTCCGCTCCGCTGAAGATGTTCTCATCCATGCGAACCGCTCTCTCATCCACATTGGAATAATCCACATCCGCCGCGTAAACCTCATGCCCATGTTCCAGAAGGACCTTCACAATATGAGAACCAATGTAACCATTCGCCCCCGTTACCAAATATTTCATAGATTTTCCTTTTCTTTCTCAACATACAAAACAATGTAGAGTGTGTCCGAAAATCGCTCCGGAGCATTTCTGAAAATTTCTTTCCGCAAAATATACCTATTACGGCTTGCAGGAATTCATTTTCAAGCAGACTCCAGTGATTTTCAGGCACACTCTGAACATTTTTCGTAACTATTCAGCCAGATCTGTGCATTTACTGCACAGACCGTATGAAAACGTAGTGCCTGCGGACATCCGGACTATCGCGAAGCGATTTTCCATGGCCGGATGCCGTAACTATTCAGCTGGCTGAATAGTTACCATTTTTCCAGTTTTTCAGCCTTTCTTTACATTTGCTGAACGGCTGTCTCTTATTATTTGCCGCTGTACATATCCATGTAATACTTTTGATAGTCTCCGCTTGTCACATTTTTCATCCATTCTTCATGCTCAAAGAACCAGGCGATTGTCTTGCGGATGCCTTCCTCAAAACATGTCTCCGGATACCAGCCTACCTCGGCTTTGATCTTGTCCGGCGCAATCGCATAGCGGCGGTCATGACCTTTGCGGTCCTCCACATAGGTGATCAGGTCTTCGCTGACCAGCGCTTTTCTCGGATCGCCTTCCGGAAGCATTTCCTGAAGGGTGTCAAGGATAATGTGGATGATTTGAATGTTCTGTTTTTCATTGTGTCCGCCGATATTGTACGTCTCAAACAGACGGCCTTTTTCCTGTACCATGTCGATGCCTTTGCAGTGATCCTCCACATACAGCCAGTCGCGGACATTCTTTCCGTCGCCGTATACCGGAAGATTCTTTCCGTGAAGCGCGTTGTTGATGATCAGAGGAATCAGCTTCTCCGGGAACTGGTAAGGTCCATAGTTATTGCTGCAGTTGGTGATGTTCGCCGGGAATTTGTAAGTATCCATGTAAGCTTTCACCAGCATATCTGAGGACGCCTTGCTTGCGGAATACGGACTGTGCGGCGCATACGGAGTCGTCTCATAGAAATATCCTCCGTCCTCTTCCAGTGAGCCGTACACCTCGTCAGTGGATACATGCAGGAATTTGTGGTCCGGCTTAAAGGTGCCGTCCTCCAGCTCCCAGGCAGCTTTCGCCGCATTCAGCATGACCAGAGTTCCAAGCACGTTTGTCTTTACAAAAACCTCCGGGTCTTTGATGCTGCGGTCCACATGGCTCTCCGCCGCGAAGTGGACCACCCGCTGGATATCGTATTTCTCAAACAGCTCGCTGATGGCTTTGCTGTCGCAGATATCTGCCTTTACAAACGTATAATTTGGTCTGTCCTCGATATCCTTCAGGTTTTCAAGGTTTCCCGCATAGGTCAGTTTGTCCACATTGATGATCTGAATTTCATCGCCATATTTTTTGAACATATAATGAATGTAATTGGAGCCGATGAATCCTGCTCCTCCTGTTACCAGATAAGTACGCATTTTAATTCCTCCATTTTACCGTTTTTCGGTTATTGTTTGGTTTATTATAGCATTATAACCATAAAAAAGCAACGCTGAACTGTTACAACGCTTCAGCTGGCCGAACCGTGGCAAGAACGTCATATATACTGCCCTGTTCCCTCTATCAAAATAGGATTTCCGGAGATATCCACAGCATACACATGAACAATGTAATAGCCTCTTTGAAAGCCAAAGTCTGTCGCTTTTACATGAATCTCATAACTTCCGTCCTCCTGGCTGCTTCCTTCGTACCACACGATACGTGACTGATCATCTTCCGGCCATACCGCACAGCGTATCGACTGTATTTCAACGTTCGACTGCAGATTGGAGATATTTACGGTAAACCTGCCTGTATGATAATCATAGGGCGTTGCATCAATATCTGCCGTAACCGTAGGCGTATCTTCCACAGTAGTCTCTTCCTGCGTTTCCTCTACTTGGACTTCTTCCGGGTCTCTGATATCCGCCGTCAGCTTTTCCATCAATTTTGATTTTTTTGATATCTCGGAAGCTTCTGTTTCATATCCGTGTATCTCCGACAACGTTGCCCGCTCGGAGAACAGATTCGTTCCCAGGCCAAGACGTTCCCCTTCAATTTTAACTCCGAGACTTGCCAGTGTTGTAGGAAAATTATCAAACGTCGTGTACGAACGGTAACTGGTATTCTTCTTTTCAACAGCTGAATTAATATAAACAGTATAAACTTTTCTCTGATATTCCGGCGAAATATTTTCGCAGAAATCACTGTCCATCGTCAGATGATCGCCGGAAATCACGATCGTCGTATTTTCATAAAAATCCTGCTGCTGAACCCATGCCACAAATTCCCCGACCTTGCTGCTCGAGCATGCCATCACATTCGCATATTGATTATCTCCGAAGGTGTCCGGACAATCCTCACAGAGATATCCATCCTCAAAATGACTGTCTACGGTCAACAGTGTAAAATTAAACGGCTCCTCCGAAGCACCCAGTTCTGTCAGTTTATTCTTGGCAAACTCAAACAACCTTTTATCCTCATATCCCCACCAGACACGGTAATCCGAAGGGATCCATCCGTTTTGCACAGCATAATTATAATCGCAGATTTCATAATCCCCATGTTCCTGGAAATACAATTCCCGGCCGCCAAAAGAAGCCTCTGAGCCAATCATAAGCGTTTGATGATAGCCCGCGCTATCCAGGATGTCTCCCAAAGAAACGATATCCGGAAAAAAACTGTCCTGTGTATCCATGGAATTTTGCTGAATCGGAATATTCAAAGGCAAACCGGTGCTGTGTCCAAACATGGCTCCGATCGTCCACGTCGTCCCCGGCATTGTATATCCACCATTAAGCACCGACTGTGAATCAGAAAAGTTTTCATTTTCTTCTGACAGTTTTGTCAGCTCCGGTATGAAATTCTCCTCATATGCTCCGCCATTCTGCAGATCAGCATATGTATTTTCCATAGATTCAAGAAAAATATAAATGAGGTTTCGCTTTTGCGCCGGAAACTCCATAGAAACATCTCTGGGGTCTACATAGTTATCGTCAATAAATGTTGAATATGTGCTTTTATTGTCTGCATAGGCAGAAACATCAAGGGTTGTCCATACGTTATGGAGACTGGCGCCAATCACAATCACCGACAGAACGGAGACTGTCACAAGCAGGCACCTGTACAAGACCCTCTTTCTTTTCAAGATCATGCAGGCGATACATAAAATCACACAGACGACAATCGCGACAGTCACGCAGGAGTACACAAAATCCCAAATCATATCCGGGTTTGTTCCTTCAAGACTGGTGTTCAGATGATAAATCAATTCCTCCATCGTCAGACCAGTCCAGGTTTTCAGCATCCACTGACATGCCCGCGCCAGGAGCACTGCAAAGGATGTCAAGACCACTGCAAGAACCGTAAAAATCCTTTTTCCTATTCTTCGTCCTTCGCTTTTTCTGTTTTCTTTTTGTTTCTTTTTAAATACATGTACCATCTTATCATACCTTTTTTCCATCAAGACAACCTGACTACAATAACATCCTCAATCACTTGCACACTGTCCGAAGCCGGCCATATTCCCATGTTCCCGGCCGCCTGCTGGGCAATTTCCACCTGCTGGGAATTTGGCGCGCGATAAGCGTATCCCAGACTTTCCATAAAATTCCGCATAATAAACGAACCGTAATCCGTCGTAAAAGACCATTCGAAAAATGAATGTCCAAGGTTTTCCAGATTTCTGACCGCCGAATCATTGAGCCGCGGAGTCCTTGCTCCCACAAACACTACCGGCTCCTGGGGACACTCTCCCAGATCCAGCTGATCTATCCTCGCTGAGATTTTCAAAGCAAGCGCTACATCTTCCTGATATTGAACGTATTCTGTATAATACATATCCGCTACTTTTGCCGCCTGGCTAAAACACAGAACAGCCGTCAGGCATACGCCTGCATAGGCAGCTCCCCGCATCATCTTTTTCCGGTTCAGCCAAAAGCATTCTATGCCATTCTGAAGATACCATCCGGTCACAAATCCCAATATCAGCTGAGTCCTCATTTTAGGAGCCTGCCCCATCAAAACCGTCATGAGAAACGGTGTGAGCAAAAACACCACTGCCGCAATTACATATAAATAAAACTCGCCTTTTTTCTTTTGCCCCTGCCAGATCACAAGCAGCGCCGCCATCACAATCGCTGCCGGAAAAGAAAGCGAATAATAAAATCCCTGTCCGGTAATCACCTGGCAAACATGCTGAAAAATATTGGTCACACACTGGGACACCGGCACAGTTCCCCAGAGCATCTGATCGCTGATGTAAGGCGTCGTCGCAATCCCCAGCGCCTTCATAATAAGCTTGTTTACCACCTCATACAATGCAAATCCAAAACCAAAGACTCCGGCCAGCAAGAGCACTGCAGTCCACCAGGTCTTTTTCTGTCTGCGGTATGCCGTAAGAAAACTGGCAGCGGCCCCCGCAACAAACAACGGTACCATCGTCTGATACACAGAAAATATCAAAGCAGAAATCAGTACGGAAGGCAGCAGCCAGAAATATCTTCCTGTAAAAATACTGTTCCAGACCATCAGCAGGACAATTCCCAGCAACAGCACCGCAAAACATACTTCGAATGCCTGAAGCAAAAAACCCATCTGTTCTGCCATCATCGGTGTTGTCAAAAAAACGGCCGGAAAAATCCAGCTGACCTTTGAATACATATTTGTTTCTTCTTTCAGTATATAAAAAAGATATCCCCATACGACCACCGCGCCAACCATTGAGAAAAACATCAGTATTGCGGCAAGGTACGGATTAAACGTATAAATTCCCAAAAGCTTCTTTAAAAAAATAAGACCATACCGTCCCATCGTCATCCAACTGTTATACAAAGATTCCGGAACAGAAATAATCGCTTCCGTATCGTGAGAAAACATAATCTGAAATATCTTTATTCCATATGCGATCACAAGAAAAAAACATGCGAAGCTTACAGAATGACGGTTCTCGCAATAATACGATTTGAACCTTGATTTATCGAAAACTTTCATAGACCTCTCCTTTTTCTTACAGCTTCCCACTCACAGCTATAAAAACATTCCCCCTCCCAGTCCAGAGCGTGTTTGAAAATTCATTCCTGCCATCTGCACGCCCCACTTTGCGTGGAATTTGCCAGCAATTTTCAAACACGCTCTACGGCAGCGTATAGATCAGTACGCCCGCCACAATGATCAGGTTTCCAATCAGTTTTCCCCGGGTAATCTTTTCCTTCAGTATCAGCCAGGAAAAAAACAGGACGAATACATAAGTAAGCGTATCCAGCACCGGTCCGTATTTCAGATCCACCTGTGTATACGCGTAGGTGTTGGCCAGCAGGACCGTTCCGAAGATCCCATAGGCCACGATCACCCGCCAGTTCAGATACTCTTTCAGGGGACTGGCATGCTGCCTGTTGGCACTCTGCTTCAGCAGGATCTGGGAGACGGCGGAAAACGCCGTGCAGACCAGCATCAGTATCATATATTTATTCATATCTCTGCACCACCATCACTCCCACCAGCACCACAAGAAGGCCGATGATATTTTTAACGCTCAGATTTTCATGAAAAATCGCGACCGCCCAGATCTGTGACCAGATCAGATATACGCTCCGGTTAGCGTAGGCGGTGGACAGCGAAAACTTTTTGATCACCTTCTGCCAGGCGATGGCGTACACCCCGCAGTTGGCGGCCATGAAAAACAAAAACAGGTACAGCAGCGGATTTTTCAGTCCTCCCTGGTTCAGCTGCACCGACGCGCATTTCGAGAAAACGCTGGTCAGTGAAAACAGGAGAATGTTCAGATGCAGCTGAAGATAGCTTTTTGATTTCTTCATGATTCACCTCTAAGTACCACAAAATCACGGACCTCTGAAAATAATGTGACTGCCCGTATCCGCAAAGGATTCGCATCCCGCGGCTGTAAGGTAAGCCAGCACCGGTTCCGAACTTTTTGATATCACAAGATAATCCGTCTGCGTTGCTTTCAGCGCCGCAGTCAGCACGGAAGGGTCTTCGGACACGTTCTGATACTGGATCACATCAATGATCCGTCTCTGAGCATCGACCTCTTCCTGAGACAGATTTCTGGTGGAGACAGTGTTCGATCCAAGCGCCAGCAGATAAACGTCCCTGTCCAGCGTCAGACGCATGTTCCCGTCATACTGTCTCACATAGGTGTTGTATTCATACTCAAACACACTTTTCGGAAACGCGTTGTCTCCGGAATCCTGATGGATGATCTCGCACACTGCAAGCAGTCCGTCGGGCACTTTATATTTATTCTGCGGAACCTGCAGGTCCGCAAAAGTGGAAATCACAGGATTTCCTGCAGCAGCCAGAATCACGAACAAAAGGCAGATCAAGGCTGCCTTTTTCCCCTTTGTTTTCTGTGTCTCCGCCATTTTCACACACATCCATGCGGTCAGGAACCCCATGGGCAAAATCCAGAAAAAACGATAATACTCTGCCGACATATTCATGAACTTAATGACAGGGTTTGCCAACAGCGGATTGTAGATCGTCACCGCCAGAAACCCTGTGATCCCACAGAAAAAATACCGTTCCTTTCTGCTTCCGCACAAAAGGACATATAGAAACCCGGCAAGAAAAAAACCAAGCATACAGGTCTGACCACCGTATTCCTTCAGGCAGGAAAGAACGAACGTCATTCCTTCCTCGGCAAAGTTCACACTTCCCATATCATTTCCTTTCTCTCACGCACCATAATTTCCCGCAGTATCAAATGTGAAATGTCAGATATCCTTTGCTTGTAAGAAGGTAAACCGCCAGGATAAGCACCGAAGGAACCATACAGATTCCATAATATATCAGGCTTTTCCACGACCGCTTACCGATAATTGCCACGAGACAGGCAGCGCTTGCCGCAACCGGAACAATCGACATTGCCGACATGGAAATATCGACTCCGGCAACCGTCGTGGCAAACAACAAAAGCCATGCGCTCCGGTTTTTAATATTTTCAAAAAGACACAGTCCCAGATACAGGATAAACGGCAAAATAACATTGGCAAGCAGGGCCTTTCCTTCATACCCCCGCGTCAGCAAAAAAGACGCGTTGGAATATATTGTATGAAAAAAGAACTGAATGACAGACAAAAAGCTCAGCAGCATCCAGACCTGCTCCCTTTTATCAAAAAGCTTCTTTCCCACCTGTGCCCAGACGGTGTACGACAATACGATCGCCGCCACAGACATGAGGGTTTTCGTCAGAACCAGAGGATGAACCCCTGTAAGCTGGCACACAACCGAATTATGTACCGGATACAGTCCAAAAAGATACCGGGTATAAAACGTTTCCTGCATCGCACCGGTAAACGGTTCATAGATATTGATCGTATCGGTAGCGACGTTCGCGGAAACATTGGCCACATAATAGGCCGCATCCGGACTGTTATCGGTCCACAGCGCAGCAAACACACACTGCAGTCCGATCAGAAACAGCATCAAATAAAAGCCGGCGGAATACCCTCTCAGTTTTCTGGCCTTCCATTCTTCCCACCAGCTCTTTCCGAATTTCACACAGGCAGCCAGTACCAGAAAAGCGATCACACTTCCCCATATCATTGTAAGTCTGTGCAGCGGCTGGCGGGCGATCATCACAGGAAACGCAATTATTTCAAACAGAAAGAAATAAAAGACAAATCCGGAAACGATCCGGCAGCCAATGGAATATTTTTCCTTCTTTTCAAACAAGCGGACAAAATTTCCCAGGCAGAACATGATAAAAAAGAGGAAAACAAAGATGATTCCTGCCACGATTAATTCCGTCATCTTACCTCCCTGCCTTCATTCTTGCTCTCCATTGTCTTCGACCGTTCTGTGCGGCTGATGGTCTGTCCTTCTTCCATTCCCTCCGTGCTTTCTTTCATAAACAGGATCTTGAAAGTGGCCACGATCAGCTTCAGATCGTTCAGGATCGAGTAGTTTTCTATATACATCAGGTCCAGCTTCAGTTTGTCGTAAGCCGTGGTATTGTACTTTCCGTATATCTGCGCATATCCGGTCAGTCCCGCCTTTACCTTCAGGCGGTAGGCAAACTCCGGGATCTCTTTCTCATACTGGCTGGCGATCTCCGGCCGCTCCGGCCGCGGGCCTACCAGGCTCATATCGCCCTTCAATATATTGAGAAGCTGGGGCAGTTCGTCCAGCCGCGTGGCCCGGATGACTTTTCCCACAGGCGTGATCCTGCTGTCGTTGGCCCCGGCAAGTCTTGCCACGCCGTCTTTTTCCGCGTCCACAATCATGCTCCGGAATTTGTACACGTCAAAGACCTTTCCGTCCTTGGTCAGCCGTTTCTGCCGGAAAAATACCGGACCCTTATCATAAAAATGGATCGCCGCGGCGACGATCAGCATAAACGGCGACGCAACCAGAAGCAGAAGGGCGGAAACCGTCACGTCCAGACACCGCTTGGCGATGCGCTGTTCCACCGTCAATCCGTAATTTCTTGCCAGAAACAGCGGAGTGTCGAACAGATCCAGCGTCTCGGAGGCTTTCAGGATAATATCCGATACCTTCGGCGTCAGATATACGCGAATGGATCTGGAATAGCAGTATTTCAGCAGGCGGTTGCGCATCTCAGAGTGGAGATCGCCCAGCACTACGCCTTCCCGGCCCCATTCCTCAATGGCCTGAAGCACCGCTTCCTCGCCCTGGGCGACGGATATCTGTTTTGCGATACAGAACTTGTCCCTGCGGCTGTCCATTTTTTGGCATAATTTCTCCACCGGGTATTCATCGTAGATCAACAGCAGCTGTCTTGGTGGAAAAAGCCGGGCGAACATCCGGTCAAACAGAAACGCACAGACCGCTGCGATCAGGATATCGATCACCGTCATCACGATCAGCGGACGCGGGTCCGGCAGGTGACGCCACAGAAGAAGGATCTGGACGTACATCACCACATTCGCGCACATCCCTGACAGCGCCTGGGAATAAATGACATTGGAGCCTTTCAGATAGCCGATCTTCAGCGCCCCGTAAATATACATGAACAGCAGCTCATAGGCTGCGTAAACCACGACAATAAAGATATCTCCCCAGAAATAGAATGGCTCCAGCCACAGCTTCTGTGCGTAATAACGCTGCCATACTGCCGAGAAAACCAAAGACTCCAGAAAAAGAATCACAAAATCCGCTAAAATTCTGAGAACTCTTTTGTACTGATCCCGATTTTTTGTATTCATTTTACACATTCCTCTTTCGGGTTTTTCCTTTCAGATACCTCGTTGCCTGCAGCGAGGCATCTGACTTTCGTAACAGAGATATCATATCACATATGCCAGAAAAATAAAAGGGGAAAATTAAGGGCGGGGGAACCGTTGGGTAGCAGTTCAGCCAGGTCTGTGCATTCACTGCACAGACCTGGCTGAATAGTTACAACCGCCGGGTTCGCCTCTCCACACGCTCTGTTCTTATTGAGATGATCCACAAAGCGCCGCACAGAAGGATGCCAAGCGCACTCATGAGCATTCCCGCCGTCAATCCCGGCGTACGGTAAGTCAGCACGATCTCATGATCGCCGGCCTCCAGCTCCAGGGCCATAAACGCGGTGTTGGCCCGTTGCAGCTTTACCTCTTCCCCGTCGACCAGAGCGCTCCATCCCTCGCTGTAGGGAACCGTAAAGCAGAGTGCCTTCGCCTGATCCAGATGGATTTCTCCGGAAATGCTGTTGGTTCCGATCTCCATTCCTTCCAGCGTATCCTGTTTTCTCTCGCCCACATAGCCGCTCAGGCTTCCCACCGGCTGGCAGACAACGGAAATCTCGTCGATGGAATAATGACCAACGCTCTGAAATACCACTGTGACCGTCTGGAGTCCCTCTGGACTGTAACCTGCGTTGACCAGATAATCGTGGATATCCGAATAAAAGCTGTTTCGCTTATTCAGATAACTGAGCGTTTTCTGTCCGGTCCCCAGGACGCTGATCGCCGCCGCATCCGGGGGCGTCCATGTTTTGTCCTGGCTGCGGACCTGATTTTTCTCATAGGTACTCAACAGCTCCCAGTCTTCCTGGGTGTAGCAGTCCGACGGGCGGACCCCTTCGTAGTCCAGTCCCTCAAGGATCAGATACGTCTCGCTGTCTGCCATCCCCGCAAAGGACAGCGTCATGCTCGCTCCCCCTTCTCTTACGAAAAATCCGCCTTCCTCCTGCTCAATGCCGCCGGAAAGCTGCATCCGGAACTCCTGTTCCTGGTCCTCAAACACCGGAGACGCTTCCGGAAGTCTGCTGTCCTCCAGGACGATTCCCTGAAGCAGTGCCTGCTGCTTTTCCGCTGCGGACAGCTGCTCATAAGTCTCTCTGGGTATCCAGCTGTCGTAAGTATACGCCAGCGGCAGAGTATTTTCCGTCCGGTAAAGGGAGGATTTCACCGCGGAAAGTCCCGCCGTGTTTTTTCCTTCTGCCTCGCGGCGCTCTGCCGCTTCGGCATCCCTGCCTACCCAGCGGGTGATCACATTTTCGTTAAATCCATAAGGGACATACCCTTCTCCTCCGGCCGCCACAACAAAATATTTCACACCAGACAGGGCATCCAGGAAACTGCGCCCGTCAAGATTCTGGTAGAGAAAACTCCGCTGCTGGTTCAGATACAGCTCCCGCTGCAGCTGAAACATAGAAGCATCCGTCAGACTCCAGTAATAAGTCACACTGTTCAGTCCCAGGGCCACGTTGGCATTGTTGTACTGCCAGGCCTCTGTTCCATACTGGTCATACCGCCAGAAGGAGTCATCCCCCGTCTCCGCCGCGACCGTACTGGGCGAATAGGCGGTAAGATTCAGATATCCTCCGTTATTCTCTGTAAATTCTCCGGCATATCCGTCTTCCGACGGCGAATACCGGTAACATCCCTGTACACACAGACAAAGGATCAGGCCTGCCAGGGCGCAGCGCTGAAACAGCCGTATCCTTTTTTTCTCCAGCCAGGGCAGTCCCGCCGCCAGCAGCCACAGAAGAAGCGCGGCAAAGAGTACCAAAGCACACAAAGCCGCCTCGGTCCTTCCTTTCTGCAACCCCATGCAGACAGCGATACAGACGAACCCTGCCAGAAGCAGACGTTTCTTTTGCCGCCTGGTCAGCGTTACCAGATCCTGCCAGGTATGTACAAAAATATAGGCCACAAGCATGGCGTACGCCCAGGAAAAACGGTTCATCGCATAGGAAAAACCGTTCATCACATACCCGGCGGCAGGCAGCCAGAGCATAACCGTCACAAAAAGAAACCCTGCCTTCAGCATTGTATTCTTTTTTCGCTGAAGGAACAGCAAAAGCACGCCGAGAAGGCCGTAGGCCGTGTACCCAAATTCGCTCCAGCTCCCGGCTTCCCCGGAAAGAAACGCCGGGAAAAAGCTTTTATAATAGGAAGAAGAATAGAACATGGGAATCCAGCGTTCTCCCGCCAGCCGCCCGCCGGACAGCGCGTACAGCGCCACCGGAACCAGCAGCACCGACGCCAGGAGCAGCGCAGGTATCGTATACATCAGAAACCGCCCGGCCCAGCCTGCAAGCCGTTTCCACGCAAAGGCGCCGGACAGCGCCCGGTAGCGAAAGATGCAGTAAAGAAATACCAGGATGCAGATCATATAGCCGAAATAGAAATTCGCGAGAATCGCCGCAGCCAGGGAAACAATGTAAAGAAACGGCCGCTTTTTCTCAAAAATCCTGTCCACGCCCGACAGCACCAGCGGAAAATAGATCATCGGGTTCATAAAATACGGATGACGCACCGCCGCAAAAATGGTCCAGAAGCAGAAGGCGTACAGCAGCGCGCCCAGCAGCACGGAAAAACGCTCTTCCCCTCTCTGAAAACAAAACCAGGAAAAAGTCAGTCCCGACAGATAAATCCTCAGCAGAATCAGCAGCATGTAAAACTCATCCATCCACGCTTCTTTCGGCACGAACACAGAGAGCAGGTTCAGCGGGTCTCCGTAGGCATAATAGTGAAGGGTGGTAAGGATATCCGAACCATAGCCAATGTTCAGATCCCACAGGGGGATCTCCAGACGATGCTCCACCAGAAGATTCTTCAGGATTTCCCGCAGCCAGGAACGGTAATAGAGCAGCGCGTTAAAATGCTGCGTCACACCGTCGCTGTCCCACACAAAAGTCTTTCCATTCAGATAAAAAGCAGAGAACACGATCGCTGCCGTGACAAGGAAACACAGGGTATAAACCAGGAAATAGGACCTTCCGCCCCGGCGAAAGGGTTCCTTCCGGTCTTTGGCCGGACGTCTGTCCCGGCTTTTTTTCGCAGCCCTGCCTTTCTGTTGATTTGTAATTCTCCGGCCAGCTGAATCGTTCCGTTGATTTTCACTTTTTTCCATGCTCACACGGTCACTCCTTGCACATCTTTTTCTCATTTTGCCGCCTCTGACTGGGGCTGTCTTCACCGCAGCCGGCCCTTGCCCTCCCCCATTCTCTACCGGAGCCTGGAATATTTTCGAAGACCGTTCCATGTATAACATACAAAACAGAACACGCATTTCCACAGCGGCAGACCCAGCAGCCGGTAAACCCGGAAGGTCATAGCGGCAGCTTTTCGCTTGTTTCCCGACTTTGACCCGGAACGGATCCGGTAGATCAGCAGCGGTTCATTGACTCCATATGCCCTTTTTCCTTCTTCTCTCAGGATTTCCAGCCACACGGCAAAATCCTCGTGTATGGGAACCTGCTTTTCCGGAAACGCTCTCATCCAGTCTTTCCGGATCAGCACGGAAGAACAGGAGATCACATTCTGTTTCAGCAAACCACGGAACCCTACGGTTTCCGGAACGTTCAGGACCCATTGCTTTTTCCCTCCGTCTTCATCCATAAACCCGGAGCCGGTATACAGAAACGCGGCGTTTTTCTCTTTGGCTGTTTTCATCTGCTTTTCCAGCTTTTCTGCCTCCCACCGGTCGTCGCTGTCCAGAAAAGCAAGCCATTGCCCGGATGCCTGCCGGATGCCTGCGTTTCTGCTTCCGGCAGCCCCAAGATTGCTACTGTTTCTGATATACCGGATCCTGGCATCCTCTTTCTGGCATTTCGCGGCGAGCCTGGCCGTGGAGTCCGTCGAGCCGTCGTCTATGATCAACAGTTCCCAGTCCTCCCAGGTCTGAGCGCGCACAGACTGTACCGCTTCCATCAGGTACTTTTCCGCGTTATACGCCGGCATGATAATACTGATTTTTTCCGTTTTCATTCTCAGGACACTTTCCTTTGTTTTTCCTTCCATTTTTCCATCAGCTTCCAGACCGTTTCCGTCGCCCTGTAGCCTGCGCTCACAGCAACGCACCGGATTTTAAAAGGCGTTTCCGCCTCGGGATTCTTCAATATGTTTCTGCAATATTTCTTCATCTCCCGGCGGATCCTGCAAAACACCTTTTTACTTTCCGCTGTCCGGTCCAGCAGTCTTGGAATATATTCCAGCAGTTTTCCCGCGCACCGGTATTCTGCCGCCGGAACCACTTCCGGATAGTATTTTTCCATATATCTCAGCTGTTCCTGGGCCGCGGTGATGCCGTACAGATGCTTTTCCTCCACCCTGGCATGCATCAGGCTGGAAGATCTCTGATAATAAAAATACCCTGTCTTGGCGGAACAGGCTATTTTTTCGCAGGCGCTCACGATCTTGTAGGTGGTGGCCAAATCTTCATGTACGCAGGCCGGATACGGAAAGCGCTCTACCAGACTGCGGTGATACAGCTTTCCCCAGGCAGCCACGCCAAACCCCCGGGAATAACACATTCTTTTCAGGGCTTCTGACGTATCGATACATTCCTCGGTGTCCACAGGGTTCTCAAAAACACGCTCCTCCTTTTTGTCGTCCCAGACGGATACGCCTCCCACCGCCGTCAGTTTCGTATGGTATTTCCCGGTCAGATAAACAAGGTATTCCAGATAATCCTCGGACACATAGTCGTCCGAATCCACAAAGACAATGTACTCTCCCCGGGCATACTTCACACCGTTGTTGCGGGCAGGACCAAGTCCCTGATTTTCCTGATGAATCACCTTCACTCTTTCATGCTCTTTTGCGTACTCATCACACATACGTCCTCCCGCGTCCCGGGAACCGTCATCTACCAATAGGATCTCATACTCCTGGTATGTCTGGGCCAGAAGACTTTCCACACAGCGGGCAAGATACTGTTCTACCTGATACACAGGAACGATCACGCTGACAAATATACTCATTCTTCCACACCGCTTTCCATGATCTCAAGAGTGTCCCGGATCCCTGCTTCCGTATCATACAGTCCTTTCCACCCAAGGGACTCCAGCTTCCTGGAATCCAGGGCGGAAGATGTCATAAGATTATAGCCGGACGCTTCCTGGTCATCCGGTTTTTCATACGTCAGCGGCAGACCTGCCGCATGAGACAGAACCTCCGCAAACTCCCGGATGGTCACGATTCCCTGGGGATTCGAGATATTGTATGCCTTTGCGTCCGCTCCCTTTTTCAGAACAGTCAGAATCGCAGAGGCGCAGTCAAAGACATAGCAGTACGATCTTCGCTGCAGTCCGGCGCTTTTCATCAGGATCGGTTCTCCTCTCAGGACATTTCGGATAAACTGGGTGGCAGCGCGGGAATCCGTGGCTGTCATGGTTGGACCGTAAATATGTCCGGGACGTACGATCACAGAATGTACGCCATATTCCTTCTCATAACAGCTACACAAAGTTTCCGCCGCCCGTTTCCCGGACGGACAGCAGGCCCGCGGATTCAGGATATCCACAAAGGAATAATCTTCTTCTTTGTACAATTCATTTCCCGGACGGTCGCCGTAAACCTCGCTGGACGACACATACAGGACTCTGCCCACCTTTGGGTTCTTTCTGGCAAAATCCAAAATCCCGTACATTCCCGCGACGTTTCCAAGCAGTGTCTCCACCGGTTCCCTGGCGTACGCATTGGGATGGGCGTTTCCCGCACAGTGGATGATCGTATCCGGACAGATTTTTGTTGAAACTTCCTTTCCATTCTGATAGCCGATCAGTTCATAGTCCTGGCCTTCCCGGAAGAAACGAAAACGCCTTCTCGCCTTTTCTTTGTCCCGGACTGCCAGAAGCACCTTCAGGCCTAACCTGTTCTCCCGGTTGGACCACAGCAGAAGATCCGCAACGGCTGAACCGATCATTCCGGTAGCGCCTGTGATCATACAGATCTCCCCGCGGAACATTTCCGGTTCCGTCATTTTTCCGCATACATTTTCCAGGGTCCGCAGATATCTGTCAGTATAGTTCACGTTTTTCACACTCCTTCTTCTGCTTTTAGATAGGCTTTCAGAAGATCCAGATCGTCTTTTGTGGTAATTTTGAAGTTTTTATCAGAACCTTTGGCAAAATAAAGACGATATCCCAGCTCCACCATCATGGTATTGACATAGGACGATCCATAAATTCCTGTTTTTGACTCAAACGCCTTTTGATACGCCTCGTACACCTCCCCAAAATGGTACGCCTGGGGTGTCTGCACTCTCCTCAGGGTCTCTCTTGGGATATACTGCACCGTTGAAGCTTCGTCTTCCGGATCCACCACGAAAATCTGCTCATTGTATGGAAGAGAAGCCACGCCATTCCCATACTTCTCGGCAACCGAAAGCACATCGGAAAGAACGCTGCTGTCTACCATCGGCCGGATCCCGTCATGGACGATCACAATATCGTCTTTCTGGCAGACCCCCTGCAACGCAAAGATACCGTTTCGTATGGACTCCTGTCCGGTTGCCCCGCCTGTGGTCACCCACTTCAGTTTTGAGATACCAAACTGACGGGCATAGGCTTTCAGAATTTCCTGCCATCCGTCAATGCAGACGACTTCGATGGCATCTACCAGAGGATGTCTCTCAAATTTTTCCAGTGTATAGATAATAACCGGTTTATCGTAAATGTTGATAAACTGTTTCGGAATTTCCTGTCCGGTCCTGTTTCCCACACCGCCTGCAATAATTACCGCTATATTCATGTTCTTTCCCTTCTTCCAGATAAGAATGCGCCTCTGCATCCTGATTGCTCTTCCAGAGCGTGTTTGAAAATTGCTTTCCTGTGAAGATTCAGCTGGCTGAATCGTTACGCTTTACTATAACATATTTAACCGCAAAAAAAAAGACCATTCCCAGTTCCGTGGTTTCATGGTATGATAGCGTCAGTAACAGTTCAGCCTGCCACTATCCCGCGAGGTGTTTTCGCACAGAATGTGCGAAAATCCCGAGGCCTGCAGCGCGAAACTGCATGAAATGCAGTTTCTGTGCATCGCGAAGCGTGTAATCGTTCAG
>JAGHIA010000134.1 GCA_017887445.1 Fusicatenibacter sp.
AACTTTCGAGGATGTGTTTCACTGTTCAGTTATCAAGGTCCGCTCCGTTTTTCAGGAGCCGTTCCTGCCTCAGCAGCAACTCGCTTAGTTTATCATAAGCAGTTGTGCTTGTCAAGAACTTTTTTCATATTTTTTCGACACATTTTTAATTTCTGTCTCTGCTTCAATGCTGTCTGTTGTCGATTCCATATGTATCGCTGAAGTTTTTGTCCTCCAGCGAACTTCTATATCCTATCACATGGACTTATCACTGTCAAGCCTATTTTTTTATTTATTGAAAATTTTGTAACAGTTCAGCCTGCCACTATCCCGCGAGGTGTTTTCGCGCAGAATGTTCGAAAATCCCGAGGCCTGCGGCGCGAAACTGCATGAAATGCAGTTTCTGTGCATCGCGAAGCGTGTAATCGTTCCGTCAGGTCTGTGCATTTACTGCACAGACTGTTTGAAAACGTAGCGCCTGTGGCATCCGGCCCTTCGCGAAGCGATTTTCAATGGCCGGATGCGGTAACAATTCAGCTGGCCATGGAAAATCCCTCTGCTTATCTCCGGCAATTTTATCCTCGGATCCGCTGTATGGCTTCCAAAATATTGTCCACCGGAATCAACCGTATTCCTTTGATCTCTTCCACAGACTTCATACAGACTTTAGGCAGCATGACAGAGGTGAAGCCGAGTTTTCTGGCCTCCATCACACGCTGCTCCGCCATATTGACGGCGCGCACCTCGCCGCTCAGTCCGATCTCGCCAAACACGACCATCCCATCGCCGATGGGCAGGTCCCTATGACTGGAAACCACAGCCAGCGCAATGGCCAGGTCCACCGCCGGTTCGTTCATTTTTATGCCGCCGGCAAGATTGACATAGGCGTCGCTGGCGGACAGATTTATTTTCGCCCGTTTTTCCAGCACGGCCATCAGAAGATTGACGCGGTTAAAATCCACTCCCGCGGCTGTTCTTCTGGGAATTCCGAAATTGCTGTGGCAAACCAGCGCCTGTACTTCGATCAGGATCGGGCGGGTTCCTTCCATAGAGCATGCCACCACGGAACCCGACGCGCCTTTGGGCTTTCCGTCCAGCATAAATTCCGACGGATTTTTCACCTCTGCCAGTCCCTGAGCCTGCATCTCAAACACCCCGATCTCATTGGTAGAACCAAAGCGGTTTTTTACGCCTCGCAGGATCCGGTAAGAGGCGTGACGGTCTCCCTCAAAATACAGCACCGTGTCCACCATATGTTCCAACACCCGCGGACCGGCCACATTTCCATCCTTTGTCACATGTCCGACAATAAACACCGACACGCCCATCCCTTTCGCAATCTGCATAAGTACATTGGTGGATTCCCTCACCTGGGAGACGCTTCCCGGCGCAGAGCCAACGTCCTCACTGTACATGGTCTGGATGGAATCGATCACCACCACTTCCGGCTTTTCCCGTTCGATTACCGTGCGGATGGTCTCCAGATTTGTCTCGCACAAAAGCCGCAGCTTATCGGTAAAATCACCAATTCTCACGGCCCGCAGTTTGATCTGGCGCAGGGACTCCTCCCCCGATATGTACAGCACCGGCACCTGCTTTCCAGACAACTGGCGGCATACCTGAAGAAGCAGCGTGGATTTTCCGATTCCGGGATCGCCGCCCACCAGTGTCAGCGATCCCGGAACGATCCCTCCGCCAAGCACACGGTCCAATTCCCCGATCTCCGTACTGATGCGTTCCTCTTTCTGTACAGAAATGTCCGCAAGCTGCACCGGTTTTGCCGCATCTCCTCCGGCGCCGCCTGATTTTGTCTTTCCCTCGGTCTTCGCCGGAACCGGCTCCTCCACAAAAGTGTTCCATTCCCGGCAGCCGGGACACTGGCCCATCCATTTCGCAGATTCAAATCCACAGTTCTGACAGAAAAATACCATTTTTTTTGCTTTTGCCATATACCATCCTCTCCCGGTACGATCCCAGAACATGCCTGAGCATCTTACCTGAACATTTCTTGTAAAACAAAACGCTAACAGCTACGAAACCTGTTCCAAAACCGGGAGGCGCAGCGAGTAGCACTGACTCCCGCAAGCTATACGATTGTGAGAAAGCCGTATCAACCAGAATTGCTTTACAACCAACCATAAGTCCCGCAAACTGTATTATTGTGAAAAAGCCGCTGCTCTGTATGCAGCGGCTTCCCGTTTGCGATGGTAACCGTTCAGCCTTGCCGAACTGTTACTTCGATGTTCCAAAATATGCCTGAATATTGCTCGTTGAGACACCTGTTAATTTACGCGGACGATCTCCACCTTCACCTGGTCCGCCTGCTCCAGCTCAACGCTGAAAGAAAGCTTTCCGCCCAGGTTTGTCGTCATATGACCGACGTTTACACTGTCCACGATCACCTTGTATTCTGTCTCTGCCTCCAGCTCTACAGTGATCTGAGCATCCTCCGGTCCTTCTACCGTGAACGTCATTCCGCCGTCGAAAATCACAAGATCGGTCACTGTTGTCCCGGGAACTGATTCATATACGAACGCCCCGTTTTTCTCCAGCCTGGTAATCTCCCGAAAGGTCTTTACCTTGTAAAGGTCTCCCTTATGTTCAAAATCAGACCGCTTGGATTTCTGTTCCAGTTCGTAGTTTCCAAAGCTGATTCCCCCGTCCGCTTCTGTGCAGATTAAGTCTTTAATTACTGACATCTGAAATGCCCTCCCGGTATTGTCTTTTGTATTTTATGGTTCAATCATAGCACAATTTTGCTTGTTTTACTAGCCGCACACGGAAAATTTTATTTCTTTTTTACGAATTCCCACAGCGACTGTATCGCCTTTTTTGATGGTTCCGGAGAGAATCGCTTCGGCCAGCGGATCCTCCAGCTGGCTCTGGATCGCCCGTTTTAACGGGCGGGCGCCATACTTGCTGTCATAGCTGGTATCCACCAGATGCTCCTTCACCGCATCCCGCACTTTCAGCTCAATGTCCATCTGGTTTCTGCACCGTCCCACCAGATCCTTCAGCAGAATCTCGATGATCTTTTTCATGTCCTGCTTGGTCAGCTGATGGAATACGATCGTCTCATCGATACGGTTCAGGAACTCCGGCTTAAACATACGGCGAACCTCCTCCATCACCTGTCCCTTCATATATTCGTAGTCCTTCTTCTCATCCTCCTCGGACAGGAATCCAAGACGTTTGGGTTCTATGATGGACTGGGCGCCTGCGTTGGAGGTCATGATGATACACGTTTCTTTAAAGTCCACTCTCCGGCCTTGGGCGTCGGTGATATGGCCGTCGTCCAGCACCTGCAGCAGGATGTTGAACACATCCGGATGGGCTTTCTCAATCTCGTCAAACAGGATTACGCTGTACGGATTTCTGCGCACTTTTTCAGAGAGCTGGCCGCCCTCCTCGTATCCGACATATCCCGGCGGCGAGCCGATCATTTTTGAAACACTGTGCTTTTCCATGTACTCGGACATATCGACGCGGATCATGGCCTGCTCTGTCCCGAAGACTGCTTCGGCCAGAGCCTTGGAAAGCTCTGTTTTTCCCACGCCGGTAGGGCCGAGGAACAGGAAGGAACCGATGGGACGGGCAGGGTCTTTCAGTCCGACTCTTCCGCGGCGGATGGCGCGGGCCACCGCGCGGACGGCCTCCTCCTGGCCGACCACCCGTTTATGAAGCACCTGTTCCAGCTTAGCCAGCCGTTTTGACTCTTCCTCCGCCAGCTTTTGCACAGGGATTTTGGTCCAGGAAGAAACCGTTGCGGCGATGTCGTCCTCCGTCACGGCCAGTCTTCTTTCCCGGCAGCGTTTTTCAAAACGCTCCCTGGCGCTTTTCAGTTTCTTTTCTATCTGAGCCTGCTGCTCCTGGAGCGCGCGGGCCTTTTCAAAATCGCCGTTTTTGATGGCCTCTTCCTTCTCTGCCAGCAGCGATTTGTGCTTCTTTTCATTGGCCTCCAGTGTTTCCGGAACCCTAAAGCCGCCAAGCTGCACCCGGGATGCCGTCTCATCCATCAGGTCAATGGCTTTGTCCGGCAGGAAACGGTCGTGAATATACCGTGTGCTCATTTTCACCGCCGCGTCCAGGGCGGCATCGGTGATCTCCACTCCGTGGTGACGCTCATAGTAAGGCCGGATTCCTTCCAGGATCTCTCTCGCCTGCTCTTCCGTCGGTTCCTCCACCGTCACCGGCTGGAAGCGCCGCTCCAGGGCGGCATCCTTTTCAATATATTTGCGGTATTCCTCCAGAGTGGTCGCTCCGATCAGCTGAATCTCGCCTCTGGACAGAGACGGCTTCAGGATGTTGGACGCGTCCAGCGCGCCTTCCGCGCCGCCGGCGCCGATGATCGTGTGCAGCTCGTCGATAAACAGCAGAACGTTTCGATTGTCCATCACCTCACGGACCACGTTTTTGATACGTTCTTCAAATTCACCGCGGTATTTGCTTCCTGCCACCATGCCCGACAGGTCCAGTACCATAACGCGCTTATCCCGGATGGTCTCCGGCACCACGCCCTGCACGATCCGCTGGGCCAGTCCTTCCACAATGGCCGTTTTTCCAACGCCCGGCTCACCCACAAGGCAGGGGTTATTTTTCGTTCTGCGGCTGAGAATCTGGATCACCCGGTCGATCTCCGCCTGGCGTCCGATCACAGGGTCCAGTCTGCCCTGCTTCGCCATCTCGTTGAGATTGCGGCTGTACTGATCCAGCGTCGGCGTGGACGAGCTTTCGCTTCCGCTGCCTCTGGCCGCTCCCATCTTTGCCTGGATCTCTTCTTTTGTTATGCTTCCCGCTTCGCCCAGGGCGTTCAGCAGGGAAGACAGCAGCTTCTGGATATTGACGCCCATGGTATAAAGCAGGCGCGTCGCCACGCAGTCGTTTTCTTTCAGCATGGCCAGGAGGATATGCTCCGTCCCAACCTTCCCGGCTTTCATGCCAGAGGCCTCGCTCTGGGCATTTTCCAGCAGACGGCGGGCCCTCGGGGTAAATCCCGGCGCCGACGCCACCGCTGTGTTTCCGCTTGGCGCGATCAGCCGGTCGATCAGCGAGAGCAGCCGTTCCTCCTCCACGCCAAATTCCGCAAGGAGGATTCCTGCCGTTCCTTCCGGTTCCATCAGAAGGCCAAGCAGAAGGTGTTCGGTTCCTATATAGCTGTGCTGACAGCGCTTCGCCGTCTTCTCAGCCATCGTCAGGGCATTGCGCGCCTGAGCGGTATACTTTTCCTGCATAAATGTTGTCTCCTTTATTCTTCGTATTCGCTGTAGATCTGCTCCACCATCTGGTGTACTTCTTCCTTGGAAATATTTTTGCAGACGGCTTTCGCGAGGATCACCCGCAGTTCTTCCTGGAGTTCTTCCAGCGCGTACAGCTTATCGGAATTGATCCTCACAACGGCTCCCCGGCGGCGGTCGATACACAGCAGACCCTCCTGGCGAAGCACACTGTACGCTTTGTTTACCGTATGCATATTGATCCCGATCGTATCCGCCATCTGGCGCACGGAGGGCAGAGCGTCGCCTTCCTGCAGCTGCGAGGTTGCGATTCCAAGGATTATCTGATTCCGAAGCTGGATATAAATGGCTTCGTCGCTGTTAAAATCAATCTCGATCAGTTCACAATACATAGCGGTGCCTCTCTTTTGCTTTTGTTATAGTCACAGTGTAACACTGTTGGGCGGTTCTGTCAATCAAAGGCACCGGACGGAACCTCCGCCGCGTAACCATTCAGCGTTGCTAAACTGTTACGCCGCCGCAAGCATAGCTACTAGAGCGTGTTTGAAAATTGCTTTCTGCAAGATGTGCGTCACAGTTTGTGGGGAATTTGTTCCGAAATCAGGAGGCGTAGCGGGCTACGCTGACTGATTTCGGGACAAATTCCACGCAAAGTGGGGCGTGCAGATTGCAGGAATGAATTTTCAAACACACTCTAGGCTCATTGCCCGCGGGAATAAAAAAACTCACAGAATATGGAAATCTGTTTTAATTCCATATTCTGTGAGATAGGATCGCTGCGCTTTTGCGCAGCTGAAATGGTGGAATGCGTTTAAAATTGCCTTCTACAGGATGCACGTCACAGTTTGCGAGGAACGATTTTCAAACGCACGCTGATACATCGTAAATGATTACCGTATGTCATAGACGCTGCGGACTTTCAGCCCCCGGGGACTGCCTTTTCGGATGCGGATCCTTCTCTCGCCGCCGTTCATATCAAAATAGTTGTCCTCCAGCAGCATATCGTCGTTCTCATTGATAATCTCCACGCTGCGGGCGTAGGCGTTGGCGGTTACGACCAGCTCATCGCCTTCCGCCCGCACCTGGAGTTTGGGATCACAGAACCGGAAATGCTTCGGCGCGCAGAACAATACGGTTCCCCGGGAAACAATCTGGCCGCCGCTCTCGAGCTCGTAGCTGACATAATCCGCGTAAAGATCCGCGTCCTCCATTTCTTCCCGGGGCAGCCACCGGGCGCTCAGGGCGGGAACCGACAGTACATGACTGCCC
>JAGHIA010000135.1 GCA_017887445.1 Fusicatenibacter sp.
ACTCACCTCCCCGTGCTTTGTAGTATAGCTTCCGCTTTCAGTATAGAGCAAAACGTAGAGGAAGTCGAACCTTTCATTGCTATTTGTGCCGCCAACTGAAAGGCGGCGGAATGGAGATTGTTATGAAGAAAATATTGATCGTACAAGGCGGCGGAAGGCCGAAGGGAAACACGGCGCAGCTGGTTCAGGCTTTTGCGGAAGGCGCAAAGGACGCGGGACATACGGTGGAGACCGTGTCGCTTCTGAAACAGGAAGTGAAGGGATGTCTCGGATGCAATGCCTGCCGCTATGGAAAACCGTGTATTCAGAAGGACAGCTTCAACGAGATGGTTCCCAGGATCCTGGAGGCGGATCTGATCGTGTTTGCCTCGCCGCTGTATTTCTGGACCGTATCGTCGAAGATCAAAGCGTTTATCGAGCGGTTTTACTGTATCGCCCAGGAAGATCCGAACCCGCCTCTTGGAAGATACGAGAAATATCCGGTGAAGGACAGCGCGCTTCTGATGACCTCGGCGGACAATTTCTTCTGGACTTTTGAGCAGGCCGCCTCCTACTATCAGTTTGCCGTGGTCAATTATATCGGCTTTCATGACCGGGGAATGCTGCTGGCAGGCGGCTGCGGGGATACCAACGGAAAACCGCAGATCCAGCAGACAGACTGGCTGGAGAAGGCGTATGCGTTTGGAAAAAAGATTTATGAGGAATAAAAGATTCAGAAGGGCCAAAATGTCTGAAATATCGGGGGTTTGAGGAGGTGAAAGAATGATTGGAGCCGGACGTGAAAGTAAGGAAGATAATGATCTGTTTTTTACCTGCAGTCTGATCGACTATATCGCGCGGAAAACAAAAAACCGCCGTGTGGATGTGGTCAATGGTCTGGGAAAAGAGCGGATCGGGAGGATTTATGAGCTGGCGGATGTGTATCACAGCGATAACATTGACCGGGTCAGCGATGATTTTATAGAGGAAGCCAATCTGCCTCAGGGCCAGTTTGACAATGTGGGCGAGTGCCATTTTACGATCCCCACCCACTGGGATATCGGAAAAGTATATAAAAGGCTGATCAAGGGCGCCGCCGCAGAGCAGGGACTGGAGATTGTGGATGCGTTGTTCAAGGTCTATCGATCCTTTGTCAGCGAGCTGATCGACGATTACAACGGCAGCTTTTACTATGAAAACCCGTCCTATATCCTGGAGTGTTTTCTGGAAAATAAGGTTCTCGAGTAGTGATGGTTCAGCCTGCCGTTATCCAGCAAGCGGTTTTCGTACCGAACATGCGAAAACCCGTAATAGTTTAGCTAGATCTGCGCAGACCGTATGAAACGTGGTGCCTGCAGCCATCCAGTCCATCGCAAAGCGTGTAACCGCTACTTCAAAATAGAAAGGACAGAGACCATCCCATGTCATTACAGTTTATATTTGGAAATTCCGGCGCCGGAAAATCGGAGTACGGATTCCGTTACATCATAGATAAGGCCATGCGGTATCCCAACCGGCGTTTTCTGGTGGTGGTGCCGGAGCAGTTTACGATGCAGACTCAGAAGACGCTTGTGTCCATGCACCCGGACGGCGGCATCCTGAACATCGATGTGCTGAGTTTTCAGCGTCTTGCCTACCGGATCTTCGAGGAAACCGGCGGGGAGCTGCGGCCGCTGCTGTCGGAGACGGGAAAGACCCTGGTGCTCCAGTGGATCGCCCAGGAGCAGGAGAAAAACCTGAAGGTATTGGGCCAGAACCTGAAGCGCCGCGGGGCGGTGGCAAAGATGAAATCCCTGGTCTCTGAGCTGATGCAGTACCAGGTGACGGCAGAGGATCTGGAGCAGTGGCAGGAGCGGGCCAAGGGAAAGCCGCTGCTGGCGTTGAAGCTGCAGGATATCGGCTGCATCTATCAGGCGTTTGAGGAGTATCTGCGGGACAGCTATGTGACCCCGGAGGGTGTTCTGGAGGTCATGGAGCAGAAGCTGGAGCAGTCGGAAAAAATCCGCAGCAGCGAGATTCTGTTCGACGGATTTGTGGGATTCACGCCGGTGCAGCTGAAGGTGTTAAGGAAGCTGATGGCCCTTTGTCCGAAGCTGCTGGTGACGGTGACCATGGACGAGCGGGAGAATCCCATAGGCCGCTGCGGTCCGCAGAATCTGTTTTTCGCCAGCAAGAAGATGGTGCGTCAGCTGATGGACCGGGCCCAGGATGCCCGCTGCCAGGTGCTTCCGGAAATCTGGACCAGAAGGAGCGGACACAGCAGGTTTGCCAAAGGCAGCGCGCTGGATTTCCTGGAGCAGAATCTTTACCGCTACGGCAAGGAGCAGTGGAACGGCACGCCGGGGGAGGAGCTTTCCATCCGCGTGGCGGTAAATCCCCAGGAGGAGCTGCGGGCAGTGACCGCCAAGATCCATCAGCTGCTCCGCACCGGCGGCTACCGCTACCGGGAGATCGCGGTGATCACCGGCGATCTTTCTTCCTATGCCAGCTATGCGCGGCAGATGTTTGGCGAGGCGGGCATCCCGTGTTTTATCGACGAAAAGCATACGGTGCTGATGAACCCCTTTGTGGAATTTCTCCGGGCGGCGCTGGATCTGGTGGTGCAGGATTTTTCCTATGAATCCGTGTTCCGTTATCTGCGCTGCGGCATGGGCGGACTGTCCCGGCAGGAGACGGATCAGCTGGAAAATTATGTGATTGCTCTGGGCATCCGGGGATTTTCCCGCTATAAGGAGACCTGGACCCGGTGTTATAAAGGGATGAAGCCGGAGGAACTGCTGCACATCAACGAGCTGCGCGGCCGTTTTCTGGAAGAGGTACAGGAGTTTGCCGAGGGCATGAAGCGGCGGAAGACTTCTGTGGTCTTCAAGACAAAGACCCTCTATGAATTTATCGTAAAGAGCCAGTGCCAGAGAAAGCTGGAGCGGCAGGAAAAAATGTTTCAGGAGCGCCGGGAGGCGGCCATGGCAAGAGAGTACGCGCAGATTTACGGCATTGTCATGGAGCTGCTGGACAAGCTGGTGGAAGTGCTGGGAGACGAGGCGGTTTCCCTGGCGGATTACCAGGAGATCCTGGAGGCCGGGTTCCAGGAGGCGCAGGTGGCGGTGATCCCGCCGCTGGCCGACCAGGTGCTGATCGGCGATAACGAGCGTACCAGACTGAAAAACATCCGGGTGCTGTTTTTTGTGGGCGTCAACGAGGGACTGATTCCCCGCCATACGGGCTCAGGCGGCATTCTCTCGGAGCCTGACCGGGAGGAGCTGAAAAGGAATCAGGCGGAGCTTTCGCCCACCTCCCGGGAAGAAATGTATATGCAGCGGTTTTATCTCTATCTGAACCTGACCAAGCCTTCCGAGCGGCTGTACCTTTCCTACTGCCGTACCAACGCCAAGGGGGAGAGTCTGATGCCGTCCTACCTGATCGGCAGCTTCCGCAAACTGTTTCCCAGGCTGGAGGTCCGTGAGGTGGAGGAAGCAAAAGAGCCGGAGACACCGCTGGACGCGCTGCCGATGTTTCTCGCGGGACTGCATCAGGCGGCCGAGCGGGGGGCCAGCGGGGAATTTCTGGAGCTGTACCGCTGGTATAAGAGCCATCCGGAGGCGGGGATTCCTGTGGACGATTATGTGGAGGCCGTATTTTTCCGCAATCCTCAGGATGTGATCGGAAAGACTGCCGCCCATGCGCTGTACGGGCAGGTACTGACCAACAGCGCCACACGGCTGGAGAAATACGCGGCCTGCGCGTTCGCTCATTTCATGGAGTACGGCCTGCGGCTGCAGGAACGGGCGCAGTATGAGTTTAGGGCCAACGATATGGGAAGTGTGATGCACGAGGCGCTGGAGCAGTTTTCCCGCCTGCTGCAGAAGGAAGGACTGGACTGGAAGGCGCTGGATGAGGAGGAGAGAGAACGCCTGATCGACGAGAGCGTGGAGGCGGTCATCGGCGATTACGGAAACACGATCCTCCAGAGCAGCAGCCGGAACCGGTATATGATCCGGAGAGTGAAGCGGATTCTTCGAAGAACCGTGTGGGCGCTGCAGGAACAGTTAAAAAGGGGAAGCTTTGCGCCGGGGGCTTTCGAGGTGTCCTTTGCCATGGAGGATTCCCTGGACGCCATCAATATCGCCCTCTCCGACGAGGAGAAGCTGCGGCTGCGGGGGCGCATCGACCGTATGGATGTGTGCGAGAAGGACGACGCGGTGTATGTGAAGATCATCGACTATAAATCCGGAAATACCTCGCTGGATCTGGTGGCGCTGTATTACGGCCTGCAGCTGCAGCTGATCGTCTATATGGACGCGGCGCTGGAGCTGGAGGAAAAAAAGCATCCGGGAAAGGATGTGGAGCCGGCGGGGATTTTCTATTATCACATCGGGGACCCGCTGCTGGAACGAAAGGACGGAGAGACCGACGAGGCCTGGAACCGCAGGCTGCTGGCGGCTCTGAAAATGGACGGACTGGTAAACGCGGACCCGCAGGTGGTGTCTCTTCTGGATCACACCGTGGGCGCGGGGGCGTCGTCGGATGTGGTGCCGGTGGGATATAAAAAGGACGGAAGCTTCAGTAGCTATTCCAAGGTGGCGACCCGGGAGGAGTTTTCCGTGATCCGCAAATACACGGAGCGGAAGATCCGGGAGATCGGCCGGGGCATCCTGGACGGAAACGCAAAGGCGTCTCCCTATCAGCTGGGAACCCGCAACGCCTGTACCTTCTGTCCCTACGGGGGAATCTGCGGCTTCGACCAGCGGCTGCCGGGATTCCAGTACCGAAAACTGAAGACGCTGGACGATTTTGAACTGATCAGGGCAATGCAGGAGGATGTTGAGACATGGGAGTAACTTGGACCAGAGAACAGGAACAGGTCATCAGACTGCGGGGGAAGAACCTTCTGGTAAGCGCGGCGGCCGGTTCCGGAAAGACGGCGGTGCTGGTGGAGAGGATTCTTTCTCTGGTGCTGGACGATCAGCGGCCCATCGATGTGGATGAGCTGCTGATTGTGACGTTCACCCGCGCGGCGGCCGGTGAGATGCGGGAGCGTATCGGCCAGGCGCTGCAGCGGGCTATCGAGGAGGATCCGGACAACGACCATCTCCAAAGGCAGCAGACGCTGCTCCATCACGCGCAGATCAATACCATCCACGGGTTCTGTTCTTATGTCATCCAGAATTATTTTCAGATGATTGACCTGGATCCGGCCTACCGCATGGCGGAGGACGGTGAGATCCGTCTGCTGCGTTCGGATGTGGTGAAGGAGGTTCTGGAGGAAGGCTATGCCGCGCAGACACCTGCTTTTGAAACTTTCATCGAGTGCTATGCCGCCGGAAAAACCGACGAGGGCATTGAGGAGCTGATCCTGAATCTGTTTGACTTCGCGTCCAGTTATCCGTGGCCGGAGGAATGGCTGGAAGAGTGCCGGGAGACGTATGAGATCCGTGACCGGAAGCAGCTGGAAAACGCTCCCTGGATGCGGTATCTGAGGGAGGAGACGCGGAAAAATCTGGAGAGTATCCGAAGGATGCAGGAGGAGACGCTGGCCCTTTTATCCCGGCCCGGCGGACCAGTGCTCTACGAACCGATGCTGCAGGCAGACCTGGAGCAGACGCTGGCCCTGCAAAGCTGCGGGACCTATGAAGAACTGCAGAAAGCCTTTGATTCACTGGCGTTTTCCACCCTGTCAAGGAAGAAAGACCCTGACGCGGACGAGACCCTGAAGGAGACGGTCAAGGCCAGGCGGGAGGAGACGAAAAAGCTGCTGAAGGGCCTGCAGGAGCAGTATTTTTCCAGAACGGAGCAGCAGATTCTGGAGGATACGGCAGTGAGCCGCCAGCCGGTGCAGGAGCTGATCCGGCTGACCCTGCGCTTCGGCGAGCTGTTTGCGGAAAAGAAGAGAAAGAAAAATCTTCTGGACTATTCGGATCTGGAGCATTTCGCCTTGAAGATCCTTCTGAAAAAGGAAAACGGGCAGCTGGTACGCACGGAGGCCGCGCGGGAACTGGCCGGACAGTACCGGGAGATCATGATCGACGAGTACCAGGACAGCAACTTTATCCAGGAGGCGCTGCTGTCGGCGGTCTCCGGGGAGGAAGACGGCGTCTGGAACCGGTTCATGGTGGGGGATATCAAGCAGAGCATTTATGGGTTCCGTCTGGCGCGGCCGGAACTGTTTCTGGAAAAATACAGGACCTATGGGAGGGAGGACGCGGAAGGACGCTACTCCGATTTCAGCGGCGGTGTGAAAGAAAACTCCCGGCGGATCGATCTGCACAAAAATTTCCGCAGCCGGGCGCAGGTGCTGGACACAGCAAACTACATTTTCCGCAGAGTCATGTGCGAAGATCTGGGCGGAATCGTGTACGACGATGCCGCCAGTCTTTATCCGGGCGCGTCGTTTCCGGAGGAACCTTCAAAGGCGGAAGCGTTCCAGGCGGATCCGGATGCCGCTTCGGGATGTGCGAAAGAGTCTCATAACACAGAAATCCTGCTGCTGGACCGGAAGGCCCCGGAGCTGGAGGATGACCACAGCCGGGAGACGATGATCGAGGCCGAGTGTCATATGGTGGCCGCCCGCATCCGCGAACTTGTGGGGCGGGCCCAGGTGCTGGACAAGGAAAGCGGCGCCTACCGGCCGGCCTCTTACCGGGACATCGTGATCCTGCTGCGCACGGTCAGCGGCTGGGCGGAGACGTTTCAGCGGATTCTCCAGGCATCGGGGATTCCGGCCTACTGTACGTCCAGGACGGGATATTTTTCCGCGCGGGAAGTGGTGACGGTGCTGAATTATCTTCAGATCTGTGACAATCCCATGCAGGAGATTCCCTTCGCCGCGGTGCTCCGCTCGCCGATGGGCGGCTGCAGCGCCCGGGAGCTGGCGGACATCAAATGTATCGGAAAAGACAAAAAGATTTATGAGGCGTGCGCGGACTACGCCAGGAGCGGCGCGGATGAGAAACTGCGGGAAAAGCTGCAGCGGTTTCTGACACTTTTGGAGGAACTGCGGCAGAAGGTGCCGTACACCCCGATTCATGAGCTGCTGACCGAGATCCTGGAGCGGACCGGGTACAGCGGCTATGCGGCGGCGCTTCCCGGCGGGGAGCAGCGAAAAGCCAACCTGCAGATGCTGATCGAAAAAGCGGTGGATTTTGAGTCCACCAGCTACCGGGGGCTGTTCCATTTTGTCCGCTACATCCAGCAGCTGCAGAAGTACGAGGTGGACTTCGGAGAGGTAAACATTCAGGGAGAGACGGCGGACACGGTGCGGATCATGAGCATCCACAAGAGCAAAGGCCTGGAGTTTCCCATCGTGTTTGTCTCGGGAATGGGAAAGAAGTTTAATCAGTCGGACAGCCGCGCCGCGCTGGTACTCCATGCGGGACTTGGCATCGGCGCGGACGTTATCCGGCCGGAGCGCAGGGAGAAGTCGCCGTCTGTGCAGAAGCAGGTGCTGCGCAAAGCGCTGGCCATGGAGAATCTGGCGGAGGAAATGCGAGTCCTCTATGTGGCGCTGACCCGGGCCAAGGAAAAGCTGATCCTCACCGGCGCGGTGGACAAGCTGGAGCAGACGGCCCGCCGGTGTGTGGAGCTGGCGGGTATGTCGGCTGCTCCGGTACAGACTTCCCATGCGCGTGAAGCGGACGGCCAATGTGCGGAACTGGCGGGTGTGTCGGCTGCTCCAGCACAGGATTCTCATGCGCGTAAAGCGGACGGCCAGAGCGGGAAGTTGTCGAAAGTGCCGGCTGCTCCGGCGAGTGCGTCCCATGAGGGTGAACGCAACGACCAGAACGAGATGCGGCAGGGATATCCGCAGAATCAGGTACAGCCGCTGCCGTATCCGGTATTGTCATCGGCGGGAACTTATCTGGACTGGGTGCTTCCGGCGCTGGCAGGGAGCAGGTGCATGGTTTCGCTGTACGAGAAGTTTGAGCTGGGGATTCCCAGCAGCTGCCTGAAGGGAGAACAGCCCCCGGTGGAACTTCGGTGTGAGCGGCCGCAGAACATGGTGGAGGAAGAACTGCTGTATCAGATGGACCTGCAGGTGAAGAAGGAAGAACTGCTGCAGCTGGACACGGAAAAAGTTTACGATCCTGCGACGGCGAAACTGCTGGAGGAGAATTTTTCCTTCCGCTACCCGTTTGAAAAGGTGACCAGGCTTCCGGCCAAGATGACGGTCAGCGAGCTGAAACGGGCCGGTGAGGAGGAAGAAGAGGCAGGAGAGCGGCTTTATAGTGAATTTGACAGAAGCGCAGGGCAGGTATGGAAGCAAGAGCGGTATGGTGAAAGCGCAGGACACGGTGAAAACGCAGGACACAGTGAAAATGCAGGACACGGTGAAAGCACGGAACCTGTGAAAATCGTGGAACCTGCAGAAACAGAGGAAACGGAAGATGATTTTGTGCCGCTGATCCCTGCATTTATGCAGAAGGAGCAGAAGGTTCTGCAGGGCGCTGCCAGAGGTACCGCGTATCATAAGATCCTGGAGTGTCTGGATTTCACCAAAGCGGACTCGGAGGAGCAGATCCGGGCACAGCTGGAAACCTTGCTGCAGGAACATAAGATGACCGCGGAGGAGGCGAAGTCTGTGCGGGTGCGGGATCTGGTATGGTTTGCCAGGGGACGGCTCGGCCAGAGGATGAAAAAGGCGTACCAAAATGGAACGCTGTACACGGAGCAGCCGTTTGTTATGGCGGTTCCGGCCTCTCAGATCCGGGAGGAATATCCGGAGCAGGAGAAGATTCTTGTGCAGGGAATCATCGACGCCTATTTCGAGGAGGACGGCGCGCTGGTGATCGTGGACTACAAGACGGACTGGGCGCCGGACGGCCAGGGACAGCTGCTGGTGGAGCGTTACCGGAAGCAGCTGTGGTATTACCGGGAGGCGCTGGAGCGGCTGACGGGGAAACCTGTGAAGAAGATGTATCTGTATTCGTTTTCGCTTGGGAAGGCGCTGGAGTGTGCCTGAACATTCATTCCTGCAATCTGCACGCCCCACTTCGCGTGGAATTTACCCCCCAAATTGGTCAGCGTAGCCCGCTACGCCTCCCGATTTTGGAATAAATTCCCCACAAACTGTGACGCACATCTTGCAGAAAGCAATTTTCAAACACACTCCGGAGTGTGTCTGAGCGTTTAAAACTTAATAAGCAAAAACACGCATAAAATCAATCGTAAAAAAATACGATTGATTTTATGCGTGTTTTGTGTATAATAACAAATTCCCCACAAACTGCGATGCACATCTTGCAGAAAGCAATTTTCAAATCCGCACTAATCAAAGAGCGTTGACCAGTTTGGGGTTCGAGATGCCTCAAAGCACATTTTTATTTGCTCTTCCGTATTCTTTTCTGTGGCAAGCTCAGGCAGCTCGTTTTCTGAAAAATAAGCAAAACCTGTAGTCTCTATATTTTCCTGGAATGCGCCTCCGATCATGGTGCAAAGCACAAATATTTTACATACGCCATAAGCGTATACAGGCAGATTGTGTTTTGAGCGGTCTTGAATTGCGATTACTTTGTCGGCGGTTACGTCCAATCCCGCTTCTTCTTTTACTTCCTTAATAGTATTTTCTTTGACCGATACATTCACGTCAACCCACCCTCCAGGAAGCGCCCACGTTCCATTCTTTTCTCTGACGAGAAGGATTTTTCCGTTTTGAAAAATAGCAGCCCTGGTATCAAGCTTTGGCGTCTGATACCCTGTTTCGTTACAGAAAAGATCTTTTATTTTTGTGACAGGGATATCCGTTTTGTATGCCATTATTTCAGCAGAAATTTCCCGTATTCTTTTATAGCGTTCCCTGTCATAAAGATCTTTTCCATAGGTTAAGCCTGCCTGTGCAAGACTTTGCAGTTCTATCGCCCACTCCAGCCATTTTGTGTCCATAGTTTTCCTCCTGCGTGCTTCAGCTGCCGGAAAGTGTCAGCTTTTTGTAGCAGACAATACGCGGCTCTGTGCCATTGCACTTATAATCGCACACAAGCAGGTACTCGTCGTCCGCGACAATTCCATAGCAGCGCTCAGAACCCTCCACTTCGATCTGATTGCCGAGATAAACCTTGTCGTCTTTCAGAAGCTTTACGTTCTGGCCGTTGGGAAGCGTATATTCCAGGTTCACATACGACCCGATCAGAAGATTCAGGTCGGGAACCTTCAGGCCTTTGATGCCAAGCCCGTGGAATTCATCGATCAGCTTTTGTTTCAATTCCAGAAACGCTTCCATTCCATCCCGTTTTATGTACTCCGCCGCGATACAGCTTCCGCCGAACGGGTGCCCGTCTGTCTCCTGGCATCCGCCGCACGCCCCTTTCATGCCGCAGGTACTGCAGCAGTCTACTCCGCAAATTGCTTTCATTGTTTTCTCCTTTCGCTCTGATGCGGACATCTCTTACAGAAAAGTGTCCCATGATCCTCTGATTTGAATGATAACAGACGGGTTTTGCACTGTCAAACAAATAGAAGCTGCGAAATGGAAAATTTTGTAACAGTTCAGCTGGCTGAACTGTTACAAAATTTTCGCACTCGCCAGTTGAGATTCGCACAAACCCCTTGACATTCTCTGTATCTTTTATTATCATACATTTAACAATTAGACAAAATGTTAAATAAAAGCCAAAGGAAGTGATGATCAATGAGTATACAGAACACATGGAAAGCGCTGGCGGATCCGACCCGCCGGGAAATCCTGAGCATCCTGAAAAATGGAAGACTGTCTGCCGGTGAGATCGTAGAGCATTTTCCGGTCACCGGGGCGTCTATTTCCCGCCACTTATCGCTTTTGAAGGAAGCGGATCTGATCCGTGACCACAGAGAAGGGAAGTATATCTTTTACGAACTGAACGCGTCTGTGCTGGAAGAAGTCATGCTGTGGATCACGCAGCTGAGAGGGGAGGAGGAATATGAAGAGCATGAAAACAACGCTTATGGAAAATAAATGGAAAGTGGTTCTGTCGTCACTGCTTGTCATGCTGCCGGCATTGTCTCAATGGATCATGAAGGGAAACGTGTCACTCTATCCCGCGGCATTATTGGCGACACACTGGTTCTGTCTTGGCGTCACGCTGTTGGACCACAAAAACAGGGAGCAAAGTCCAAAGGCGCTGGGACTGATCTTCTGGCTGGTGCCGGCAGGGTCTATGTTTTTTGGTATGATTTCTGTCCTGATGGACAACAGAGGGAATAAATACGCGGCAGTTTCCGCGCTGATGTATTTTGGGTTCGGACTGATTTTTTTGGTGTGCGGAAATTATTTTCCGAAGATCAAACAGAACAGGACGCTGGGGATAAAAATAAAATGGGCTCTGGAAAATGAGGAAAACTGGAACGCTACGCACCGGTTTGGTGGAAAAGTCTGGGTGCTGGGCGGACTGCTGTCTATGGGCTGCGCGTTATTTTCAGAAGCAGCGGTCACAGTGATCGTGTTTTTCTTTCTTGTTCTTCTGACTGCAATCGTGCCCTGTGCGTACTCTTATTGGTTTTACCGGAAACAGCTGGCGGAAGGGAAACTGGAAAAGCAGCGTGTCAAGCCGCGCAGCGTGTTTCTGACCATGGCGCTTGTACTGGGAGTTACCGCGTTTATCATATGGACGCTGTTTTCCGGCGATATGGAAATCGTTTACGGAGAGGATTCTTTTACTGTGGAAGCGGTGGGCTGGACGGATCTGACCGTCAATTACGCGGACATTGAAAGCGTGGAGTATCAGCCGCAGGACCCGTCCGCGGCAGGTTCCGGAGGCAGGACCAACGGATTTGGGAATCTTAAATTGTCCATGGGTTCCTTTTTCAATGAATTTTACGGAGATTATACAAGGTATACCTACGAATCCTGCGACAGCTGCGTGGTTCTGACGGTAAACGGGGAAACCGTAGTGCTGAACGGGCCGGAGGATGAGGCCACCAGGGAGATTTTTGAAACGCTGGCGGAACGATGGCAAGGGTAAAAGCCGGCGCTTGCGGGTGGGTTCTGAAATTTACACATTTGCAGGAAACTTCGTTTTCCAAACCAACAAACTGCTGCTCCCTCTTAACAATAAGTCTGTAGGCTTTTCCTGCCTGCAGACTTATTGTAAGAGGGAGCAGCAGTTTTAGGATGGAAATTTTTGCGTCTTATACCTTTTTTCGTGTCAGAAAAGCTCCCAGAGCCGCGCCGGTCAGGAGCAACGGCGCGGTTCTGACAAACAGCCACTCAAAGGTATGAAAAGCTGCCCCGAAGACGGCGGTTTCCGGGTCGCGGTAATCCCAGGTCAGATAAGGACTGTTGTATGCGATCAAGGCTGCGGAAATCGAAACGATGACCGCGCATAAGGAAAGGAAGAGCCAGTGAAGCAGTTTTCGTCTTCTGGTTTTCCGCTGCGCAAGCTGCAGGTTTATGACCTCCAGTTTTTCGGAAAGCGCCTTTAACTCATCCGCCGTTTGTTCTGTGACTGTCTCTCCAAGCAAAGTGCTCACAGGTGTTTCCAGAGCTTCCGATATGGAGATCAGCAGATCGGAATCCGGGACGGATAATCCATTCTCCCATTTGGACACGGTCTGCCGCACCACATTCAGTTTGATGGCCAGTTCTTCTTGCGAGAGGCCTTTTGATTTTCTGATCGCTTTTATGTTTTCGCTTAACATTGGGAAACCTCCTTTTTCTTTTTGAGTTACCACCATTGTACGAAAAAACGGCAGTTGCGGCAAGCAACGGAGAGTAACATGCCATGTAATTTGCGGTAACGGTTCAGCCTGCCACTATCCCGCGAGGTGTTTTCGCACAGAAAGTGCGAAAATCCCGAGGCCTGCAGCGCGAACCTGCATGAAATGCAGTTTCTGTGCATCGCGAAGCGTGTAATCGTTCTGCAACGCTGAGCTGTTACAATTTGCGGCAAACCGGAAGAAGAATAGATTGACAAGTATAATATTATATGATATATAATATTATACAAGAGAAAAGCATCTTTCCCGGAGCGGGCATATCCGCTCCGGCAGACGAAAGGAGGAATCGCATGGTATTCAACACAGGAGCCGCCCTTCTGGATGCGGTGGTGCTTGCCGTGGTGGGGAAGGAAGAAGAAGGAACCTACGGTTATAAGATCACCCAGGACGTGCGGAAAGTGCTGGAGATCTCCGAATCCACCATGTATCCGGTGCTGCGGCGTCTGCAGAAAGACGGATGCTTAAGCGTCTATGACCGGGAATTCGGCGGACGGAACCGGCGGTATTATAAGATCACAGAGCAGGGGCAGGCGCAGCTTCGCCTGTACCGGGTGGAATGGAAGAACTATTCGGCAAAGATCAACCGATTGTTTGATGAGGAGGAATTCATATGAGTAAACAGGAGTTTTTATACCGGCTGGAGACATTGCTCATGGATCTGCCGAAGGATGAAAGGGACGATGCGCTGGACTATTATGAGCAGTATTTTGAGGCGGCAGGCCCCGAGAGGGAGGAGGAAGTGCTGCGGGAGCTTGGGAGTCCGGAGAAGGTTTCCGAGATGATTCACTTTGGAGGAATGCAGGATGGCTCCGGACGGAGAGTCTACGACAGGCCCATGGCTCCGCCGCGCAGAAGCCGGGCGCCGCTCTGGATCGCGCTTGGAGTGATCGGCGGGCTCTTTGCGCTGTCTCTGGTGCTGGGCATCGTTAATTTTGCGGCGCTTCCCAAGACATCAACAACGATCACCAAAGTGCAGGTAGACAACCAGGAGGATCTGGAAGGTCAGATCGATCACTTTGTAGGCGGGGTGCTTGACAGCGTGATGGACCGCGTGGGGGATGGCCTGGAGGAAGGCGTCGGCGCTGTTTTAAATGACGGCATTTTTGAAGGAATCGAGCAGGAGATCGACCAGAGTCTCGGAGAAATGTTTGACGGTTCGGAAGGATGGGACGGAATGGCTGGCGATTACGCGCAGGATGCTGCCGTTTTGCCGGATGGCGCCGTAGCGCTGAAAGCCCATGCTCCGATGGCATGGGAGAATGTGAGAAACATCGAACTGGAGCTTGCGTCGGCGGCCGTGCTGTTCCGGGAAGTGGACGGGGACACGGTGCAGGTGGAAAGCAGTCTGGGGGACCGGGTGCAGGTAAGCGCTGAGAATGGAACGCTGACGGTGAAAAATACCGGAGATGCCGAAAAAGGCCAGGACGACACGATTGTTATTTTTCTTCCCCGGGGAACAAAGCTGCTCCGTCTTGACGCGGAGCTGGACAGCGGCTATGTGGAGACCGGAAATCTGCAGGCGGAGGAAGTGAATGTCAGCCTGCCCGACGGAGTGTGGAAGTCCGACGGGACAGTGACCGCCCAGAAGGTGACCATGGAGATGGAGGATGGCTGCGTGGCAATCGGAGAGATGACTGCCGGGCGGTTTCTGGCAGTCTCCCTGCAGGATGGCGTTCTGAAAGCAGAACGGCTGGAAAGTCCCAAGATCACGCTGGAATGCGGAGACGGAATGCTCCGCGCAGGGCTGGCAGGAGCCGGGGAGGATTACAGCTGGAACGCGTCCGTGGGCAGCGGAATCCTTGAGATCGGCGGCGAGACAAGCTGGAAATCGATGGAAAAGGAACAGGGAGAGTGGAATCTGACCGTTTCCGTAGGAGAAGGCGCGGCGAAAATTTCTTTTGAGGAGTGAGAAAGATGAAAATACTGATTCTTGGAGGAAGCGGAGGGCTCAGCGGAACGCTGGCAAGGATGGCAGTGGAGCAGAAACATCAGGTCTGGGCAGTCACAAGGGGAAAGCGTGCGCTGCCCCTAGGGGTACATCCGCTGACCGCCGACAGAAATGATCCGGAGGAATTTTGCCGGGCAGTGCTCGGCTGTGGTATGAAATGGGACGTAGTGTTTGACTGCATCTGCATGACACGGGAACATGCCGGGCAGGATCTGGAGGTACTGCCCAAAGTGACCGGCCGCCTGGTGGTGATATCCACGGATTCCGTCTATGATCCGGAGCACAAAAAAGTTCCTCAGGATGAGCAGGGGGAGGCGTATGTCACAGATTCGTCCTACGCGGGAAAGAAACGGCAGATGGAGGAGGTATTTCTCGCTTCGCCGGACCATCCGCTGAAGTGGACGCTGTTCCGGCCGGGTCATATTTACGGGCCGGGATTTCTGCTGGGATGCTATCCGGAACACAGCCGCCAAAGGGAGCTTCTGGAATGGATCCGCGCGGACAGACCGCTGCGGCTTGTAGGCGGCGGGCGATATCTGACCCAGCCGGTGTATGTGGAGGATCTGGCGGACTGTATGCTGGAGTGCGTGTACAAAGAAAAGACCTTTCATGAGATTTTCTGCATCGGCGGGCCAGTGGCAGTGGAGAATCGAACGTATTATGAACAGATCGGTGAGATCACCGGCCATCCGGTGGAAATCTGCGAGGTTCCTTTGGAGGGATACGTCCAGGCCCATCCGGAATATGCCGGCCATCTGTGTGAGCGAAGCTATACGCTGGAAAAACTGCGCGGCGCCGGGGTAAAGCTTCCGGCGACCTCCCTGGAGGAGGGACTGCGCCGCCAGATTCTGTGGCTGGACAGTCAGAGGAATTGAATAAAACGGAAAAAACAGGCCATACTCCTGATAAGAAACCTTAAGCGGTTCCCATTCACGAAGCGGGTTTTCTATGGGGACGCGAAGTTACTGTGAATAACGGGAAACAGTAACAAAGGAAGACGGGAAAGGAGTGTGGCTTTTCCATGGCTGCAAAAAAGAAAATTGATCTGAACAATCTCACGCCGGACGAGGTATTGAAGTACGAAATCGCCGGCGAGCTGGGACTTCTCGACCGGGTGCTGGAAAACGGGTGGCGCACCCTGACCGCAAAAGAGACCGGGCGTATCGGCGGACTGGTGACACGGAGAAAACGCGAGATGGCCGAAAAGGAAGACGAGACAAAAGAGGCGTGAAGTGCGCGAAGAAATGTGAAGTGTTACAAAGAAGCGTGAAGCGCTGTAAAGATATGTGAAGTATTGCAAAGAAGTGTAAAGTGCTGTAAAGAAGTGTGAAGTATTGCAAAAAAAGTGTGAAGCACTGCAATGTGACGTGTTGCAAACAAGCGTGAAGCACTGCGAAGAAATGTGAAGTGTTACAAAGAAACATGAAGGGCTGTAAAGAAACCGCAGCGTGTATTCGCCATTAAATGGTGAATACACGCTGCGGTTTTTTCTTTGCGTTTGCGGGCTGGGAGCGAAGCGCAGCGCAGAGGATTGTCTGCCTTTCGGATAGATTTTTTGGATGTTTTTTTAGACCGATTTTTCAGGCGGATTTATCGAATTTTTTGACAGATTTTGTGGGCGGATTTTCATACGGCAGCCTTGCGGAATCCCGCAAGGGAAACGGCGGTGTTTAACAGGATCAGTCCCAGGGTGACTGCGGCGCAGGGCAGATATTCGCTGCTGCTTGCGGCGCCGGTCAGCAAAGGCGGCGTATCCATGAGAAACGACGGCACATATTCCCTGACCGCCGGGAGCAGTCCCAGCAGGTAAGAGGCGAGAAATCCGGCGCATACTCCGATCAGGGCCGCAGTCACCGACTGGAAAAAGACAGAGGCCGGAAAGATCAGCGAGATCAGCCATGCGCCAAGCAAATAAAAGCAGAAGGCGGAGAAAAACAGATGCTCCGCCGCGCGGTTGTCCCAGAAGTAAGCGGTGTAGGCGTAGTTGATGAGAAAACCTGCCGCGCATCCGGCGGTCCAGAACAGCAGCGCCGCCGCCAGCTTGGAGAGCAGGACTGTCCACCGCCGCAGGCCCTTGGCGAGAAGGATGATCAGCGTGCCGCGCTGAAATTCGCCGGTCAGCGTCTGGCTGTAGAGGATCAGAAAAGCGATCAGTGCCAGCTGCATATTTTTGAAATACTGTGTCCAGGCGGTCAGGGCATCCACATGGATGTCGCCGACGCTGATGCCGCTTCCGGCAAGATCCTCCGCCATAAACTCGAACATCCAGGGCATCAGTTTGGTCAGCGCGGGACTGATGACACCCACAAGGCAAAACAGGATCAGTACGAGAAAGGCTCTGTGGGTTTTTATCTGCTCGGAAAGCTCTTTCCGGAGCATAACGTTCCACTGCTTCATTGTGCGGTCACCTCCAAAAACAGATCTTCCAATGTCGGCTCCAGCAGTTCCAGTTTCCGCACCGGCACATGGTTCTGCGCCAGGTCACTCAGAATGGAGGACATGTCCTCGTATGCGTCTCCGGGCAGGCGAATTGTGGTGCGGTCGACAGCTTCTCCCGACGGATAGCGGACACGGAACTGCTGCAAATCTTTTTCTGTCTGAAATTCAATCTGAAGCGTTTCTTTGGCAACGATCTTTTCATATGGTCTGCGCAGTGAATGCTCAGCCCTGGCAGAACGGTTACTTTCTTTGTTTCTGCGGGTTTTCAGCTCCTCCAGCGTTCCCTGGACGGCGATACGTCCGCCCGACAAAAGGGCCGCATGGTCACAGATGCGCTCCACATCGGAAAGCACATGGGTGGAGAACAGCACCGTTGTCTGGTCCTTCACCGACGCGAGGATGTCCAGAATCTCCTTGCGGCCCACCGGGTCCAGCGCAGACGTGGGTTCGTCGCAGATCAGCAGACGCGGACCGTTGAGCAAAGCCTGGGCGATGCCCAGACGCTGTTTCATGCCTCTGGAAAAGTGGCGGATGCAGCCGCGGCTGTCCGCCAGGCCCACAAGCTCCAGCAGCCTGCCGGATGCCTCGCGCAGGTTCTCCCGTTCCATGCCGGTAATCTCTCCGCAGAGGGCCAGGTACTGGGCGGCGGTCATGTAGCCGTAAAATTCCGGCACATCGGGCAGATAGCCGATCCAGCGGCTGGTCTTGTTGGAACCGAAGGTGACTTTCTCACCGCAGACGCGAATGGTTCCGCCGTCCGGTTTCAGCAGGCCGGTGATCATTTTCATTGTGGTTGTTTTCCCCGCGCCGTTTTGGCCGATAAAGCCAAAGACAGAGTGCGGGGGGATCGAAAGATCCATGTGGTCGATGACCGTTTTCGTGCCGAAGCGTTTGGTAAGTCCGGCAATTTCCAGAACATTCATCTGTCATCCTCTTTTCCAAGTACGAAATATAACAAAGGTCCGATAAATTCCATGCCGGCAATGACGATCAGGCACCACATCAGGCGGCTCCCCCGTTTGTAATGGTCATGGGTAAAAATGTGCCGCAGGGTGTAAGCCAGCAGGGCAATCTCCAGTACGGCCAGAGGAATCAGAAATACCAGCAGGTCTTCCAGTTTCATACGATCATCTCCTTTAATTTTTTCTTCAATATCCGAAATTCTTCCGAGGACTCCAGCTTCTCAAACAGCGGAAGATCAAAAGAATGTTCAATATCCCGGATAAATACGCTTCTGTCCCGGGGTGAGGTATCGCTGGCGGCAAGGGCGAACCATTGGTCCAGCTTTGTGAAATAAGCGTCGCTCCGAAGCAGCGGCTGTTCTTTGGACAGCAGCTCCTTTATGGCAGCCAGATAGTTGCGGATATGGGTCAGCGCGGCCGCAAGATCATCCTGCGCCAGATATCCGAGAGCTGCCTGGTACTCAAAGACGCAGACGGCGTTGGGATTCAGGGACAGAAGATTCCAGGCGTCTATGACCGCTTCTGTGCGCTTTACCGTCTCGCCAAAGGCTGCCGGATCTTTCGTATGGATAGCCAGAAACTTCCCTGCCGCGGAACACAGCGAAAGGATGGTCCGGTACATGGTGATCTGCGCAAAGCTGTCAGCTTTTTCCATATTCCCGCTTGTCTGGTAAGCGGTGATCATCAGGTCGGGACTTGTATGCAGAAGGTTCAGCGGCCAGGACGCTTCCTCGAGGATTTCGATGGCTTCCGGATACATGCCAAGGGACAGCTGGACCATCGCGCGCAGGATCCTGGTGTCGCTGCAAAGTCTGGCGTCTGTGCTGCCGTCCTCGATACGGTCGCACAGGGCGAGAATGGATTCCAGGATTTCCCGCTGTTTGTCCTGGCTTTTGGCCAGGGGATAATGGTTCAGCCAGAGAAAGGCCATCCGGAAAAGAAACGGGTAGCAGGAATAATACTTTTTGACGCAGGCGTTGACGGTTTGCTCCACTGTTTCAAAGTCGTACCGGGAGAAATCGTTGGAGAACTGCCGGTACAGCTTCTGAATCTGGTCGTCGGACAGCTGGGGAGCATAGCCGAGAAGCTCGTCGATGGAGACGTCAAAAAACGTGGCCAGCAGCGGCAGGGTCCCGATGTCCGGCTTGCTGATGTTCTTTTCCCATTTGGAGACGGAGCCTTTCGTTACGCCGATGTGGTCGGCCAGCGCTTCCTGGGTGATGTTTTTTTCGCGGCGCAGCCGGATAAGGTTTTCGGCAATCTGAAGTTGATACATGGGGTCACCTCCTGAGTGTTCGGGCCGTAACCGTTCAGCTGGCTGAACGGTTACTCTGGGATTAATGATAGTGGAGTTTTCGGAGAATTTCAATGGATGGGTGCGACACTTTTGGAAGAAAAGTTTCTTTATGCGATACAAGAAACGAATTGTCAAGGACGAAGATGATGTGATGGCACTTGTCAAAGAATTGCGGAACGAGGACGAAAAGGCAGAGGGCCGGGAGTAAAAACTCCCGGCCCGCTGTGTTTACTTTCTTTTCAGTGAAAAAGCAGCCAGCACAGTCCCATGGCAGCCGGTTGATGAACAAGGTAGATCCACAGGCTCCAGGTGCCAAGTCTGGAGAGAAGGGGAACGCGGATGGTGAGCAGGGTCTGAAGCCGGGGACTTTTCTGCATAAGGGGGCAGAGAAAGTAGCCGGCGCAGTACAGGAAATACCAGGGTAGCAGAGGAAAGTAGTCGCTGGAGCGGAAGCCGGGGTATGGGAAACCTATGGGAGTGAGAACTCTGCTTTGGTACAGTCCTTCGGGCAGGGTGATGATCGGGTGAGCGGCAGGGCCCAGCACACCGGCCTGGACATCGCGGAACAGGAAAAACAGGGCCATACTTCCCAGCAGTCCGGCCAGCGGCGGGATTTTTTCGTAGACGCGTCTGGTCAGCCAGGTCAGGAGCACCGCGCAGCCGAGAAAATTCAGGATTCCGAACCAGACGGCGGCCTGTGGTTCGGCAATGACGGTCACGGCGGTGACAACCAGGCCCCAGACATTCAGCAAAAGGCCGCGTTTCAGATTATTTTTTTGGCCGAAATGCCAGACGAAGCCGGAAATCAGTATGAAGGTCCAGCAGATGGACTGCTGCCACAGAAAGGTGGCGGGTCTGCCGTACCAGTCAGGCTGTTTGCCGTACAGGATAAATACGTCGTATAAAAAATGGAACAGCACCATGTTTATCATCGCCAGGCCGCGGATGGCGTCGATGAATTCATATCGTTTCTTCAAGTGTTTCACCTCACAGGGTCATAGATTTACGACTTATTATATATGATTCCAAAGGGAAGTACAATGGGGGTCTGGCTCGCGGGAGAAACGAGAGGTAACGGTTCGTAGTTTTGCGCTGCAGGCTTCGGGATTTTCGCGCAGAATGCGCGCAGATCCTTTGCGGCTTGACGTATTTTTGCAGTTTGATATAATAAAGCGAGATAGAAAATACGGCTTGTTGTCCGGAACGCAGAAAGGAGAGGAAGGCCTTTGTTGGAGCGTGTTTGAAAATTGCAGGAATGAATGTTCAAACACGCGTTCGCGCAGGCCGAAACAAAGCGTGAGAGTATTGATATTATCCTGCAATACCGGTGAGGGGCACAATGCCGCCGGGCAGGCAGTCAAAGAGCAGCTGGAGGCTATGGGACATGAGGCCGTCATGCTGGATATGATGAGTTTTGGAAGAAAAAGGACCTCCGCCCTGGTCGGCGGCGGTTATGTGAAGACGGTGACTCTGCTTCCGGGACTGTTCGGCATGGCGTATCAGGCCGGGGAACTGGTGCGGAAGATGCGGTGCAAGTCGCCGGTGTATTATGCCAACGCCCGTCTGGCGAAGCCTTTGAAGGCGTATCTGGAGCAGGAGCATTTCGACCTTCTGGTGACGCCCCATCTCTATCCGGCGGAGACGTTTACCTATATGAAGAAAAAAGGATGGCTGTCCCAGAAAACGGTGGCCATCGCCACGGATTATACCTGTATTCCTTTCTGGGAGGAGACAGACTGCGATTATTATGTGATTCCCCATGAGGACCTGGTGGAGGAGTTTGCGTCCTACGGGATCCCGCGGGAGAAGCTGCTTCCTCTTGGCATACCGGTGCGGCGGCAGTTTTCCCGCCCCATGAGCCGGGACGGGGTGCGGGAGCACCTGAATCTGCCGAAGGACCGGAAAATCTTTCTTGTGATGAGCGGCAGTATGGGATTTGGGAAAATCCATGTGTTCGCCGGCGAGCTGGCGCGTGGAAATAAGAACGGCGAGCAGATGGTGATCATCTGCGGAAAGAATAAACACCGGGAGCATCTTCTGCGGTTTCGCTTCCAGGGAAATCCGGATGTGCGCGTGGTGGGCTTTACCCGCCATGTGGCGGAGTATATGGCGGCCTGTGATGTGATCTTTACCAAACCGGGCGGGCTGAGCAGCACGGAGGCGGCGGTCACAGGGATTCCCATGATCCATACAACGCCGATTCCCGGATGTGAGGAGAAAAATCTGGAATTTTTCTGTCACCGGGGCATGTCGGTGGCGGCGCGCACCCGGGAGAAGCAGATCGCGGAGGGCCGGCGGCTGATGCAGCAGGACGGCGCCAGGGAGCGGATGCGCCAGGCGCAGAGGGAAAACGCCCACCCGGAAGCGGCTGCGGAGATTGTGCGGCTGCTGGAGCGTGTTTGAAAATTTAAGAAGAGGTAAAAATGAGAGAGTTTTTTTATATTCTGCTGGGGTATCTGAGCGGCAGCATCCTGTTCGCAAAGCTTGTGCCCCGGAAACTGTGCCACGTGGATGTGACCAGGGCGGGAGAGGACAAAAATCCGGGAACGTTCAACGCGTTTGCGGCGGCGGGGCCTTTGGTCGGCACGTTGGTTTTGCTGCTGGAGCTGGGAAAGGGATTTTTTCCGGTCCACATGGCGCTTGGGCATCTGCCGCCGGCGGACCCGGCGTTCGCGCTGATCCTCCTGGCGCCTGTGGCCGGTCATGCCTGGCCGTTTCTTCATTTCCGGGAGGGCGGAAAGGCCATCGCCGTGTCCTTCGGCGCTTTGCTGGGACTGCTGCCGGAAATGCGCCCGGTACTGCTGCTGGCAGGTTTTTACCTGCTGTTTTCGCTGGTCCTGGTGGTACGGCCGCATATGTACCGTTCCGTGGTGACTTTTCTGTGCTTTGCTGCCGGCTGTCTGCGCTCGGCATTGTTTCCGGCGTGGAAGCTGGGGTGTCTTGGGATTTCGGCGGTGGTATGATGGCGTCACGTCCGGGCGGGAGAAAGGGAGCCGATGACGTTTACTTTTCTTCCGGCGTCTGATAAAATGAAAAACAAAAAGAAAAAGAAGTGGGAAGTTTGGAAGTAAACTTCCAAATCTACCTTTATTGGCGCAGCCAGTGCGCCATGAAAGGAGAAAGTTTGGAAGTAAACTTCCAGATCTACCATGATTGGCGCAGCGAGTGCGCCATGAAAGGAGAAAAGATGATCTCAGAAAAAATGACAGAGTTGGGAAAGAACCGGTCGGTGATCCGGGAAATCTTTGAGTACAGCAAAAAACGCGCGGCCGAGATCGGCGCGGAAAATGTGTTTGATTTCAGTCTTGGAAACCCCAATGTTCCGGCGCCAGAAGCTGTCCATCAGGTGATGAAGGAGCTACTGGATACCAGGGACGACGTGTACCTGTTCGGCTATACCTCCGCCCAGGGCGATCTGGAGGTGCGCCAGGCCATCGCCGACGATCTGAACCGCAGATATGAGACGGCTTTTTGCCCCGGCAATTTCTATATGACCTGCGGCGCGGCGGCATCCCTTCGCATTGTGCTGGAGGCCATGACGGTTCCCGGCGACGAATATATCATCTTTACCCCTTATTTTCCGGAGTACAAGGTCTTTGTGGAGGCCGCCGGCGGCTGTTTCGTTCCGGTTTCCACGAATGAAAATACGTTCCAGATTGATTTTGACCGTCTGGAAGCGGCAATCACCAGCCGCACCAAGGGAATTTTTGTGAATTCCCCCAACAATCCCTCCGGTGTTGTGTTTACGGAGGAGAGCATCGTGCGGCTGGCCGCTTTTCTGGAGAGCAAAGAAAAGGAGTATGGTCATACCATTTATCTGATCGCCGACGAACCGTACCGCGAGCTGGTTTACGGGGATGTATCCGTTCCCTATCTGACGAAATATTACCGGGACACGGTGGTGTGCTATTCCTACAGCAAATCTCTGTCCATGCCGGGAGAGCGGATCGGCTATATCCTGGTGCCGGATGAGGCGGCGGACGCGGCGGATCTTTACGCGGCAGTGTGCGGCGCGGGACGGGCGCTGGGATATGTGTGCGCGCCGGCGATGGCGCAGCATGTGATCGCCCGGTGTCAGGGCATGGTTTCCGACCTGTCTGTTTACCAGAAAAACAGAGATCTGCTGTACGAGGCGCTGGAGAGTTACGGGTACACCTGCGTTCACCCGGACGGAGCGTTCTATCTGTTCGTCCGCGCCCTGGAACCGGACGCGGCGGCGTTCTGCGAGAAAGCGAAAGAGCAGGAGCTTCTGCTGGTGCCGGCGGATGATTTCGGCTGCCCGGGATATGTGCGGATCGCCTACTGCGTGACCACGGAGCAGATTCAGCGGGCGCTTCCGGCGTTTGAGAAGCTGGCAGAGAGTTATCGCCAGAGGTAACAGTCTGCCGCTGTCCACGGCTGTGAGCAGCGTAACAGTTCAGCGAAGCTGAACCGTTACCCGCTTCGCGATGCACAGAAACTGCATTCCATGCAGTTTCGCGCTGCAGGCCTCGGGATTTTCGCACATTCTGTGCGAAAACACCTCGCGGGATAGTGACAGGCTGAACTGTTACTGAGCAGCAACGGTGATGATGAGTATAAAAAGGACAGGAGTCAGGTTTGGAAGTAAACTTCCAAATCTACCATTATTGGCGCAGCAAGTGCGCCCAAAAAGAGGAAAAAATGAAGCGAGCAGAAGATTTAAGAAGGATATTGGAAGCGATTGACAGAAAAAGTTATCCGGCTTACAAGGACACCCGGGGCGCTTACCGCTTCGGCAGTTATAGTTTGTTCATCGAGCATGTACAGGGCGACCCCTTTGCCACGCCGTCCCGGGTGAGCGTTCTGGTGGACGGCAGCAAGGCGGAGCTTCCGGAGGAGTTTTACCGGGAGGCCCACCGGAGGATTGCGGTGCAGGATCACCTGCTGCGGTTGTTCGGCAGACGCATCGAGGAATTCAACCACAAAGCGAAAGGCTCCGGAAAAAGCGGACGGATGGCCGTCAGCCGTCCGGGGCAGGAAATCCTGGAGCGGACGGCCTGCCAGATTGATCCGAAGGACGGCAGCGTGAGGATCCGTATGGAGATTGGATTTCCGGCGCGGGGAAGGACCATCTGTTCCGGCGAGCTGATCCGGATTCTCTTTGAGTTCCTGCCCCAGTGCGTGGAGAGCACCCTGTTTTACCGGAAAATTTCCAGAACCGCGGTACAGAAGACGGTGGAACTGGCGGACGACCAGGCGTATATCCGCGGCCAGCTGAGCGCCCTGGGACTGTGCGCGTTTGTGGCCAACGGCTCGGTGCTGCCACGAGAGTCCGGCGTATCTCAGCGTCCCATGCGCGCCAGCGTCCCCTTCTCCTCACCGGAATCCATGGAGGTGACCATGCAGCTGCCCCACAGGGGAGCTGTGAAAGGCATGGGCATCCGCCGGGGAATCACGCTGATCGCAGGCGGCGGTTACCATGGAAAATCCACGCTTCTGAAGGCGCTGGAGCTGGGCGTATATGACCACATCGCCGGGGACGGGAGAGAGTATGTGATCACCGACAGCACGGCGGTAAAGATTCGCGCGGAGGACGGCCGCAGCATCAAGAAAACCGATATTTCCATGTTCGTCAACGACCTTCCCAGCGGAAAAGACACAAAGTCCTTCTATACCGAGGACGCCAGCGGAAGTACCTCTCAGGCGGCGAACGTGGTGGAGGCCATGGAGAGCGGCGCGAAGCTGCTGCTGATCGACGAAGATACCAGCGCCACAAACTTTATGGTGCGGGACGAGCTGATGCAGAGAGTGGTTCACCGGAACCAGGAGCCGATCACCCCGTTCATCGAGCGGGCCCGCTATTTATTTGAAGCTTATGGAATTTCCACGATCCTGGTAGCAGGAAGTTCCGGCGCATATTTCCACATCGCCGACTGCATCCTGCAGATGGAGCAGTACCGGCCGAAAGACATTACCACGTTTGCCAAAAAAGAAGCGGAAAACTTCCCGGCGGTTACCCTGCCCCAGGACCAGCCGGAAGAACCGTCCTTTGACCGCCGCCCCCAGAAAGACAAAGCCTTTGCCGGGGAAGACCGGATCAAGATGAAGGTCATGGGAAAAGACCAGATCCAGCTGAACCGGGAAAACCTGATCCTGCGGGGACTGGAGCAGCTTGCCGATTCGGAGCAGACCCTTGCCATCGGCTGGATGCTCACCTGGGTACAGAAAAAAGCCGTCAACGGCCAGCTGACCATGCAGCAGGCAGCGGACCGGGTACTGGAACTGGTAGGAAAAGAAGGACTGGCGGGACTGGCAGAGGGAAGCTACCTTCCGGTGAATCTGGCCATGCCGAGAAAACAGGAAGTTCTGGCCGCGTTCAACCGGTATCGGTTGTGGAAGCTGTAAAAAAACGAAAACCGGAAGGGCTGTATGATTGTAATTATTCAGCTGGCTGAATCGTTTCGAATGATTTGGAAAGGTAACGGGATCTGTAAACCATATATTGTGACAGGAGAGAGACAGTGGAAGAAAACAGAACAACAATTGTCAAGAAAACTGTGAAGTCTGGCATATCCTTTGGAAGCGCGCTGGCTATGGTCATCAGCTATACAACCTGGCATTCCATCGGCTGGGCGATCATCCATGGATTGTTCAGTTGGGTATACGTTGTATATTATATTCTTCGTTATTAAACATAGAGTCCCGGCGCGCAGGAAATGCGCGCCGGGACTTTTAATAACGTTGATCGGAAAAAAGAGTTATTCATCCGGAAAACGCTTTTTCAGCTGTTGCTCTGTCACAGGAAGTACAAGCAGAAGAACCAGAAGTTCAACAGTCAGAACAGCCAGCATTATCGTTGAATCCGTCTGTTTGCAAATCCGTGAAAACAAGACAGCGCCTACTGTCAGCAAACCTCCGGTCAATGCCCAAAATCTGCCGGAAAATTTTTGCGCGAACGCCCAGCTTTCTAACGATTTCATAGCTCTGCGGGTTCGGTAACCAGCAGCGGGATTAGGCTTTCCAGGGTCAGAATTCCAGAAAGCTAGACCCAGCAGCACCATCACCCCGGGAATTAAAAGAGTGATCAGTAAAAACAAGGGACGAGACATAATTCATCACCAACTTTCCCGGTGGATCTTATCAACAGGAAGCCCGTCCATCGCATGAGGAGCCGGAAACTCCGCCGGAACTCCAAGCGAAAGGATCGCTTCCAGAGCAAACCCCTCCGGGACGCTCAGAAGCCTGCGGCAAAACGCATCTGTCGTTTCCCCACTTTCCGCCATCCGAAGCCGCCCCTGGATCCAACAACTGCCAAGGCCAAGGCTGGCCGCCATCAGGTGCATATTACTCATAACAATCGAACAATCCTCCGTCCAGACATCCGTCCGGTCCATGTCCGCAAACACCAGAACCGCACATCCCGCGTCTTTCAGCATCCGCGCCGCCCCGTCCCGGCAATGCGAAAGCCGCTCCAGTACTTCCCGGTCCGAAACCACAACCAATTCCCACGGCTTCCGATTCCTGCCCGAAGCCGCCGAAAGACCGGCTTTCAAGATCAGATCCAACTTCTGAGAGTCAATCCTTTCGCCCGTATACTTCCGCACACTCCTGCGTGTCAACAGCAACTCCATCAAATCCATAAAATAACCTCCCATCCAGAGCGTGTTTGAAACGTCATTCCTGTAATCAGCACGTCCCACTTTGCGTGGAATTTGCCCCGAAATCAGTCAGCGTAGCCGGCTGCGCCTCCTGATTTCGGAATAAATTCCCAACAAACTGTGACACACATCTTGCAGAAAGCAATTTTCAAACACGCTCTAAGCCGCTGATACCTGTAAGTAAATTTTTTGTAATGATTCAGCTTGATGAATCGTTACAAAGCTTCTATCTTTTCCTTATTCTATCACACTGACATGCATGGATACCATATGCTCCGAAATATTTTTATACGCATTTGTTAGAGCGTATTTGAAACTTCATTCTTGCAATCTTCACGCGCCACTTTGCGTGGAATTTGGAATTTTTAAACACTTTTCTGTTCTCATTCGTCATATTGATAAGAAGGTTGCTGTTTTCAGCGAAATTTATTTCGCAAGCAACGGGCCAGGTAGCTATACCTGCAGGTCTATTTGACTGGAATTGCGGAAGATATGTAACTATTCAGCTGGCTGAATAGTTACGAAGATATTGCGCCTGCCTGTGAGCAGTAACAGAGAATGAGGAGGAATTTCATATGAGACACTATTTCCTGGAACAGAAGAAATTGCTTTCTATTGGCTGTCTGCTATATGCCATTGCGGTTCTTTTTAAAACAGGCAGCTACTTTGCACAGATGGAAACCATGGGAGCTGCAATGGCAAAAGACCTGCATCGCCTGCTTTACTTCGTTGTCCTGCAGTTTGGCGCGCAGATTTTATTTCGTGTTCTGCAAATGCTGGAGGAGTTTTTCATGCAGAAAGCCTTTGCCAACGCAAAAACAAGTATGAGAAACACCATCAGCAGACAGATTTCCCGAAAAAACTATCAGGAATTTCAGTCTGCTCAGATTGGAGATTACATCTCCTGGTACACCAACGATGTTTTCCAGATGGATGATGGATTGCAGATTTTAATCGCTCTGATCCTTTTTGCGGCGCAGGGAATCATATCAATCGCCGCTTTGGCCTATATCCACTGGTCGCTGGCGGTTCTGTCCGTTGTCAGCAGTATTTTCGTGATTTTGTCAACCAAGCTGTTTCAGAAAAAACTGGAAGCCTGCGGCCACGCAAATTCAAAAGCGCAGGAAATATACACCAGCGCTATCAAAGATCTGCTCAGCGGATTTGGAATCCTCAAAACATTCGGAAGTCTGAACCGTTTCTTCGAACAGTCGGAACAGGCCAGCAAAGACAGGGAAACCGTCTGGTATCGCGGCCGCTGCACTGAGAAAAAGGCAGATGCCGGGATCACAAGCATCAATCTTCTTGGACAGGCAGTGAACACTGTTCTGATGTTTTTGCTGGGCGTCTGGGGTGTCATTCCCATCCAAACGGTATTCGGCGGCGGAAGCCTTGTCAACATTGTCAACAACTCGCTGGAGCAATTTACACTTTATTTTGTCCAGCTTTCCACCTACCGCCCCTATTTTAAAAAATTCGAAGAACACGACTTGCAGACCCCGGCAGAAACTCTGCAGGAACTGCCGGCATTGGAGAAAAAGATATCTTTCCGGGATTTATCCTTTTCCTATCCAGGCAAACCGGTACTGTCCCACCTGAACATGGAATTCAAAAAAGGAAAGAAATACGCCATACTGGGACCTTCCGGCTGCGGAAAGAGCACAATCTTTCATTTGCTCATGGGACAGCTTCAAAATTACACAGGCGAAATCCTATTCGACCAAACCAGCGCCAGAGAAATCGATCCGGAATCCCTGAACCGCCAGATCGCGTACATTGAACAGGACGTATATCTATTCAACAGCACCATCCGCGACAACATAACCCTGGGGCACACATTCACCGACGAACAAATAGAAAAAGCCCTGAAAAACAGCGCCCTGCAAAACGACCTGCCAACACTGCCAGACGGCCTGGAAACCAAAACAGGAGAAAACGGCAGCCACCTCTCCGGCGGCCAAAAACAACGCATAGCCATCGCCCGCGCCCTGATCCACAACCGCTCCATCCTGCTGGTCGACGAAGGAACCTCCGCCCTCGACCCCAAAAACGCAGAAATCGTCGAACAAAGCCTGCTCACCAACCCCACCCTCACCCTACTCCTGATCAGCCACCACCTGACCGAGAAAGGCAAACAACGCTTTGATCAAATTTACGAACTAAACCCAGCACTTACCACTGCGGGCGGACCGATCAAAGAAGTGTCTGCGGGGCAGGCATAACAAAGCAAATGAAAAAAGCCACCAGCCACCAAACATCCACCCCACACACTCCCACCCCACCGCCCGCCCCACCCCTTCCATTTTAAGCCACCACCCCACCGCCCTCACCCCCACGCCGCCACAACCAGGAAACCGCGTGGGCCACAGGCCGCCGGGCGGGGGGCGATTCAGAAATCCAGTGCTTGCGACTGCGGGCGGACAGAGCAGGGGGAGGTGTCCGCGGGGCAGGCGTCAAAACCAAACGACGAACACCACCCCATCGCCGCCTGAACCACGAACACCACCCCCTGCTCTGTCCGAACGCCGGAGTGAGCACGGATTCTGAATCGCCCCCCGCCCGGCGGCCTGCGGCCCGTGCGGTTTCCGTCCCTAAAAACTATCCCGCAGGCAAAGCACCCCATACCCCAGCCGCGGATTCGGATACACCGTCTCCGACGGCAGCTGCCTTGCCCCACGGATCAAAAACGCCTTCAGCTTCTCCCCATACAAAAACGGATCATTCCCATACAAAATCCCCCACTCCATCATCAACGCCGCGCTCCCCGTGACAAAAGGAACCGCAAACGAAGTCCCCGTAAACGCTCCATACGCCCCGCCGGCCACCGGCGCCATAATATCCACCCCCGGCGCGCACAGATCCGGCTTCACCTCCTGCAGCACCCGGGTAAACCCCCTGCCGGAAAAATCCGCGTAAGCCTGCAGCCGCGGCTCATAGGCCCCCACAGTGACCGCATACCGCGCGGTGGAAGGAATCGTCAGCGTCGTGTCCGGGTCCGGCAGGAAAAATCTTGTCTGAGCTCCCGCGAATCCCGGCAGCCACAGATCGTACCGCCCGGTGACTACCCGCCGGGCATGAAGCTCCACCGTCCAGATCCCGTCGTCCACCGCCGTCTGGCCGGGCGCAGGGATCAGGTCCAGATAAATTTCCTGGGCCTGGCTGTGGGGCGCCGGCATGCCGTAATAAAACAGCAGCTCGGTCCCACGGATGCGGAACCGCGCCGTGCCCAGCACCGCCTGCAGCGGGCCGACCCGCGTTCCGTCCGGATGGATCACAACAATGTCGATGTCGTCGGTGTAAGATTTCCAAAGCTGAACGCTCATGGATGGCTCGTAAGTGCCGATGGAAAATTCCACCTTTTTGGTCTCGCCGCTCTGGAGCAGGCCTCCGGCATGGCGGCCGGAAATCCCTTCGTTGCCGGAGCCGATGCAGACGACAGACTGCCCCAGTCCCGCCGCCTGGTTCAGATACGTCTCCAGAAGGGAGGTTCCGCTGTGGGAGCCGTAATTATTTCCGAAGCTTAAATTGACTGCGATTGGCTTCTGGAGAAATAAAGCGGTGCGGATGCAGTAATCCAGGGCCATCATCAGCTGGGTGGTGCGGGGAAAGGCGTTCTCGCCGGAGGCGCTGAGCTTCACGACGATCAGCCCGGCCTTTGAGGCTACGCCCCGGTAAAAATTCTCCCCCTTTTCACTCATCCCGCCGCCGGCGGCAATGCCAAGAACTGCCGTCCCGTGGCCGCTGGCGTCCCGGGAAGGAACAAGACGCAGGCGTTCCTCAGCGCCGGGAGCGCGAAGCGCCTCGTTGATCTGCTGGCGGGTGTACAGGGTCCCGATCGGGTACCCCTCCGGCGGGGAGCCGTCCACCGTCTGGTCCCACAGGGAGAGGATGCGGGTGGAGCCGTCGTCGTTGCGGAAGGCCGGATGGGTATAATCCACGCCGGAATCAATGCACGCCAGAAGGACGCCGTCCCCAAACAATCCTTGCGGACCCTCCTGCAGCGGGTTGATACAGGAGATACTTCTGCCGGAGAAATCAGCGAAAAACAGCTGCTTTGGTTTTTCCATGTATGTGATCTGGGAAAGATTGGTGATGTCGTCAATGAGCCGTTCCGGAACCAGAAGGATGGCGTACTGAAAAAGCAGATAGGTGATGCGGACGCCGTTCTGCTCCAGAAAGGAAATATCCCCCTGATAGCGGACGATGACCTCCCAGGTGCGGGCGGAAAAATCGTACCCGGCGCTTAAGGAGGAGGAGGCCGCCCGCTCGGCGTCGGTGGCGTCCAGCGCAAGGTTCAGCAGATTCTCTCGTTTCTGGTCGTTCATTTTTTCTCCTTTCATGGCGCACTGGCTGCGCCAACAATGGCAGACTTGGAAGTTTACTTCCAAACTTTCCTCTTTCTGACGCATTTACTGCGCCAGTAATAGTAGATTTGGAAGTTACTTTCCGAACTTTTTCCTCTTCCAGAAATTCTTATAAAAGCTATTCCGGTTATGGATAAAGTATGCTATAATCTCCTCGAGCATGTTTGGAAATTCATTGTAACAATTCATCCAGCGGAACGGTTACGGCATCCTGCCATGAGAAATCACTTCGCGGCGGGCCGGATGCCTGTAGGTACTACGTTTTCATATGGCCTGCGCAGCAAATGCGCAGACCTGGCTGAATAATTACAATTCCTTCCTGCAAAATGGAATCACAGTTTGTGAGAGACCGATTTTCAAACAAGCTTCAAGGTTCCGTTAAGGCGACCGGAAAACTGAATATGTATCTGAATTATTTATGTCAAAGGAGGATACCGGTATAGACGCAGCTTATGGAAAATAGCTGCCGGTTTTTTTATACCGGTGAAGTAAAATGCAGATTATTATTGTTGGCTGTGGAAAAGTGGGAACGGCGCTGGCCGCCCAGCTGAGCCAGGAGGACAATAATGTGACCGTCATAGACAAGGACGGCGAAGTGATCCGTAATATCACGGCTCTCTATGATGTTCTGGGCGTTGTGGGCAACGGCGCCAGCTACAACACTCTGCAGGAAGCGGATATCGAGCACGCGGACCTGCTGATCGCAGTGTCCAGAAGCGACGAGCTGAACCTGCTGTGCTGCGTGATGGCGAGACAGGCGGCAAAGTGCCATACCATTGCCCGCGTGCGAAACTCTGCGTACCGCAAGGAGCAGGAATTTATCCGGCGGGAGCTGGGACTTTCCATGATCATCAATCCGGAGTTCGCGGCGGCCCAGGAGATCGCCCGGCTGCTCCGTTTTCCCACAGCCATTGAAATCGACAGCTTTTCCAAGGGAAGAGTCGAGATGCTTCGGTTTAAAGTTCCCTCCAGCTCGGGACTGGTGGGAAAACAGCTGAAGGATGTGGCCTCCACCCATGCGGAGCTGCTGATCTGTGTGGCGGAGAAAAACGGCCAGGTGGTGATCCCCGATGGAAATTACCGCATCGACGCGGGGGACAGCCTTTCCATTCTGGTGACGCCGAAAAAAGCCGCGGAATTTTTCCGGCGCATCGGGGTAAAGACCAACCAGGTCCACAGCGCCATGATCGTCGGCGGCGGCGAGATCACCTACTATCTGACCAGCATTTTGCTGCACATGGGAATCAAGGTAACGATCATCGAAAAGAACCGGCAAAGATGCGAGGAACTCAGCAATCTTCTGCAGGATGCCACGATCATCTGCGGAGACGGCAGCGACCAGGATCTGCTGAGAGAAGAACATATCGACCGGATGGAGGCTTTTGTGGCGTGTACGGACATGGACGAGGAAAATATCATTCTGTCTCTGTACGCCAAAGATAAAGTATCCTCGAAGGTTGTGACGAAGATCAATCATCTGAGCTTTAACGATGTGATCCACAGTCTGAACCTGGACAGTCTGATCTATCCCAAGTTCATTACCGCGGAGAATATCCTCCAGTATGTGCGGGCAATGAAAAACTCCATCGGCAGCAACGTGGAGACGCTGTACAAGCTGATGGACGACCGGGTGGAGGCCCTGGAGTTTATCATACATGAAGACTGTCCTCTGCAGCGTATCAAGCTGGAAAATATGAGAACAAAGAACAACACGCTGGTAGCCTGCATCAACCGGAAAGGAAAGATCATCATCCCCGGCGGACAGGATTACTTCCAGCAGGGCGATTCTGTGATCGTTGTCACCACACATACGGGTCTGGAAAATATTGACGATATTCTGGACGAGCCGTGAGAAATATTGGAAACCGGACGTGGGCCAGAGCGTGTTTGAAAATTGCAGGAATGAATTTTCAAACACGCTCCAGGCTGAGAAAAGCCTTTCGGTCCCTGTCCGGTAGGATCACTATCTTAACGGGAGAAGAAGAGTATGAACAGAAAAATGCTTCAGTATGTAATCAGTTGGGTACTGAAGATGGAAGGAATATTGATGCTGCTTCCGGCGCTGACCGGAGCGGTGTACCGGGAGAAGGAGGGACTGGCCTATCTTCTCTGCGGTCTGTGCTGTGTGGCGGCAGGCTTTTTGCTGTCACGGAAAAAACCGGAAAATATGGAATTGTATCCCAAAGACGGATATGTGGCGGTGGCTCTGGGCTGGGTGGTGCTCAGCCTGTTCGGCTGCCTGCCGTTTATGATGACGGGAGAGATTCCTTTTTTTGTGGACGCGTTGTTTGAAATTGTGTCGGGATTTACCACCACCGGCTCCTCAATCCTGACGGACGTGGAGGCGCTGTCCCACGCAAGCCTTTTCTGGAGAAGCTTTTCTCACTGGATCGGCGGCATGGGCGTTCTGGTGTTTATCCTGGCGGTCCTGCCCATGAAGGGCGGCTCGGTGATGAATCTGATGAAGGCGGAAAGCCCGGGACCTTCCGTGTCCAAATTTGTGCCGCGGGTCCGGGGAACAGCTAAGATCCTGTATCAGATTTATATTGTGATGACACTGGTGCTGATCGCCTGTCTGCTGCTCAGCGGAATGTCCCTGTTCGAATCCCTGACGCTGTCCTTTGGAACCGCCGGTACCGGAGGTTTCTCGCTGCTGAACAGCGGCTGCGGAACTTATACGGAAACGCAGCAGTGGATCCTTACGGTGGGTATGATCCTGTTTGGCGTAAACTTTAATTTTTACTATCTGCTTTTGTGCAAACGCTTCAAAGCCGCGGTGCTTTCCCATGAGGTGCGGGTGTATTTTCTGGTGATCCTGGCTGCCATCGGGGCGATCTGCGTGGACATCCGGGGCGTCTATGACTCCATGGCGGAGACGGTACGTCACGCGGCCTTCCAGGTGGGTTCCATCATCACCACGACAGGATATTCCACCACGGACTTTAACCTGTGGCCGGAATTTTCCAAGACGATTCTGCTGCTTCTCATGTTCCTCGGAGCCTGCGCAGGTTCCACAGGCGGAGGCATCAAGGTGTCCAGGGTGCTGATCCTTCTGAAGACGGTGAAAAAGGAGCTGATGTCCATCGTACATCCCAGAAGCGTGCGGCAGATCCAGTTTGACAAGCGGCCGGTGGAGCATGAGGTGCTGCGTTCCATCAATGTATTTCTGACGGTTTACATGACGATTTTTGCCGCGTCGCTGCTGCTGGTCAGCATGGATGAGTTTTCGCTGGAGACGAACTTTTCGGCGGTGGCCGCCACGTTCAACAATATCGGCCCCGGTATGGGCAAAGTGGGCCCCATGGGAAACTTTTCCGTGTACAGTCCCCTGTCCAAGCTGGTGCTGACCTTTGATATGCTGGCAGGAAGGCTGGAGCTGTTTCCCATGCTGATTCTGTTTTCGCCGTCTACATGGAAAAAGAGAGGGTAGGGTGTATCTGAAAACTGACTTTTGCGATCTGTACGCCCCGCTTTGCGCGGAATTTGCAGAAAGCAATTTTCAAACGTTGTAACTATTCAGCCAGCTGAATAGTTACGGCATCCGGCCATTGAAAATCGCTTCGCGATGGACCGGATGCCCGCTGGCACCACGTTTTCATACGGTCTGTGCAGTAAATGCACAGACCTGGCTGAACTGTTACCAAACGCTATTTATAAATTACCGAAAGGTTGCGAAGGAGGAGAAACATGCGAAACTGGGAGAAAAATGTCCGCAAGGTTGTACCCTATGTGCCGGGGGAGCAGCCAAAGGAAGAAAATATCATTAAACTGAATACCAACGAGAATCCCTATCCCCCTGCGCCCGGCGTAAAGCTGGCGCTGCAGGGACTGCAGGAAGAACATCTTAAAAAATATCCCGATCCTGCGGCCACGCAGCTGGTGGAGGCACTGGCGGACCGGTATGGGGTAAAGCCGGAGCAGGTGTTTGTGGGCGTCGGCTCGGACGACGTGCTGGCTATGGCGTTCCTGACGTTTTTCAACGGCGAGGAGCCGGTGCTGTTTCCGGACATCACCTACTCGTTTTACGATGTATGGGCGGAATTGTTCCGGATCCCCTATGTTCAGCTTCCTCTGGACGGGCATTTCCGGATCCGGCCGGAGGAATACTTTGCCGCCAACCGCAAAAACGGCGGCGTGATCTTTCCCAACCCCAACGCGCCCACTGGACTGGAGCTTGCTCCCGACGCGGTGGAGCAGATCGTCAGGGAAAATCCGGACGTGGTGGTGATCGTGGACGAGGCGTATGTGGATTTCGGCGCGAAGAGCGCGCTGCCGCTGGTTGAGAAATATGACAATCTGCTGGTGGTGCAGACCTTCTCAAAATCCCGCTCCCTGGCAGGCATGCGCATTGGCTTTGCCATTGGCAGCGAGGCGCTGATCGCCTGCCTGAATGATGTGAAATATTCGTTCAATTCCTATACCATGAGCCAGGCGGTGATCGCGGTGGGCGCCGCGGCAGTGAAGGATGAGGCGTATTTCCGGAAAACCGTGCAGGCGGTGATTGATACGAGAGAGTGGACGAAGGAACAGCTGCGCCGGCTGGGGTTTGTGTTTGAGGATTCCAAAGCGAATTTCCTTTTTGCGACCCATCCGAAGGTTTCGGCGCGGGAGCTGTTTGAGGCGCTCCGTCAGGCGCGGATCTATGTGCGCTATTTCAATAAGCCGCGCATCGACAATTATCTGAGGATCACCATAGGGACCAGAGAGGAAATGGAGCGGCTGACTGAATTTCTGGAGGGGTTCCTGCGGGGAAAGAGCGCAGTGATGTAACGGCGGCTCGGGAGCTGCCGGGAAAACGGGGAATGCAGCGGTTTCGATGTGTGAGACTGTCCAAAGAAAGCGCTGCGGAAGAGAAGGCATAAAAGAGAAGATATATAAAGAAAAGACATAAAAGAGACGACATAAAAGAGAAGGTATAGAGGAGAAAACGGGGAAAGAAGTTATGGGTGAAAAGGGAAAAACAAGAGCAAAAGTGAAGACAAATGATAAGACCAACCAGATTACCGAGGGGGTGATCTGGAAGCAGCTGCTGATCTTTTTCTTTCCGATCCTGTTCGGAACGTTTTTTCAGCAGCTTTACAATACGGCCGACGCAATGATCGTCGGGCATTTTGTGGGCAAGCAGGCGCTGGCGGCGGTGGGCGGAACCACAGGAACGCTGATCAACCTGCTCATCGGTTTTTTCACCGGACTGGCCAGCGGCGCGACGGTAATTATTGCCCAGTTTTACGGCGGAAAAAAGGCCGAGAAGGTCCACTGGGCGGTACATACCTCCGTGGCGTTTTCCATTGCGTCGGGGATCGCGCTGATGATCATTGGCATTGGTCTGTCGCGGCCGATGCTTCTGCTGATGCAGACGCCGGAGGATGTGATCGATCATGCGGCGCTGTATATCCGGATCTACTTTATGGGAACCGTGCCGAACCTGCTGTACAATATGGGAGCAGGGATCCTGCGGGCAGTGGGAGATTCCCGCAGGCCTTTGTATTATCTGATCATTTGCTGTTTTGCCAACATCGGACTGGATCTGCTGCTGGTTGCGGTCCTTCCTCTGGGCGTGGCCGGCGCCGGTATCGCGACGATCCTCTCCCAGCTGCTCAGCGCGATCCTGGTGATGGGGACGCTGATGAAAACCGACGATATGTACCGGCTTGAGTGGAAAAAGCTGAGGATCGACTGGATCATGCTGAAAAGAATTGTCCGCATCGGTTTTCCGACGGGACTGGAAGCGGCCATGTATTCCATCTCCAATGTGATCGTTCAGGCGGGCGTAAACCGTCTGGGGACAGACAGCGTGGCGGCCTGGGCGGCCTACGGCAAGGTGGACGGTCTGTTCTGGATGATGGTGTCGGCGCTGGGAATCTCGGTCACCACGTTTATCGGGCAGAATTACGGCGCGGGCAAGAAGGAGCGGGTGCATCAGGGCGTGCGGGTATGTATGGTGCTCGCGGTGATCATGACGCTGATCATGGACGTGGTGCTGCTGCTTGGCGGCGATCTGCTCATGTCCCTGTTTACGTCGGATCCAGGGGTGCGCCAGATCGGCAGCCAGCTGCTGCATTTTATGGTCCCCACGTTTGTAACGTATATTGTCATTGAGATATTTTCCGGCGCGCTGCGCGGCGTCGGCGACGCATGGATGCCGATGCTGATCGCCGGTGTGGGAATCTGTGGCATCCGGGTACTCTGGATCACTTTCGGACTGCCTCATTTCTCGACGATCATCGGGGCGGCGTTCTGTTATCCGCTGTCGTGGGTGCTGTCGTCTATCGCATTTATTATTTATTACTGCAGGTTCAGCAGGCTGAGTAAGCGGAGGGAGATGTATTCGTGAGGGTAAGCGTTTTGCAAGGCGGAACGGTTGCTCGTGAGTAGAGTCGGAAGACTGCTGCTGTGCAAAAACTAAAGAATGGCAGGGAGATTTCTAAAGAATCTCTCTGCTGTTTTTTTTGTGCTTTTGTTAGTATTTGGGTACAGCATTCAAAGGGTGTTTGAAAGTACAAAAGTATCCGGTAAATTCAAGTACAGAACAGCAGGAGGGAAGAAAATGCAGAAAAAGGAAGAAACGAATGACATCAAGAGACGCGCCAAAGAGCTGGTAGAACAGATGTCTCTGGAGGAAAAATTCGGACAGATCGTGTGCATATGGCCCAAGCCAGACATGGAACCGGAGGAAGTGCTGAAAGACTATCCGGAAGGGGTGGGATTTGTCAGCGCGACCAATTTTCGGACGATAGAGACTCCACAGGAAGTAGCAGACTTACAGCGAAAATGGCAGAGGGCAATAATGGAAAAAAGTCCGCATCGGATTCCGGCTATTTTTCATACGGAAGGTCTGTGCGGGGCATTGTTCGCAGATGCTGACAGTTTTCCAACCGGTATTGGCCGGGCGTCGTCCTGGGATGAAAAGCTGGAACGGAAGATTGGGGAAATTGTTTCGCGGCAAAGCGCGGCGCTTGGATTCACACATGTGTTAGCGCCAGTTCTGGATATTTCCAGGGATCCAAGGAACGGGCGTCAGGGTGAAACGTATGGAGAAGATCCGACGCTGGCCGCTGCAATGGGAACCGCTTATACGGAAGGGATTCAGGAAACCTCGGCAAACGGCTTGTACGCAGAAGCGGTGGCAAAGCATTTCGTGGGATTTCACGGCAGTATCGGCGGAGTCCAGAGCGCGCATTTTGAAACAGGGATCAGACAATTAAAGGAAATTTATTGTAAGCCGTTTCAGGCGGCGATCACAAATGCGGGATTGAAAGGGGTAATGCCCTGTTACAGTGCGATAAACGGGAAATTTCCGACGGCTTCAGAAGAATTGCTGACAATGACTTTGCGGGATGAAATGGGGTTTGACGGATTGGCGGTTTCTGACTATAATGCGGTGTTTGGCCTGCATCACGGAGGACGGCTGTTTGAGAGCAAAGAAGAGACCGGATGGGAATGTATTAAAGCTGGATTGGATGTGGAAATGCCCCAGAAAGACTTTTTTGGGGAGGAACTGATGGAGCGGTTCCGTTCCGGGCGGGCGCCCGAGGAGGTTCTTGACCGGGCAGTACAGCGAGTTCTGGAAGCCAAACTCCGTATGGGATTGCCAAAACAGCCGTTTGCTGCCGGGCGGGAGAAGATCCAGATGCTGCTGCACATGGATGGAGACAGGGAAGTTGGCCAAAAGGCAGCAAGAGAATCTTTGGTACTTCTGAAAAATAACGGGGCGCTTCCTCTTGAAAAGCATCCCGGAAAAATCGCATTGATTGGCCCTCATGCAAACACGGCGCGAGCCTTTTTTGGGGGATACACTTATTACAGCATGGCTGCAGGGTCTATGGTAAGGAAAAAGGAGCAGGAAGCTCTGGCAGAGGGAAGGACGCTGGAGACATATCCGGGAAGTAAAGTGATCGACAGTGAAAAAAATCCGGAGTATGAAGCTTTTCTGCACCGGGTGATTCCAGAGTGCAAAAGCCTGCGGGAGGTGCTGGAGGAAAGATTTGGAAAAGACCAAATTGTCTATGCCAAAGGTTATCAGGTTGCGGGGACAGATACCTCTGGCTTTGAGGAGGCGCTTCAGGCAGCGTCAGACGCAGATCTGGTAATTCTGACACTGGGAGGAAAATACGGGACCAGGAAGACAGCTACCATGGCGGAAGGTGTGGATGCCGTAAATATCAATCTTCCGCAATGTCAGGAGGAATTTTTGACACGACTGAGAAAGCTGGGAAAGACGAGCATCGGTATTCATTTGGATGGAAGACCGATTTCCAGTGATGCGGCTCAGGAGACATTGGATGCTCTGATCGAAGCATGGAGTCCTTCTCAGTGGGGAGCGGAAGCGATTGTTGATGTATTGACAGGCAGTTATAATCCGTCCGGAAAAGTGCCTGTCAGTGTGGCTTACACTGCGGGACAAATACCGATTTACTACAATATGCCAAATGCTTCGGCGTTTCTGCAGGCGGGCAGTATCGGCTTCGCGGATTATGCGGATTGTCCCCATCGTGCGCGTTATCCTTTTGGCTATGGTCTTTCCTACACGACGTTTGCTTATGATGATCTGCGGCTAATACAGGAGAGCGATCATGTGAAAATCAGTTTTACTGTGGAGAATACTGGTCAGAGAGCTGGGACAGAAATTATCCAGCTATATTTCAGCGACCTTTATGCAAGCCGTCTTCGTCCAGGAAAGGAGCTGGCTGGCTTTTGCAGGGTCGATTTGGAACCGGGAGAAAAAAGGAAGATCACTTTTTCAATGGATTACAGTCAGGCCGCGTTCCTTGACAGTCAGATGCACTGGAAGACAGAGGCAGGAGAACTGGAAGTGCTGATCGGAGCTTCTTCGGAGGATATTCGTCTTCGGGGAAGGATTTGTATTCGGAAAGATTCATTTTATGAAGGAAAATTCAGACAATTCTGGAGTCGGGTAAGTATTGGAGAAGGAAATGACTGAAAAATCTTGCGTAACTATTCAGCTGGCTGAATAGTTACAATCTCGCGGCAGCTCAGCCTGCTATGGTTCTGTGGGGGTTTTTGATAGATTTACATCTTAAAAATCACATGTTTTTTTCTAAAAAGTGGCTGTTGAGAACAGTGGCAAAAGACAGGATAATGAAAGCAGAAAGAGACGAAGCTTCGGTTAAGGAAAATGGAAGGGAGTTGAGCAAATGGCGGAAAAATTATCAGCGGTTCGCCAAAGCCGCGGCAGGAGCAGTGAATCCTGGGGACATAATATAAAAAAATACTGGCCGTATTATCTGATGGTTCTGCCGGGATTCATTTATTTTATTATTTTTAAGTTTATTCCAATGCTGGGCAGTGTGATTGCCTTTGAAGATTATAACATTATTGGAGGAATTTTTAACAGCGAATGGGTAGGTTTGAAGCATTTTCGGGCATTATTTACCTATGAGGACTTCCACCGGATTCTTCGAAATACTATGATCCTTGGATTTTGCAAAACTATCCTGATTTTTCCAATCCCGGTCATTTTATCTCTGATGTTGAATGAGGTAAGAGGTCTGAAACTGAAAAAAGCGATTCAGACGGCAATCTATATTCCCTATTTTCTTTCCTGGGTAATCGTGGGGGGATTGATTTTTGATCTGTTTGGAATCGGAGGATTATTTAACAACGTGCGTAACGCGTTGGGAATGGAATCTATTCTAGTGATGCAGAAGGAATCCTGGTTCCGTCCAATCTTTGTTCTCTCGTCAATCTGGAAAGATGCAGGATGGGGAACGGTAGTGTATATGGCGGCTATGAGTGGGATCGATCCGTCGTTGTATGAATCGGCGGCCATGGATGGGGCTTCCCGTTTTCAGAGGATGCGCCATATTACGTTTCCTTTGCTGATTCCGACGATCATTACGTTGTTTTTACTGAACATCGGAAACTTTCTGGAGCTTGGATTCGATCAGGTGTTCAATCTTCAGACGCCTATGACTTACAGTGTCAGCGATATTTTTGATACATATGTTTACCGGGTAGGTATCCAGCAGGCACAGTACAGCTTTACCACAGCGGTCGGATTGTTTCAGTCGGTGGTGGGACTGGCGCTGGTGCTGATCTTTAACAAACTTTCACAGAAAACATCGGAAGGAGGATTGTGGTAAATGAAGGTAAGAGAGTCTGTCAATGACCGGATCTTCCGGCTTGTCATCACGTTTATCCTTGTAGTTTTGGCCATAATTACTCTGATTCCGCTGCTCACAGTTCTCGCTCTATCTTTCAGCTCCAAGGCCGCTGCCGATATGAACATTGTAAATCTGCGGCCGGTAGGATTTACCTTTGCGTCATGGAAATATATTCTGAGCAACCGGGAAATCTGGAAATCCTTTTTCCTTACCGTGGTGGCCACAGTTTCCGGTGTGCTGCTGGCATTGATGATTACCTCCATGATGGCTTATCCATTGTCCAAAAAGGAGTTTAAGGCGGCAAAGATTCTGATGGTTGCCGCACTGATTACAATGGTTTTCAAAGCGCCGATCGTACCGTATTTCTTGACGGTAAAGTCCATTGGTTTATTTAACCATCCGCTAGTCCTCGTTTTGCCGCAGATACTGACCGCATACAATATGATTATTATGCGAAGCTTTTTTCAGCAATTTCCGCTGGAGGTAGAGGAGGCGGCCATGATCGACGGGGCCGGACGTTTTCGGCTTTTTTATCAGATTGTTATTCCGTCCTCAAAGGCTGTGCTGGCGACGGTTGGGTTGTTCTACGGCGTAACGATCTGGAATCAGTTTCAGCATCCGATGATGTTTATCCAGGACACAGATCTGTTTCCCCTTCAGATGAAGATCCGTCAGCTGATCGGTGATGGCAGCGAGCTGCAGACACTGGCATCTATGGCAGGTATTAATTACAGTGACCGTACACTTCAGGCGGCCGTGGTGGTTTTCGCAATCCTGCCGATTATTATCGTGTATCCGTTCTTGCAGAAGTATTTTGCCAAGGGCGCAATGCTGGGTTCTGTAAAGGGATGAGAAGTGGAAAAAGTAAAAAGAAAAGTAAAAAAACAATAAAGAATGTAAAAGGAGGGAATTGTCATGAAGGCAAAAAAGGTAATGGCGCTGGTGTTGGCGGGGATTCTGACAGTATCTGCATTCGCAGGGTGTGGGGAGAACGGCGATCCCAAAGAGAGCGGTTCCAAGAGCGTTTCGGAGAATGGGACAGTTGAACTGGAGGTTTGGAATTGCAATACAGGATTTCTTCCATGCGAAAAGGACAGTGAGCTTTACAATTTTTACAAGGAGTTGACAGGCGTAGGAATCATACAGCCGTATGTAGAGTGGAACGGAGGTAGCAATTATCAGCAACAGCTGAATCTGAAAATTTCCGCTGGGGAAATGCCGGATCTGTTTCTTCCGGTTAATGGAATGGAGGCAGATCTGATTAAAAACGGAGCGCTTCTTGACCTGACGGACATACTGCCGGAAAAAGCTCCTCATTTGTGGGAAAGTGTACCGGAGGAGGTATGGGATATTGTACGTTCCTATGACCCTACAGGAGAAGGGCGTATTTATGGCGTGCCCAATGTACGGGGATTTACCGTATACAGTGGGTTAATCCGGCAGGACTGGCTGGATGCGCTGGATCTGGAAATGCCGACTACTCAGGATGAATTTGTAGAAGTTTTGAGAGCTTTTAAGGAAGACGATCCCAACGGAAACGGAATGGCAGATGAGATTCCCACAGGCGGCCGTGAGGAAGCGAAGTGGATGGATCACCTTTTTGCCATGTACGGACTGGCTATGCAGGAGGGCGCGCCGGATTGGGATATTTACGATGGAGAACTGACCTACGCAGGTGTGACAGAAAACATGAAAGACGCGCTGCAGTTTATACGCGGTTTATACGAAGAGGGACTGCTTGACCCGGAGACACTTTTGAATGATAAAGCCGGATGGGAAGGAAAGATCAATTCGGATCGGGTTGGTGTCTGCTATCATTGGGCCGAAAGCGCGACTGCTTTTTCGGAAGCGATGAAAACCGCTACCGGTACAGAACCCGACTGGGCAGTGCTTCCGGCGATCAGCGCTCCTGGATACGAGTCATTCTACACAACAAAACAGGTAACCGGATTGGAATGGGTTGTGAAAAACACAGAGGATGAAGCTGTGATCGATGCAGTGATGAAGGTGTTGGACGCTTACGGCAATCCGGACTTGTGGGATGACTTCTATTATGGAATTGAAGGAATGCACAGCGAAAAAGTCAATGGAAAGCTTCAGAAGAAAGCCGATGATAAGGGAACGCAGCAAAATCTGATCATTAATCCGGCGAACAGTCTTGCAGATCTTGAGTTTAAAGTGGAAATGTTTAAGGATATGGAGGCGGCTGATGAAAGCCGTACCTGGGCGCTGGATCAGGCAATCCGGGATTTGGAGGAAGTACAGCAGTATGGGAAAGTAGTTGCCGGAGATGGAATGCCCTCCAGTGTGTACGAGGGTTATCCGGATATCCTGAATCGGACGTTGTATGTGGAATATGCGTCCAAGATCATCACCGGAGAATATGACATTGATAAGTTTGATGAATTTGTGGAAAAATGGTACGCCTCCGGTGGAGAAGAAGTGACAAAAGCAGCGAGAGAGTGGTACGCGAAGACACAGTAATAAGAGGAGAAGGCTGGGAGTGGATCTATGTTAAAATGCGTGCAGGAGGTTTTGCGTAACCAGGGAGAAAGTTATATTCTGCCATTCCTTTGGGTGCATGGGGAAAATATGGATACGGTCCTGCGGGAGATTGAGCAGATTGCGGACTGTGGAATACGGGAGTTCTGTGTGGAGTCCCGGCCTCATCCGGATTTTTTGCGGCAGTCCTGGTGGGAATTGATGGACAGAATTATGGAAAAAGCAGAACAAAAGGGAATGAGAGTGTGGCTGCTGGACGATCAGCATTTTCCTACAGGATATGCCGCAGGCGCGTATCGTAAACAACCGGAAAAAGCAAAGGTCTATCTGAAGGAATTTCACATAGATCTGTATGGGCCAGCGGAGGAACTGACCGTATTTCCTGAGGCGGCGTTGGAAGCGCCGGAAGAGTTTCTGGGACTCTGGGTGTATCGCAGAGAAACTTCGGATTCGGCGAATCTTGTTATGGATTCCGCGCGCAATGTTGCTGGAGGATATCGGAACGGAAGACTGCGTCTGACACTCCCCGATGGAATGTTTCGTCTCGTTCTGCTCTATACGAGCAGGACGGGCGGAGGAAATGAGTTTTATATGAACCTTCCGGACGAGGAATCTGTTGGCGTTTTGATTGATACAGTCTATGAACCGCACTATCAGCATTATAAAGACGCTTTCGGAAAAACCTTTGCAGGATTTTTTTCGGATGAACCGGAATTGGGAAATACAAAAGGATATGAGTATCATATGCTCCCGGGAACGGAAGGAAAAGTGTATCCGTGGAGTGATTCTGTCTGGCAGGAGCTTAAAGTCCGCTGGGGAGCGGATGCTGCAAAATATCTTCCGGCGTTATGGTTTGATGTGGGAAAAAAAACAGCCGGACTTCGCTATGATTATATGGATGTTTTGACTGGACAGATTAAGCGGTGTTTTTCTGAAAAGATTGGAGAATGGTGCAGAAATCATCGGGTTGAGTATATCGGACATATCATAGAGGATAACAATGCGCATGGACGTTTGGGATGCAGTACGGGACACTATTTCCGTGCGCAAGCGGGACAGGATATGTCCGGGATCGACGTGGTTTCACAGCAGCTGATGCCGGGGCACTGCGGCAGAGTACACCGTTGGGTCAACGGGGAGGAGGATGGAGAATTTTTCCACTTTGGGTTGGCGAAACTGGGAAGCTCAGGAGCCGCAGTGGACGCCCGAAAAAAGGGACGGGCAATGTGCGAACTTTTTGGGGCGTATGGATGGGGCGAAGGGATCTCTTTGATGAAGTGGATTGCAGACCATATGCTGGTGCAGGGAATCAATGTGTTTGTTCCGCATGCTTTTTCGCCGATCTTCCCGGACTTGGATTGTCCGCCGCATTTTTACGGACAGGGGCAAAATCCCCAGTTCCGGTTTTTTGGAAGATTGATGCGTTATTTAAACCGGGCGGCACATCTTCTGCAGCACGGAGTTCGACGGACAGAAGCGGCGGTGCTTTATCCGGTGGAAGCGGAGTGGAGCCAGGGAACAGCGATGCCGGCCCAGAAGCCGATGAGGGAGCTGTTGGAGCATCAGCTGGATGGCAATATTCTCCCGGCGGATGTTCTAAGCGAGGTGCAGTTTCAGGAGGGATTTTTTTACTTTAATGGTTATACTTACAGTGTATTTCTCCTGCCGGAAATGTCGGCGATTCTGGACGCTGCGGAAAAATTTGTGATAAAAGCGGCCAAGTATCATATTCCTGTATTCGCGGTAAATACAGTGCCTGCGATGAACGTGTACGGTGAGCCGCTGTCTGAGAAATTCTTTCAGTCGGTAACGGTGCTCCCGCTGAACGAAGTGGGAGAGTCTGTGCGAAAGCTTTGTTCGTGCAGCGTTACGCCTGCCAAAAAAGTGCCGGGACTGCGTGCCTGTTATTATCAGCAGGAGGATGGGGTAGTCTGTATGTTTCTGAATGAAGATGTCAGGACATTTGTACATACCGCCGTCACCATCTATGATCCCGGATCAGAAAAACATGATTCCGAAACTTGGATGCTGTACCGGCCAATGATAAATACACTGGAAACGTTAAAGACAAATACAGAAGTTTTTGAGAGTCCGGTCTATAGGGGCGATGAAGACAATACGGTGCTATTAAACCTTGCGCCTGGAGAAACTGTTTTTCTGGTAAAAGCTTTCAGGAAGAGATTATTGGAAATCAGGGAGGAAGTGAAACAAAATACAAGCGGCGTTCAAATGGGTAACTGGGAGATACGGGAACAGTCGCTGTTGATTGAGTGGACAATCGCAAAGGCCAGGGCGTACCCGGAGTTTGAAGCGTGCGGACGGCTTTTGGCTGGACAGCCTTTGCCGGATTTGAATGGCGAAACATGGTTTCCGGATTTTACTGGAACCTTTCGCTATGATGGGAGCTTTTATCTGAAAAGGGAGGATCTCTGGCAGATGCAGATCCTGTACTTTCCTCAAATATCAGAATGTGCCGAAGTGTGGATCAATGGGGAACATGCTGGAGATCTGTTGGAAAACAGGAATTCCATTGATGTGACGGGACTTCTAAGAGAAGATGAAAATCGGATTCGTGTAGAGGTGACAAATACCCTTGTATGGCAGCTGAAAGATAAAAAATCCTCGTATATGCAGGTTCCGCCAACCGGAATGACAAAACCGCCTGTTCTGAAATGCTGCCGGTTCAAAAAGCCAAAATAGTATAGGTTATTTACAGCGGCAAACGCTTGCCGCTGTAAATTTTTCCAATAGTTGTTTTTCAGAATTGCAATGGTTAAAATGTAAGAAAAACAGGAAAGGAAATTGGAATATCATTGCCGGATTCCAAGCATCATCGCCATGAAAAAATTTTTTCAAAATATGAAGATCAGTCATAAACTTTTGCTCTCCTTTTTGTGTGTCTGTCTGATTCCGCTGGCTGTGATCAGCACGTTCCTGTACCGCTTTTCGGCCAAAAGCCTGGAGGACGCATCTATGGAATTTGCCTCGATCTTTAATTCACAGATTGTCAGCAGCATCAGTGATTTTATGGAAGAATATGACAGAACGACAAAATCTTTGTTGGTTGATGAGGAAGTGATCGCCAGCATGAGTGGGGATGACCTTTCCGTGTTGGAACAGATTGATCAGGGACTTTATCTGAGAAAAGTAATGCTGCGCCTGGTCACCTTGAAACCGGATATCCAGGGGCTTTTGATGATCTCGCGGTCCGGGACTGTACAGCAGTTTCATTCAGCCGGAGCAACGATCCAAAAGGAACAACTGTATGAAAAAAGCTGGTATCAGGAGGTTTTGGAATCTCCGGAAACACTTTATGTTACGCAGGCTCATGACAGTTCGTATTATGACAGTCAGCAGGACCGGGTGGTGATCACCGTAGCGAGAAAGATTTTTGATTACTCCGGCCAATATGCCGGTGTGGTGCTGATCGATCTGGAACCATCCAGTCTGGTCGAGTTGAACGATGACTTTCTGCTGGCGAGGACCCAGTATAATATCAAGATCAGTGTTACGAATCAGCGTGGACAGATTTTATATGATTCGGATGTGACCAGCGGCCAGATCACATGGAAACAGGCATTGGAAGAAAGCTCGCTCCTTTATGACAAAGATCCAGAAGATTATATTGTTATGTCCAATGAAACCAGGCAGGGCGGACTGACGGTGAATGCGGTAATTCCAAGAAGCAGCCTCCTGATGAAAATTGACAAGATTCATTATCTGACGGTGGTTCTTGTGGGACTGTGTATCCTGTTGACGGTTGGAGTTTCCTGGATGCTGAGCAGGACATTGACCTGGCCTTTGCGTAATCTGCAGGAAAGTATGAAACAGGTGGAAAAAGGGAATTATCAGGTGATGCTCCAGGGAGAAAATGAGAGTGAGACCGGTAAGTTGGTACGAAGCTATAATCATATGGTGACCCGCATCCGGACGTTGATAGAAAATGTTTATCTGGCGGAGATCAAAGAGAAAAACGCGAAATATCTCGCGCTGCAGACACAGATCAACCCCCATATGCTTTATAACACGCTGGAATCTATCCGCATGAAAGCGTTGATACAGGGAGCTGACGAGACGGCGGAAATGATTAAAATACTCTCTAAAATGTTCCGTACCGCACTTGGCAGCAGGAATGCTATGTGTACGGTGGAAACAGAAATTGAATACACAGAAAATTATATGAGGCTTCAAAATTTCAGATACAGAGACCGCTTCTCGCTGGAAATACATATTCCTGAGGACATCCGCTGCCAGCCTGTGATACCAATGATTTTTCAGCCGATCATCGAAAACAGCATAGAGCACGGATTTCGGGATCACCGTACGGCGCTTCATATAGCGATTACAGGAGCTGTTTCGGAAGATCACAAGATTCTGCTCCATTTTTCTGATGACGGGAAAGGAATGACGCAGGAGCAGGTGGAAAAGCTGAATGGGAGTCTGAATACGTTTGATGTGGCAGAAGATCTGGAGAAGCAAAGAAAAGAGAGAGAAAAGACAAGCATTGGCTTGCGGAATATTGCGGAACGGATACAGCTTCAATATGGCGAGAATGGCTGGCTGAAAATTCTGTCCAGCAGTGACGAGGGAACGGTAATCGAACTAGGTATTCCTGTGAAAGCTTCCAGGTAATCTGCGCAGGGGAGGAAAGATGATGTATCGGATATTGATTGTTGACGATGAAGAAATGATCGTAGAAGGACTGAGATTTCTGATTGAGCGAGGTGTACCTGAGTGTGAGTTGGCGGGCGTCGCTTACGATGGGCAGGAGGGGATCGCGGCGGCGATGGCTTTGCGCCCGGATATTATCCTGACCGATATCCGCATGTATCAGATGGACGGGATCGACATGATCCGCCAGCTGCAGGAGAGAGGACTGAAGGCCAGATATATCATCCTGAGCGGGTACGCGGAATTTTCTTACGCGCGTCAGGCGCTTCAGCTGGGAGTGGAGGAGTATATCACAAAGCCGGTGGAGGAAAAGGAGTTATTCCGCACCCTTGAAAAGGTCTGCGATTCCATCGAACAGGACAGGAAGAAGGAAGCGCAGGTGGCGACGCTGTGCGAGACGGTGGATGCGTATTCGCAGAATATACAGAATTATCGGCTGAGAGACTTTCTGGAGGGACGCAGGGAATGGCAGGAAGTAAAGGAATATATGCCGCGGGAAGAGTTTTTTCACTATCCGTGGTTTCTGTGCGTAATCTTTCAATATCTTCCAGATGAGCAGTCGTCGGATGGTTCTGAGTTTTACGAGACTTTGCTTAGACAGGGACAAAAACTCCTGGAAAAATTCGGCCGTTTGTCTTTTCAGATCGTTTCGGGAAAAGAAAAAGGACAACAGATATTGATCCTGGAGGTGGAAGAGCTGCCGGATAGCAGGAGTTTTCGGCTTGAACTTGAAAAACTGAGATATGAAGTTCAGGAGGAGCGCGGTGGTTTTGTGAGCGCGGGATGCGGACTGTGGCATAAGAAACCGGACGGCCTGAGGCGTTCTATGGAGGAAGGCTTATGTGCGCTGAATTATCGGGTGATCAAAGGGCCGGAGAGCATGGTTTCCTATGACGAGGTGAGAGATATCGTAAAGAAGCCGACACAGATCTCTCAGGAGGATTTAAGAGAACTGGAACGTTGTATGGATGAGATGGATAATGATGGCTGTGCGCGGATTGTAGAAAAGATTTTCTGCAAGATCAGCAGAGACAGCGCGTTCAGTCCGGAAAGCCTTCAGACGTTGGCAATCAATCTGATCCTATCCGGAATCCGGAAAATGCCTTTTATGCAGCTTCAGATGAATGAATATCTGGGGAAAAATATTCTGTCTTTGGACAGTATCGCGAAATTCCGCACAGTGGAACAGCTGAAGAACTGGATCATCAATATTCTGAAAGGAATGAACGAACTGATGCTGAAGCAGAATCTTCCGGAGAAAAGGGATGTGGTGGAGGAGGTAAAAGCCTACATTGCTAAGAATTTTAATCAAGAGATTACGCTGACGGATATTTCGGAGAAGTTTTATATTAATCCATATTATTTCAGCCAGCTTTTTAAAAAGAGGACCGGCGAAACTTATCAGAATTATCTGACCGGAATGCGGATTTCCAGAGCCAGGAAACTTTTGGAAGAAACGGATTTGAAGCTGTATGAGATCTGTGAAATGGTCGGATATTCGGATACGAATCATTTCGGAAAAGTGTTTGAAAAGTATGTGGGAGTGAAACCGGGAACTTATCGTAAAATGCTGTAGAACCCGGAGGGATAGAAGGCAAAGAAAAGGAGAAAAAGATGGCGCTTTATATTGGAACCAATTATCATCCCCATGACTGGCCCAGAAAACGGTGGAAGACGGATATCCGGCTGATGCAGGAGGCCGGTTTTCAGGTCGTCCGGCTTGGGCATTTGTGCTGGGACAGTTTTGAACCGGAGGAGGGAGTGTATACTTTTGAGTGGTTCGACCAGGTGATGGATCTGTTTGCTGAGGTTGGGATCCGGGTGTTTCTGGATATTTCTGTCCGTCCGTCCCCGGCCTGGGTCCATCGGCTCTGTCCAGGCTGCGTGATCTGCGGAAAATCCGGAAATCCGCAGGCCAGTCTGAGAAGGTATATGGAAAATATATCAGATCCGGAGTATCAGCAGTATGCGTTTCGATTTGCGGAGACGTTTGTTCGAAGGTATCGTGATCACAGCGCCTTATTCGCATTTGGATTGTGCAACGAGATCGGGGACGGATATATCTCCCACTCGGAGGCAGTCAGGAGGCGTTTCGCGCGTTGGCTGGAAAAGAAATATCATGCGGTCAGCGCGCTGAAGGAGGCGTGGGCCGCGAGAAGATGAAGCCGGAAGCTGAACTCCTTCGAGGATGTGGTCCTGCCCGAAAATGAACTTGCCATGGGGCCGCCGGAAGTCTGGCTGGATATGAAACGGTTTTGGTCGGAGACAACAGGGGAGTTTATCGTCAGGCTGAAGGAGCTTGTGACTACGCTGGCGCCGGGGACTTCCCACTCTTCCAACCACTATGCGGAGAAGCATATGTTTGGGTTTGACTATCTGAAATTTTATGATCGTTTTGTGGACTATTCGGGCATGGGATTTTACTGTTCCTACGAAATGACGGATCAGTATCTGTTTGAGTGTTTACCATCAGAGACTTGCGGAAACCGGGAAGCCCATGTGGTGCCTGGAATTTCAGACCGGGAGCCAGGGAACGGCATTTGGGCTTTATGGAGCGGTACGCAGATACGTTATGCTCTGTCCGTTGCACCGGGCGCAGATGTTTCTTGGATGGACGTTTCGAAGTATGCTGGGCGGGGAGGAGCAATACCTGTTCGGTATGCTTGGCCATGATGGAATTCCGACACCGAACTATTATGAATACCAGTGGATCGCCAGAGATTTGAAAAAGCTGGAAAGGTATGGGTTCCCGTATCTTCCGTGGCCGGAGATCGCGGTGGCGTATAATTACGACAGTTGCTGGAGTGGTCAGTACAGCGGAAGACATTACCGCATGGGATACTCTTCGGCGCTGACGGAGATGGAACGAGTTTTCTTCCGGAATAACCGGGATTTTAATGTCGTTGATCTGAGAAACGTGAAAGGGAACTATAAGCTTTTGATCGTGCCCCATCATATTGTTATGGAACCAGCGGCAGCACAGGAGATTAAGGATTATGTTGCGTCTGGCGGAACCGTGATTATGACCGGCTATTCGGCGAAGGTGGATGAGTATGGTCAGGTGTTTGACGTTCCACAGCCGGGCCTTCTGGGGGAGGGTTTCGGACTGTGGGTGGCCGGACATCAGAGGACGGATATGGTATGGACCTTTTCAGAGAACGCGAAGATTACAGAAAACTCCGGAGTGCCAAGGGAAGTTTTGCGCGTATGCTCTGACAATGAGAGCTTTGAGACAGAGCTGGATTATTATGAAATTTTGGACTTGCATTCTGCCAGATGTATGGCATACTTTGAGGGGAAGGATTTGTGTGCCGTATCGGAAAACAGTTACGGAAAAGGATATGCCTATTATACAGCGGCGGAAACGAACGCTGAAATCTTGTTCTGGCTGGTAGAGAAGGTCGCGAAACGTCTGGGACTGCAGGAGCGTCTTTTGGTCCCGGAGGGCGTACAGGCCAGAGAGATAGCGCCTGGGCAATATTTCTATGTGAATGCTACAGATGAGGAAAAGGAGATATCGCTCAGGGAAAGAGGAAAAGGCGTGCTTTCGGAGAAATGGTATTCATCAGCATTAAACTTAAAGCCTTATGACGCGGAACTTGTAGTGGCGGAGGAATACCCACGGCCTTAACTACGCTGACTGATTTCGGGGCAAATTCACCGCAAAGTGGGGCGTACAGATTGCGGGAATGGATTTTCAAACACGCGCTGAAGTGTGTTTCATATTCCGCTGCTTGCAGCAGGGATCTGACTTTCAAAGGCGACGAACCAAGTAGCCATGCAAGCATGGATATTTGGCGATTGCCGTAGCTGTTGGACACGGACACGAAATCCAGAAGAACGAATGTTGAAACACAGGGAGGATTTTTACAATGAAGCTTCTGAATGGAGAAAGTATTACGCTGGGAACGTGCTACTACCCCGAGCACTGGAGCGGGGACCTCTGGGAGGAGGACTTGACGCGGATGCTGGCCAACGGAATCAAGACCGTCCGCATCGCGGAGTTTGCGTGGAACAAGATCGAGCCGGAGGAAGGGGTGTTTGACTACAGCTTTTTCGACCGTTTTCTGGATCTGACAGACCGGATGGGGATGCAGGTGATCTTCGGCACACCCACCGCAACGCCGCCGGCGTGGCTGACCACAAAGTATCCGGAGGTACTCAATGCCCGTCAGGACGGCGTTCTGTACCGCCACGGAGCGCGCCGCCATTATAACTATAATTCCCCGGTCTACCAGGAACTGAGCCGAAGGATTGTGGAGAAGGCTGCCGCTCACTACGCCGGGCGCAAGTCTGTCATCGGCTGGCAGATCGACAACGAGCTGAACTGCGAACTCAGCGAGTTTTATTCGGAGAGCGATACGCTGGCTTTCCGGGAATTTCTGAAAAAGAAATACGATACTCTGGCACAGCTGAACCAGGCCTGGGGAACCGTCTTCTGGAATCAGACCTACACCGCCTGGGAGGAAATCTTCGTTCCTAGGACAACCTGCAGCGATTCCACCAATCCCCATGAGGTGCTGGATTATCTGCGCTTTATCTCCGACAGCTGCTGCCGGTTTGCGAAGATGCAGAGCGACATTTTGAGGAAATATATCAAACCCGGCGATTTTGTCACCACCAACGGCCTGTTTGGGAACCTGGACAATCACCGGATGCGGGAAGAAAGCCTGGATTTTATCACTTACGACTCTTACCCGAATTTTGCCTACTGTCTGGATGCTTATCAGAAAGAAGACCGTATCAGGGACCGGAAATGGAGCCGCAATCTGGCGGAGACGCGGGCCGTCTCTCCGATTTTCGGAATCATGGAACAGCAGTCCGGCGCCAATGGCTGGAATACCCGCATGGAGGCTCCGACGCCGGAACCGGGCCAGCTGACTTTGTGGACCATGCAAAGTATCGCCCACGGCTCAGATTACGTCAGCTATTTCCGCTGGAGGACCGCCACCATGGGAACGGAAATCTACTGGCACGGGATCCTGGACTACTCCGGACGGGACAACCGCCGGCTGGCGGAGGTGCGTTCCGTGCATGAAAAGCTTCAGAAAATGCAGCAGGTTTCCGGTGCCAGATATGAGGCGCGGGTGGGCATCCTGAAAGATTACGACAATATTTTTGACGCCCAGCTGGACGTATGGCACGGAAGAGTGGAAAAGGCCAGCCAGAAAGCGCTGTTTGAAGCCTGTCAGCTGACCCATACGCCCTTTGATTACTGCTATCTGGACCATGTGAAGGATGCGTCAGAACTGTCCGGCTATCAGGTGCTGTTTTACCCTCACGCGACGATTATGACAAGGAAGGGAAAAGCGCTTCTGGAAGACTATGTGAGAAACGGCGGAACGTTGGTTGTCGGCTGCCGCAGCGGCTACAAGGACGAACATGGCCAGTGTGTGATGGACCATCTGCCGGGAATGCTCCGGGAAGTTACGGGAACCGATATTCCGGAATATACCATGATCTCTCCGGCGGAGGGCGGCATCGTGACCGTTGACTGGGATGGGACGGCCATAGACGCTGCAGTGTTCAGCGATCTTCTGACCCCGGACCAGGGAGCAGAGACGCCAGCGGAGACGGCCGGGGTTTATACCTCCAATTATTACGCGGGAACACCGGCCCTGATCCGCCATCCTTATGGGAAAGGGCAGGCCTGGTATTTTGGCGGAGCGTTTACGGAAAAGACGGCGGAGGTCTTTCTGGAAAAACTTGGGGTGATCGCGCCGTATGGGGAAATCCTCCAGGCGCCTGAAACCTGCGAGATTGCTGTGCGGGAGAAGGACGGTGTGAAGTATCTCTTTGTACTGAATTACGGAAAAACGCCTGTGGAGGTTACACTGAAACGGCAGGTGAAGGATTTGTTCGACGACAAGGACGTGCAGGGAGTGCAGACGCTGGAAGGATATGGGACGAAGGTGTATGAGATTTTGTGAGACGCGCAGGTAAGGCGGCTGCTGTGAACAGTAACTAAATCTAACCGTTCATCCAGATTTGTGCCTTTATTGCACAGACCGTATGAAAACATAATATTTGCAGGCATTTGGCCCATCGCGAAGCGATTTTCCATGGCCGGATGCCATAAGCGCTCTGTTGTAGAACAGGGCGCTTTTTTCTTTTATCCCAGAGTGTGTTTGAAAATTGCTTACATCTGTAACAATATGTTCTATCCCGTAATGTTCTTTGCTCAGATAATCCTGCAGACCGTGGCAGTGGTCTGAGCCGCACATTGTGCGGGGATATTATCATATCCCCTGGTAAAGAAGCTACTTTTTCTGATATAATAATCCAAACACGACATACAGGTGACATGTTATACATGATAGACTTTTTTTGAGAGGGAACAAGAACGAAGATTGACAGATTGAATTGATCTTCCGGTGGGCAAGTTGGTATGTCTGGGGATGGTGCAGTAAGCGGGAGGATTACCGGCTATCTGGTCACATGGCTTTTGTCATTTCGGGATAAAGTCCTGCTTATAGAACCAGAAGAAATTCGTACGGAATTATGCAGCGAACTACAAAATACATTGCAACAATATAGGAGGTGGGTAAAAAATGATCTGCAATTTTGAAGATTTTTGTAAAGAATTATCCCAATGCGGATTTTCCATGGGCGGAGAAAACGCCAAAGGGATCTATTCTGTCATCTCACACGACCGGACAGACCGGGAGACCGGGGATTCCCCCATAAAGTGGCATACCGGAGATCCGCAAACAGACCCGTGGGAATGGCGTATGCGGGTGCTTGAGGAGCGGGATGATATTGCTTACGCGAAAGTTTTCTTTCGGACAAGCGGTTATATCACAAAGGAATGGTACCCTCTTTTTTATTCGGTCAGGAGAAAAGGCGAAACCTTTGAGGATGCTTACGAAAGCGGTACGGTCAGCCAGACTGCGAAGCAGATTTATGAGATTGTCTCCGGCAGAGAGATTGCCCTTCATGAGATCAAACAATTGGGAGGCTTCCGCCGGGAAGATAATTCAAAATTTGACCGTGCCCTTGTAGAACTGCAGATGCGTATGTTCATAACCATGTGCGGCAGAGCGCAGAAAGTGAGCCAAGCCGGTATGGCATATGGCTGGAACAGCACCGTGTTTACGACTGCGGAAAATTTCTGGGAAAAGCGCGGGATCGTCCTGCCAGAATCAGATCCCGAGGAAAGTTTTGAGAAGATCCGGGCGCAGATTGTGAAGCTGAATCCTGATGCCGAACAAAAGAAGATCATAAAATTTATCAAAGGATAAATCAGCGTCAGTGGATACCGATGCTATAATAGAAATAAGAATTTACGGAGGTCAATATGAAAAAGAAATACAGCGCACTACCTGGATCGATGAAGGACATGGAGATGTATGGGTTTCATTGGATGGAGTTCGTTGTCTCTGTCCCTTCACCGCTCTACATAATCACTTCATATAAAAGCAACGGGCAGACGAACGCCTGTATGCAGTCCTGGACAACCTTCACAGGCGGGAAAAACGGATACTTTGCGATCGTTTCCGCTGTGAGCAAATATGGGCATTTATACCAGACACTTCACGAAACCGGAGACGCTGTCATCAATTTTATGTCCGCGGATCTGTATGATCAGTGTATGTCAACCTGTAAAAACAACGGGTTTGAGACAGATGAGATCAAAACCGCCGGTTTGACTGCGGGGAAAGCAGAAATGGTGAATGCTCCTCTGATCGAGGAATGCTTTATGAATCTGGAGTGCCGCTTCAAGTGGGAAAAGGAAATTGCCGAAGGCGACGACTCTGTCCTGGCATGTCTGGAAATCGTCAATGTCCACATCAACGAAAGGCATATGGATGAGGACGATCTCGGAAGGACCGGGGAAACAGGAATCCTTTACAATATCCATCATCCAATCCATCCGGAAAAATTCAAAGGAACCGCCCATGATTATGTGGGTATCGTCAAAAAAATGCGGGATTATGGGGAGTATTAAGAAATGCAGATCCGGATTTGTCGGGGTAAAATAATATCCGCCGCATGAATAAAGAATTCCTCGTGAACATGCTCTCGCGCGGACCGCAACTTTTCAAATAATGGGCTTCAAGTTCACTGCCTGTTTCTACATGGTCAATGTAATTTGCAGCTGCAGAAAGTCTAACCTTGGATTTGAGACTGTCCTGTATGATATGGCAAAGCGGGTAAGCGTTCAGTACGATTGAACGCTTACCCGCTTTGTGGCAATCTTTAAACTTTTTGTTTTTCAAACGTCCCAAACACCTGCTGTTTCCCGCCGCGGACCATCACCCGCCCTCTGGCGATCACCGTATCAAGTTCCAGTGTATCTTCCTTCAGCAGACAGAGATCCGCGTCGAACCCTGGTTTGAGATGTCCTTTTCCAGTCAGCTTCAGGACAGAAGCAGGATTGGAGGTAATGCCTTTCACTGCCAGTTCCAGCGGGATTCCTTCCCGCTGCACGCACTCCCGCACTTCTTTCAGAAGGCAGGAGGCCTTTCCGATGCCAATTCCCTGAAATTCCCCGTCGCTGTTGAA
>JAGHIA010000136.1 GCA_017887445.1 Fusicatenibacter sp.
ACACTTCCGCACCCCACCAAAACGCTGCCAACACACAGACAGCCGGCCGGGGCCGAAGGCATTCGCTGACGGCGGGCATCTGCGGGAAGGCGAGAAAATCTTAGCGCCCCGGCGGCGTTCCGGCCGGGGCGGACGAAGGGCTTCATGTCCTGAGTCCGAGGGGCCCTGAGACGGGAATGCATCAGGCCTTGCGGTCGAATTGCGCCGGTCCCCGCCCGGAACGCCTCCGGGGCGCTAGAGCGTGTTTGAAAATTCATTCCTGCAATCTGCACGCCCCACTTTGCGTGGAATTTGCTCCAAAATCAGTCAGCGTAGCCCGCTACGCCTCCTGATTTTGGAACAAATTCCCCACAAACTGTGACGCACATCTTGCAGAAAGCAATTTTCAAACACGCTCTTAGATTTTCTCGCCTTCCCGCAGATGCCCGCCGTCCGCGAATGCCTTCGGCCCCGGCCTGCTTTCTGTGTGTTGGCTGCGTTTTAGTGGGGGCGGAAGTGTAGAGTTTTTTTCAATGTGTGGTGGGGGGTGTTGGAAAAGGTGTGGCGCGGGGATTTTTGAGAGTGAAAAATGTAGTAAGAGTATAAATATCGGTGTGAAAAATGTTAGTAGTTTCCGTTTTTTCGTTGTTATTTTTGCTATAGGTTGGTATACTATAAAGTGTCAGTAGTTTTTGAGAAAATAGTGTTCTGAGACGGTAACAGTTTAGCTTGCCATTATCCCGCGAGGTGTTTTCGCGCAGAATGTGCGAAAATCCCCAGGCCTGCAGCGCGAAACTGCATGAAATGCAGTTTCTGTGCATCGCGAAGCGTGTAATTAGTTCAGCAACGCTGAACTGTTACCTGAGAAGTGCTCATATGGTTCTTGCGTGTGTTTGAAAATTACTTTCTGCAAATTTCCCGCAAAGTGTGGCGTGCGGATTGCAGAAATGAATTTTCAAACACACTTTGGGAGCCGGCTGTGTGATTTTGGGAGGTGGATGTATGTATCGGACTGCGATGGAAAAATTATACAAATGGAAAGAAAGTAAGCGCCGTAAACCGCTGATCATCGAGGGGGCGAGGCAGGTTGGGAAAACCTGGCTGATGAGGGAGTTTGGAAAGCTGGCTTATGAGGATACGGTTTATATTAATTTTGATTCTAATTCCAGAATGGCGGAGTTATTTGCTGCTGATCTGAATACGGACCGTCTGATTATGGGGATTGAGTTGTACGTGGGAAGAAAGATTGCTCCGGAGCGTACGTTGTTGATTTTTGATGAAGTGCAGGAGGTGCCAAGGGCGCTTTCTTCCCTGAAATATTTTTATGAGGATGCGCCGGAGTATCATATTATCTGCGCGGGTTCTTTGCTTGGTATCGCGCTGCACAATGGTACGTCGTTTCCGGTGGGGAAGGTGGACTTTATGAGCCTGTATCCGCTTTCTTTTAAGGAATTTCTAATGGCTACGGTTGGCAGCCGTTACGCGGAGCTTCTGGATGCCCGGGATTATGAGATGGTCATGTTGTTTCGTCAGACGTATATTGATGCGTTGAAACAGTATTATTTTGTCGGGGGGATGCCTGAGGCGGTACAGTGTTTTGCGGAAGACCGGGATTTTAATGAAGTCCGTGAGATCCAGAGGAGGGTACTTGCGGCCTATGAGCAGGATTTTTCCAAGCATGCGCCTGTTGAGATGGTTCCGAAGATTCGAATGGTATGGAACAGTATTCCTTCACAGCTGGCCAAGGAGAATAAAAAATTTATTTATGGACTTGTGCGCCAGGGTGGAAGGGCGAAAGAGTATGAAGCGGCGATCATGTGGCTTTGTGACTGCGGATTGGTTCATAAAGTCAGCCGTGTGACGCAGGGGCTTCTTCCTCTGAAAGCTTATGAGGATCTGAAAGCATTTAAGCTGTTTGTTGTGGATGTGGGGCTTCTCGGGTGTATGACGGGACTTCGCCAGGGGGTGCTGCTGGACGGCAACGATTTGTTTATGGAGTTTAAGGGAGCGCTGACGGAGCAGTATGTGTGTCAGCAGCTGAAAGCTGAGGGAGAGCTGGGCGTTTATTATTATACCAATGACCGGGGGTCCTGCGAGGTGGATTTTATCCTCGATACCGGTGAACGTATTGTTCCTGTGGAGGTGAAGGCGGAGACGAACCTGAAGGCGAAAAGCCTGAAGACCTATCGTGACAGATTTCACCCGGAGGTGTCTGTGCGTACGTCTATGGCGGATTATCGGAAAGAGGACTGGCTGGTCAATCTGCCGCTGTATGCGGTTGGAGGGATTTCTGCAGAGGTGCGGTGAGGGCGGACGAGAGCAGGCCGGACGAAAGCAGGCCGGGGCCGAAGGCATTCGCGGACGGCGGGCGGCTGCGGGAAGGCGGAAAATCTAAGCGTCCCGGAGGTGTTCCGGGCGGGGACCGGCGCAATTCGACAGGAATGCCTGATGCATTCCCGTCTCAGTGCGCCTCGGACTCAGGACATGAAGTCCTTCGTCCGCCCCGTCCGGAACGCCTCCGGGGCGCTAAGATTTTCTCGCCTTCCCGCAGATGCCCGCCGTCCGCGAATGCCTTCGGCCCCGGCCTGCTTTCTGTGTGTTGGCAGCGTTTTGGTGGGGTGCGGAAGTGTTGTGGATAGATATGTGGAGACAAAAAGGTAGAAAAAAAGGGAAAAGGCTGCAGAAAAAAATCTTTACAAATTGAAAATCTCTGTTATAATGATGAAAGTTAGTTAAAGATAACTCAATGAAAAATAATTTGATATTGGAGCGTATGTGAAGGCTGGGGGAATGAGTGTTTAAATACGCTCCGGGAAACGGAGGATAAGTTTTTGATGATTTTAGAGAAACTGCTTGCGGCGTTGTCGATGGTGTTGTTGGTTGTGTGCATGCTCGCTCCGCTGCGGAAGCAGCCGTTTGCGGACAGGCATCCGTGGGTGAAGAAGGCGCTGCGTTTCCATACGCTTTATGGCTGGCTGCTGTTGGCGGCGGCGCTGGCGCATGGGATCCTGGCGGGGAAACAGCCGGGAATGATGACGGGAAAACTGGCGTGGATGGCGCTGCTTCTTTTACTCGTGCTGACGCTTCTTCGAAAAAGAATGAAGACTTCCGCATGGGTTCTTCTCCACAGAGTGTGCTCTGTGGCAGTCTGTGTTCTGGTATTGCTCCATATCATTGTGCGTATCTGAGAAAAGTGTTTTTGGTTGACAGAAAAGCGAAGATATGATAATAATTAGTAGGTTAGTTCATTTGAACTAACCTACAAGTTTTTGGTTATCAAGGTTTGTGATTATCCAGGAATGTCAGAGGGTGCGCAGGATTGATGTTTCGCGAACTGCGGCATTGCAGTATGTACGGTATGTACTTTGCGGGACTGGATCTTTTGACGCCGGCAGGGAGGTGTGTCTTATGGAAGCTGAGAAGGTAGAGAAGAAGCGGAGAAAAGAGCAGGAGGCGGTGGAGCAGATGATCCGTCTGTACTGCCGGGGAAACCGTCATTCCAGGGACAGGGGCAAACTGTGTCCGGAATGTCAGGAGCTGCTGGACTATGCCAGAGCGCGCAGTGAGAGGTGTCCGTTTATGGAGAACAAAACCTTCTGCAATAACTGTAAAGTACACTGTTATAAGCCTGAGATGCGGAAAAAGATCCGCGCGGTGATGCGCTATTCCGGGCCCAGGATGCTGCTGCACCGGCCGGGACTTGCCCTGTGGCATGTGATCTGCAGCAAAAGAGAAGAAAAGAAAGAATAAAGGAAAGAGCAGAAGAAAGAACAAAAGAAAGAACAAAAGAAAGAGGAAAGAGAGTTTTGGAAGTAAGTTTCCAAACCTATCAGTATTGGCGCAGTTAGTACCGCGCCATGAAAGGAGCAAGTTTGGAAGTAAACTTCCAAATCTGCCATTTTTGGCGCAGCCAGTGCGCCAGGAAAGGAGAAGAAATGATCAAGACGAGACTGATCCGGCTGCTTTCCCATGCGCGAAAGTATCTGGTATTTAATGTTCTGTGGCAGTGGCTGGCGCTGCTGTGTCAGATTGCCGTGGTGTTTTCCATCGCGGCGCTGCTGGAAGGAGTGTTTTCCCAAAATCTGGGGGAACAGGAGATCTTCCGGACGGCGGCAGTGTTTGGAGCCGCGCTTGTTATCCGGGTGGTGTGCGACAAGGGCGCTGCCCGGGCATCCTTCGCGGCCAGTGTGGATGTCAAACGGATCCTGCGAGAGAACATTTATGAGAAGCTGCTGCGGCTGGGCGCCTCTTACCGGGAGCAGGCGGCCACCTCGGAGGTGGTGCAGATGGCTGCCGAGGGCGTGGAGCAGCTGGAAACGTATTTTGGCCGGTATCTGCCGCAGTTGTTTTACAGCCTGCTGGCGCCGGTGACGCTGTTTGCGGCGCTGTCTTTTGTGAACCTGAAGGCCAGCGTGGTCCTTCTGATCTGCGTCCCCCTGATTCCGGCCTCCATTGTAGCGGTGCAGAAGATCGCCAAGAAGCTGCTGAGCAGATACTGGGGCATCTACACGGGACTGGGCGACAGCTTTCTGGAAAATCTCCAGGGACTGACCACGCTGAAGATCTATCAGGCGGACGCTCAGAAAGCGGAGGAGATGGACCGGGAGGCGGAGCAGTTCCGGAAGATCACCATGAAGGTGCTGACCATGCAGCTGAATTCCACCAGCGTCATGGATATTGTGGCCTACGGCGGCGCGGCGGTGGGAATGATCGTGGCGGTTGGCGAGTATCTGGCGGGAAGACTGGGATTTGCGGGAGCGCTGACGATCCTTTTGCTGGCCTCGGAATTTTTCATTCCGCTGCGTTTGCTGGGGTCCTATTTCCATATCGCAATGAACGGAATGGCTGCCAGCGACAAAATCTTCCGTCTTCTTGATCTGCCGGAGCCGGCAAAGGGGACGAAGCGGCCGCAATGGCAGATGGATCAGGCAAGCGGTCAGATTGTTTTTGACAGGGTCAGCTTTTCCTATGAAGAAAACCGGGAGATCCTGCAGGCTGTCAGTCTGGAGCTTCCGGCTGGCTCCATGGTTTCGCTGGTGGGAGAATCCGGCTGCGGAAAGAGTACCATCGCAGCGGTTCTTATGGGCAGGAACAAAGGCTATCAGGGCAGCGTCCGTGTGGGCGGTGTGGAGCTTTCGGAGATTTCCGAAGAGTGGCTGATGAGATCCGTGACCCGCGTGGCCCACAACAGTTATCTGTTTAAAGGGACCGTGGAGGAAAACCTGCGCATGGGGAAACCGGACGCTTCCAGGGAGGAACTGGTCCAGGCATTGCAAAAGGTGAACCTGTGGGGGTTCCTGCAGGAGCAGGAAGGTCTGGACACAAAGCTTCTGGAGAGAGGAAGCAATTTCTCCGGCGGACAGTGCCAGCGGCTTGCCCTTGCCCGGGCGCTGCTCCATGACACGCCGGTCTACATTTTCGACGAGGCCACGTCCAATATTGATGTGGAGAGCGAGGAGATGATCATGGAGGTCATCCGGGAACTGGCGAAATCAAGAACCGTGCTTCTGATTTCTCACCGCCTGGCCAACGTGATCAGCTCGGACCGGATTTATATGATGGTCAAAGGCCGGATCGTGGAATCCGGAACACATGAGGAGCTGATGAAACAGGGCGGAAGTTACCGGACATTGTATGAGAGCCAGCAGCGGCTGGAAAACTACAGCAAAGAAAGGAGGGGCGCGTGATGAAGAGAAGAAACGGGATTCAGATCATGGGAAGTCTGGTGGGACTGGTACGCCCTCTGCTACACATTATGACGGCGGCGGTGGCGCTGGGTGTGCTGGGATACCTCTGTGCGATCTTCCTGACCATCCTGGCGGGAAGCGTGCTGGTGCGGGAACTGCTGGTCCGCGCAGGCGCGGAGGCGTCCTTTGGCATGGCAGCGTCTTTCGGAGCGGCGGTCAGTTCCTCGTGGCTTACGGAAGGATTGTTCGCAAAGCTTTCTTATGAGGGGATCTTCGCGGCGCTGGTGATTCTTGCAATCCTGCGCGGCATCCTCCATTATATGGAGCAGTACTGCAATCATTTTATCGCCTTTAAGCTTCTGGCTATGATCCGCCATCAGGTGTTCGCGGCGCTGCGAAAGCTGTGTCCGGCGAAGCTGGAAGGGCGGGACCGGGGAAATCTGATCTCCATTATCACCACAGACATTGAGTTGCTGGAGGTGTTCTACGCCCATACCATCTCGCCCATTGCCATCGCGGCGCTCACTTCGCTGGTGATGACGCTGTTTCTTGGAAGCTTTCACCCGCTGGCCGGACTTCTGGCTTCGGCGGCTTACCTGGTGGTCGGCGCGGTTCTTCCGCTTTGGAACGGAAAGCGCGGAGGCGGCAAAGGGATGGAATTCCGCACGGAATTTGGAAATCTGAACAGCTTTGTGCTGGACTCGCTGCGGGGACTGGATGAGACGATCCAGTACGGTCAGGGCGATGGGCGGAAGGAGGAGATGAGCCGCCGTTCCCGCCGTCTGGGCGAAATGCAGAAGGAACTGAGCGGTATGGAAGCGTCACAGAGGGCGCTGACGAACCTGGCGATCCTTGTCTTTTCGTTTGCCATGCTGTTTCTTACCCTTGGACTGTACCGGGGCGGACAGACCGGCTTCGATACGGTGGTCATCTGCACCATCGCCATGATGGGATCTTTCGGACCGGTGGTGGCGCTGGCCAGCCTTTCCAACAATCTCCATCAGACTCTGGCCAGCGGCGAGCGTGTCCTTTCTATTCTTGAGGAGGAGCCGCAGGTGCGTGAGGTGAAGAACGGAATCTCCACGGAATTTTCCGGCGCGGCCCTTGACCATGTGGCGTTTGCCTATGAAGAGGAGACGATCCTGCGGGATTACTCGATCCGGTTCCGGCCGGGGCAGATCGCCGGTATCCACGGAAACAGCGGCTCGGGAAAATCCACGCTGCTGAAGCTTCTGATGCGTTTCTTTGATGTGCAGAGCGGCACGGTGGAGATTTCCGGCGAGGACATCCGGAACATCAACACGAAAAATCTGCGGGATATGGAGTCCTATGTGACCCAGGAGACCTACCTGTTCCACGATTCCATCGCCAACAACATCGCGGTGGGAAAACCGGGGGCGTCCAGGGAGGAGATCATGGAGGCTGCGAAAAAAGCGTCCATCCATGACTTCATCCTTTCCCTGCCAAACGGCTACGATACCCAGGTGGGAGAACTTGGCGACACCCTGTCCGGCGGTGAGCGGCAGCGGATCGGCATTGCCCGGGCGTTTCTCCACGACGGACCGCTGCTTTTGCTGGACGAGCCTACCAGCAACCTGGATTCCCTGAATGAAGGAATCATTCTCCGGTCGCTGAACGAGACCTGCCGGGAGAAAACGGTGGTGCTTGTGTCTCACCGGAAGTCTACGATGGGAATCGCCGATGTGGTCTACAAGATGGAGAACGGAAGACTGTCGTGACAGAAGAAACGATGTAATGATTCCGCCTTAAATGGTTATGACATCGGATGATTGAAGGTTGTTTTCCGATGGGCCGGATGTCCGCAGGAACTATGGCTTTATACGGTCTGAGCAGTAAGTGTACAGATCTGGCAACTATTCAGTTGACTGAATGTTATCAGATCTGTATGGATAATTATGAAATGGAGTAGTGATCTAAGTATGAGTGAGAGGCTGGCGCCGTGTGCGCCGGCCTTTTTATGTACAAAAGAATGACAAAAATGCAGCGGGAATTTCGTACAATATTACGAAACAGGGGATTTTATTCTCAGAGGATTGACATAGTTTAAGAAATAAACTATGATGGAGAAAATTTAGTTTAACGTTAAATGAAAGGCTGGAAATGGAAGATGAAGATAAAAAATCCTCTGTTAAGTGTGGATATGCCCGACCCGGATCTTCTGCGGGTGGGAGACGTGTGGTACATGGTTTCCACGACTATGTTTTATATGCCCGGCGGGCCGGTGCTGCGGTCGAGGGACCTGTGCAGCTGGGAGATCGTGTCCTATATTTTTGAGGAATTGGAGGATAACGGCGGCTATCGTCTGGAGGATGGACAGAACGCCTACGGCTGCGGCCAGTGGGCCACCAGTCTGGCGTATCAAGACGGATATTATCACGCCTGCTTTGTGTGCAACGACCTGAACCGGACGTATTTCTGCCGGACCAGAGACATAGAGCAGAGCAACTGGGAGCGGACATGGGTGGAAGGTATTTACCATGATATGTCCTTTCTGTTCTGGGAAGGACGCTCCTATCTTATCTACGGCAACGGCGATCTTAGAATCGTGGAGCTGCAGGAAGACCTGATGGGTGTCCGCCCGGAGACGGACCGGCTGTTTCTGGAAACGCCCTCGGACGGTCTGCGGCTGCGCTGCGAGGGATGCCGGGCCTATGTGCGAAACGGCTATCTGTATCTGCTGCTCATCGACTGGCCGGTGGATGGCAACGACGGCGGAAGACGGCGGGAGATCTGTTACCGGAGCAAAAGCCTCAACGGTCCTTTTGAGCGCCGGGTCCTGCTGAACGACGACGGAGGAAGGGAAGGCTGCGGCGTCGCCCAGGGCGCGCTGACAGATTCGCCTTCCGGTCAATGGTACGCGGTTATGTTCCAGGACCGGGGCGCGGTGGGCAGGATCCCGTATCTGCTGCCGGTCCGCTGGGAGGAAGACTGGCCGGTACTGGGCGACAACGGAACGGTGCCGCTGGAATGGGAATGCACGGAAGAAGAGATGGATGCGTTTCCAGCGGAGCCGTTAGTGATCTCCGACAGCTTCCGGCACAGGGAAAACCGTCTGCGGCTTCCCTGGCAGTGGAACCATAACCCACATCCCGATGACTGGTCCTTCACGGAACGGCCGGGTTATCTGCGGCTGAAAAACCGCAGGACGGCAAAAGAGCTTCTGAACGCTCAGAATACGCTGACCCAGAGAACGGAGGAGCCGTATTCCTGTTTCACCGTGGAACTGGACGGCGCAGGGATGCTGGACGGTGATTACGCAGGGATCTGTGCGCTGCAGGGATATTACGGGCAGATCGGACTGGCGAAGGAAAACGGCGCCTGGTATCTGCAGACCGTGGCCCGCAGGGAGGACGGTACCAGGGAGCTTGCGAGGACAGAGCTGCCGCGGGAGACAGGCGCAAGAATCTTTCTGAAAGCGGAGTTTTCGTTTTCTGATAAGAAGGATCAGGCGGCGTTCTATTACAGCCTGGACAACGTGCACTGGATGATGCCGGCAAAGCCGGTACAGCTGAAATTCACCCTGGATATTTTTGTCGGCTGCCGGGTGGGCCTGTTTTGTTATGGAACGGCAAAGACCGGCGGGTTTGCCGATTTCCGGGAGTTTCGGTTTGAAGGGCAGAAATGCGATCCGGAAAACAGATAGGTCGGATGCGCCGGTCGCGAAAGGTAGACCAAAGGAGGAAGTTATAATATGGAGAAGAAAATTTACAGAATTGAAAAAGACGCTGCGGTTCCGTTTCGGAATCAGGTAGATTTCTGCGTGGGAACCGGACGCATGGGTCTGGCGCTTCAGAAGGAGTATCAGGATCAGCTGGAACTGGTACAAAGAGAGATCGGATTTCAGCATATCCGGGGCCATGGTCTGTTCTGCGACGACATGGCAATCTATCAGCAGTACACAGCCGCAGACGGGACGGTGAAGGCGGAATATAACTTTACTTATCTGGATCTGGTCATGGACAGCTACCGCAGGCTGGGGCTGAAGCCGTTCCTGGAGCTTGGCTTTATGCCGGAGAAGCTGGCCAGCGGCACACAGACAGTGTTCTATTGGAAGGGAAATGTGACGCCGCCAAGAGAGTACCGGGCATGGTGCGCGCTGGTGCAGGCGACGCTGCGCCATCTCATGGAGCGTTACGGCGCGGACGAGGTGGTCACCTGGCCGGTGGAGGTGTGGAATGAGCCGAATCTGCCGGGATTCTGGAAGGATGCGGATATGCAGGAGTATTTCCGGCTGTTTGAACATACCTTCGCGGCGGTGAAGGAGGTGGACCGCCGGTTCCGTGTGGGAGGGCCAGCGGTGTGCGGAGGCTCGGACGAGTTGTGGATCCGCTCTTTCCTGGAATTCTGCAGCAGCAGGAAGATACCGGTGGATTTTGTGACCCGCCATCACTATACCACGGAGGTGCCGGAGCGTGTGGGCCATTACGGTTATGTGAAGCTGATGAAACCTCAGGACGGGTTCGATAACCTGCAGACCACCAGGGATATTATTGACAGCTTTGAGGAATACCGTGGTCTGGAGATTCATATTACGGAGTTCAATACCTCTTATATCCCCAATGCGCCGATCCATGATACCAACCAGAATGCGGCGTTTCTCGCTCATCAGCTTTCCCGGCTGGGAGATTATGGAGATTCCTATTCCTACTGGACCTTTGGGGATATTTTCGAGGAGTTTGGTGTGCCTTTCACACCGTTTCACGGGGGATTCGGTCTGGTGGCCAACGGATGTATCCCAAAGCCTACCTTCTGGACCTTCTCGTTCTTTAAAGAGCTGCAGGGGACCTGTGTCCATCGTTCGGAGGATGCGGTGATCGTCCGGACAAAAGATGGAAGCTACCGGGGCGTGGCCTGGGCGGAAAGCCTGGAGCGGTGCGGCAGAGACCTGGAACTTTCCTTTGAACTGCCGGTGAGCGGCGAAGCGTGCTGTGTGCTGACGAAGACGGTGGATGAGGAGACCTGCAACCCCCTGGCGGTGTGGCACGGGATGGGCGAGCCGTCCAGCTTTAGCCAGCGGCAGAAAAAAATCCTCCGGGAGGCGGCGGTGCCAGCGGTGCAGGCGAAGCGGCAGCAGGCCAGGGATGGTGTTTTGACCGTGGCGCTGCAGGTGCGGGAGCATGGAGTGGTTTATTTTGAGGTTTCGGCAGTGGAATTGACACCGGACCGCGGGTATGTATATCAGCGTGTGATGGGGAGATAAGGCGGACGAAAGAGGCCCTGTGTTGGAGACAGGGCCTCTTTTTGAATGCAGAGAGATGTCTGTAACTTTTCCGTTGGCTGAACGGTTGGTGTTTATGGATTTCCCGGATGTTGTGGCTCGGTGCCGGATCCGTGGCCGGCTTGCGCAGGTTCTGATCCGGAAGTGGCCTGCTCCTGTATTTCACCAGTTGTCCTGGCGGAGCATGTGCGGGCGGCTGCGGCTTTTCGTTCTGCCCGGTGTACATCGTCACAGATGAGCTGGTAGACGGCTGCGGCCAGGGGGACGCCTACCAGCATTCCCAGGATGCCGCCAAGGCCTCCGCCGATGGTGACGGCGGCGATGACCCAGATGCCGGGAAGTCCGATGGAGGAGCCGACGGTTCTCGGGTAGATCAGGTTGCCTTCCACCTGCTGAAGGACCACGATGAATACGAGAAATCCCAGCGCCTGCAGAGGATTTTCGGTAAAAATCATGAATGCTCCGATGGCTGCTCCCAGGTAGGCGCCCAGGATGGGGATCAGCGCCGTGGCGGCGATGGTAGCTCCGACCATCAGGGCATAGGGAAACCGGAAGATCATCATGCCGACCGTGCAGAGTACGCCAAGAATCAGCGCTTCCAGACACTGTCCGATGATGAAGTTCTGAAATTTGGTGTTGAAGATGTTCAGAACATATCCGGTCCGGGCAGTGATGGAGTGTCCCAGATAGCGGCGGCAGAGCCTGCGGAACTGACTGATCAGTTTCTCTTTTCCAAACAGCAGGTAAAGGGCGAAGATCACGGCGAAAACGGTGTCCATGACGGTGCCCGCCAAAGTTCCGAAGACGCTAAAGGCAGAGCCGAGGATCCCGCTGATGCCCTGGAAGATCAGGTTCATCAGTTTCTGTACATTTTCCCGGATATCCAGATCCTGTCCGATATACTGGTTAAAAAAGGACGGAAGATTTTCGGAGTTTTCCAGAAGCCATTCCTGTCCCAGCTGCAGATAGGCGATCGCTTCTTTGATGATAAGGGAGAAGGCGTTGATCAGCTCCGGAATTACCATACGGATAACAAATGCCGCTCCAAGAAGAATCAGAATCACAGACAGGAGCAGGCATACCGGCCGGCGGCTTTTCTTGATATATTTGTTGTCGCTGTGTGGAAAATAATGCTTTTCCAGCTTTTTCATTGGAATGTTCAAAGTGAACGCGATTGCTGCGCCGATGACCAGAGGGAAAAGAATCCCCCAAAGATGTCCGAGCATGGAGAGCAGCACGTCAAAATATTTGATGCCCAGGATGAGAAGCGCTGTGAGAACCAGTATTTGAATGATACGGAGTTCCAGTTTCTTAGGTTTCATGAATTCCTCCTGTCTTGGAGCGTGTCTGAAAATACCAAATTACACGGGATGTGCAGATTGCAGAAATGAATTTTCAAACAGGCTCCCGGTGTTTGCGCAGAATATGCGAAAGTCCCGGGGCCTGCGGCGCTCCGGAAACGTTTGGAACTATTATATCCTATCGCGCGTAGAAACACAAGTGTGAGCTGTCGTAACGAGTAAGATGCTGGGGTCAAAAGCTGGCGCCCGGGGATGGGTTCTGAAAATTCACACATTTGCAGGAACCCTAAACCTCTTAGGTTTCAAAAATTTGCGTTGTGTCCCCAAAGAAAGTTGTTTGAGCTTGCGAGTTCTTTCTTTGGGGACACGGTTTTAGCAGATTTTTGAAACCTTAGAGGTTCTTGGGTTCCGAAACCGTGTGAATTTTCAGAACCCATCCCCGGGCGCCAGCTTTTGACCCCAGCATCATTGTAATCGTGTAACTTTTCAGCCTTTCATTGACAAGAAAAGAGAACAGAAGTATAATGAATGTTGTTTATCCGGAACACAGCGGTTCGCATTGCGGGGCGGGCGCTGCGGAGAACAAAAAGACCAACAGAATAAAAACAGATGCGGCGAGGAATGTAAAAGCGGTACAGGAACTCTTAATCGGAAGTCCGGTGAAAGTCCGGCACAGACGCTGTGAGCAAAAATGCAAGTCAGCGGGATAGTCGTATTTATTGGTGAATCAGGAATTCCCCGGAGGCAGTCTGTTTTGAGCAGGAATATGAATGTCCGTTCCAGGTGGAGCAGGCATTTTTTTTGTGCGGGAAAACACGGGAATGACGAAAGAAAAGGACAGGCAGGAAAAGAGGATGGGAAGATGAACGGCGGAAAGAAAACAGAGGCCAGGTGGGAAAAGAAGCTTAGCCAGCTTTTGAAGACCGCTTCGGAAGCCAAAGAGATGGAAGAGGGAAGCCAGGAGCGTTCGGGATTTTTGTACCGGGAATTTTCCCTGGAAACGCCAAAGGGCCGGGAGTTTTACCGCGAACTGCCGGACAGCGTTCTTCTGGAACTGCTGCGCAGTCGGGCCAGGGAACTGGATCATTCTCCCTCTCAGAAAGAAATGTTCTGGGTTTTGCGGGAGTATATCCGGAAAAGATTCCGCCGGTGGCCCTATGCGCTGGAAGCTGCGGGACTGAAAAGAGCCTCCGGCGCCGGAGGAAAATCCTGGAAGCAGATGGAGGAAGAGCAGGAGCAGTACCGGCAGCTGCTTTGGCAGCTTCGTCAGCAGGCAAAGGAGCTGTGCAGAATCCCTCATCCGTCGGATGCGCCAGAGTTATGCGCAAAATTGAAAAGCTACGGAAAAGACTGGGGCGCCATTGTGCAGGATGCCGGTCTGAACGAGGAGTTTTTCGAGAAGCACGCCGTATATCTGGTGAAGGATTTGGACGAGACATCCAGGGGATATCTGCAGGAAATCCGAAAAAAAGCAGAGGAAACCGGCCGGCCTCCGAGAAAAAACGAGGTGTCCAAACAGGTACAGGAAACGCTGACCGCCAGCTGTAAAAGCTGGAGAAACGCCTTGTATCAAGTGGGATTGGAGCCGGTGGTGCGGATCCGTCCGTTTTCCTCCACAAAGTTGGAGCCAAGAGAAATTTCCGGTTCCCGCCGCCATAATCAGACGCTTTACGACTGCTGCTACTATCTGGTGAATCCGGATGAGCAGACTGCCGGAGATCTGAATAAGCTGCGGGAAATCTGTGAACGTCTGGGAAGGATCCCGGAAAAAAAGGAGGTTCCCACGGAACTGCGGAAGCGCCTGCAAAACGTCTGCGGTTCCTGGACCAATGTGCTGTATCAGCTGGGACGGAAGTGACCGCCAAAAAACAAAAGCGGTATACGTTCCGGCAGTGTCTGATTTTCCTTTTTTTGCAGAAGAAGGAGCAGAGAAAAAAGCACAGCGGAGGGTGCAGGTTCTGGTGAGGGAAACCTCACAGTTTTACGATACAGCTGTTAAAAAACAGTGTAAAAGGAGAAACAAAAGGAAATGAAACAGAACAAAATGACAAAGAAACTACTGGCAGTTTTTCTTGCGGCGGGAATGGCGGTAAGCCTTGGCGCCTGCGGAAACAGCGGCAACAACAGCGGGGACAACGAGCGCAAGGACGCGTCGGAGATTATTGAAGACAATCAGGCAACTTCCGACAGCGGAGATTCTGACAGCGCTTCCGTTTCCGCGTCTTCGCCCTCCCAGGAGACAGAAGGAGAGAAGACCCAGTACCCTCTGACCATCACCACCTATGGCTCCGATGGCCAGGAACTTACGACCACTTACGAGAAAGCGCCCGAAAAGGTGCTGGCCGTTTACCAGGGCAGCATTGAGACGCTGCTGGCGCTGGGACTTGAGGATCATATCGCGGGAGCGGCAGGACTGGACAACGAGGTGCCGGACGAGCAGAAGAGTGCCTTTTCTTCCATCAATTATCTGGATGAATTTACGCCGTCCCTGGAGACGGTAACGATGATGGAGCCGGATTTGATCTTTTCCTGGGGCTCGCTGTTTGGAGAGAAAACCCTGGGAGACGCCAAAGGATGGGTGGACAAGGGAACCAACATTTATATGAACAGCAATACCCGTCCCAGCGAGGAGGCCTATAACCGCACGCTGGAAAACGAGTACACGGACATTCTGAACATCGGAAAAATCTTTGACGTACAGGGAAAAGCCGAGGCGATTGTACAGGAAATGCAGGATACCATCGAAAGCGTAAAGGAAAAGACAGCGGATATCGCTGAAAAACCCACGACCCTGGTGCTGGAGCCAAGCAAAGACAGCTTCCGCAACTACGGCGCCACCAGCCTTGGCGGCGACATGGTGACCCAGCTTGGCGGCGTGCTGGCAAATCCTGACGGAAGCTCCCTTGGAAAAGAAGATCTGATCGCGGCGGACCCGGATGTGATCTTTGTGGTTTACATGCCCTACACCGGAGACGATCCGGAAGAGGTAATGAATGAGAAACTGGCCACGATCACCGGAGACGAGTCTTTGCAGAGCCTGCAGGCGGTTCAGAACAACCGTGTGGTGCCGATCATGCTCAGCGAAATGTATGCCAGCGCCACACGCACACAGGACGGTATCGAAACCTTCGCCAAAGGCCTGTATCCGGAGCTTGAACTGGGAGAGTAAAGTTTGGAAGTAAACTTCCAAATCTACCATTATTGGTGCAGCGAGTGCGCCATGAAAGGGGTAAGCGTGAAAAAGGAAAACGTCAATGGAAAAAAGTGGTTCCGGCAGACTTCACTTTATCTGCTGGTGGCAGCGGTCCTGCTGATTCTGCTGATCGCCTCCGTGCTCATCTCCATCACCTTTGGAAACGCGGATATTTCCGTGAAAGAGGTTTATCAGGTGGTGTTCTATGAGCTGTTCCATGTGAAGGGACTGGAGGAGTATGGGACCGGGGCCGTTCACGATGTGGTATGGCTGATCCGTTTCCCGCGGGCGGTGCTGGCGGTGGCGGTGGGCATGGGCCTGGCGGTCTGCGGCGCTGTCATGCAGGCGGTGGTAAAAAATTCGCTGGCGGACCCGTATGTGCTTGGAATCTCTTCCGGAGCCACCCTGGGAGCGACCCTGGCGATCATGCTGGGGATCGGGACCATGTTCGGCAGCAATTCTGTGGGGATCATGGCGTTTTTCGGCGCGCTGGCGGCTTCCTTTCTGGTGTTGTTTATCTCCAACATCGGAGGGAGGCCCGGGGCGGCCAAGCTGATTCTGGCAGGTATGGCGGTCAGCGCGGTGTGTTCCGCGTTTTCCAGTTTTGTCCTGTATATCGCCAACGATAAAGGGGCGTCCCAGTCGGTGACCTACTGGTCCATGGGCAGCCTCGCAGGGGCAAAGTGGGAGAATGTAGCGGTGATCCTTCCGGTGATCCTGATTGGCTGTCTGCTGTTCTGGACCCAGTACCGGAATCTGAATCTGATGCTGTACGGAGACGAGACGGCGATTACCCTGGGAACAGACCTGCAGAATGTGCGGATGTGCTATATGCTGCTGGTATCGGTGATCGTGGGATTCGCGGTCTACGCGGCCGGAATGATCGGCTTTGTGGGTCTGATCATTCCCCATGCGGTGCGGCTTATATTTGGCACGGACCACCGCAGGCTGATTCCGCTCTGCGCCTTGTGCGGCGCGATCTTCCTGATCTGGTGCGACGTTCTCTGCCGTGTGATCCTGGAAAATTCCGAGATGCCCATCGGCATCCTGGTTTCACTGGTGGGCGCTCCGTGCTTTATCTACCTGATGGTACGGAAATCCCACGGATTCGGAGGGGCAGAGTAATGGAAATACGCACAGAACATACGTCGCTCTCCTACGGAGCGGCAAGAATCCTGAAGGATATTTCAGTGGAGACCCGCTCCGGCGAGTTTGTGGGAATCATCGGACCCAACGGAAGCGGAAAATCCACGCTGCTGAAATGTATTTACCGGGTGCTGAAGCCGGACGGCGGCTGTATCTGGCTGGGAGACCAGGAACTGCATGAGATGAAGGTACGGACCTCCGCGCGGAAAGTGGCGGTGGTTGCACAGCACAATTACTATAACTTTGAATTTTCCGTCCGCGAGGTGGTGATGATGGGGCGGGCGCCTCACAAGAAAATGCTGGAGAAGGACGGAGCGAAGGATTTCCAGATCGTGGAGGACGCTCTTCGGACCGTCCGCATGTATGAGTTTGCCGACAGGAGCTTTTCCACCCTGTCCGGCGGCGAGCAGCAGCGGGTGATCCTTGCCCGGGCGCTGGCCCAGCAGACGCCTTGTCTGATCCTGGACGAGCCCACCAATCATCTGGACATCACCCATCAGCTTCAGCTGATGGAACTGGTGCGTGGTCTGAAGGTAACGGTGCTGTCCGCTATTCATGATCTGAACATTGCGGCCATGTACTGCGACCGTCTGTATATTCTGAAGGACGGGGAGATTGTGGGCAGCGGAACGCCGGAAGAACTGCTGACGCCGGAGACGATCCGCCGGGTGTACCAGGTGGAGGCGGAAACGGTGCGGGACAAAAACGGCAGGCTGCATATCCTGTTTACGGAAGGAGCGGGGGAGTCATGAAGAGGATTGGAATATTGACCTGTCTTCATGCAGGCGAGATTTGTACCGGGGCATCGTGCCTGCGGGCCTTTGCCGAGAGGAAATATTTTTTTGAAGGCTATGGGGAAGACACTCAGCTCCTGGCCTTTATGAAGTGCAACGGCTGTGCCGAAGACGGAGCCGCCAAGCCGCGCGAAGACGCAGGAATCCTGGAAAAGGTGGAGCGGCTGGAGCAGGAGGGCATCGAGACGGTGCATGTAGGCGTCTGCCGGTTCCGGCAGGGACCGGACGGAAACCGTGAAGAATG
>JAGHIA010000137.1 GCA_017887445.1 Fusicatenibacter sp.
TCAGCGTAGCCCGCTACGCCTCCTGATTCTGGAACAAATTCCCCACAAACTGTGACGCACATCTTGCAGAAAGCAATTTTCAAACACGCTCTAAGTGTCCCGGCGACGTTCCGGACGGGGCAGGCGAGGTACTTCACGTACCGAGCCTGAGGCGCACTGAGACGGGAATGCATCAAGCATTCCTGTCGAATTGCGCCGGTCCCCGTCCGGAACGCCTCCGGGACACATAGAGTTTCCGTCCCCACCACAGCCGCCCGCCGAACGCACCTGCCGCCCAACCCGGTCTCCTTTCGTCCGCCTTCCTTTCGTCCGCCTTCCTTTCGTCCCCCTCCGCCATCGGGACCCCCGTACTGACTCATAATGATCTGCGCGATCTTCGCATTAGGAGTTTTAATATTTACCGGGTACTGCAATCGCTTCTCATAATTCCACATACTATCTGCATCCTCCTTTCCCCGACGGCTCCCATGGCCACGGCTGCTGTACCCACTCGAACGAGCAGCTCATATTGTCATTGGCGGTGTCGATGGTCAGTGGCCCGAACATTCTCGCGTAAGTCTCCAAAGCTTCCTGACGCATCTTCAGCTTTTCCCGGAAGAATGCCAGCGCATCCTCGTCATCCGGATGAGTGTCCAGATAAAGTGTCATTTCGTTGACAGCAAAGCTAACCTGATTGATCCAGGCCAGCAGCTGTTTCCTGTCAGGCTGTTGTCCTCTCATCTGCATCCGGCGCCTCCTTTCCCACAGAACGGTTTGTGCAGTTCCGGAAAGATTGTCCCGGCTTCAAGTCCCGTCCCAAGCTCAAAGGTACGGCCAAAGCGCTGCATCGGCACATATCCCATTGCAAGGGGCAGCTGATCCAAAGGCATATCGCCCAGATCACCCGTCTGCCGGCACATCCTGCGGCACTCCGATACCGGTGAGCCACAGTTTCTGCCGCTGCTTCTCATGCCGCAGCCGCTGTTTCCATCACGCATACCGCAATCATTGTTTCCAGTTCTCCCATTACATCCTTCATTCACATTCCGCATCCCGCAGCCGTCGTTTCTGTTGTGCATGGCGCAGCGATCCTCTGTCATTCTCCTGCCGCAACCGCTGTTCATATTACCCATACCGCAGGAGCCATTCATACGATTGTTCTCCATCTTCTTTCCTTTCCGTCGATTTCCTTCTTCCTTACCAGTATATGAACGCACAAAAAAAGTGCCATTGGATTTATGACACTTTTTCTGCAAGAAATTCTTGTATATTCCTCTTTTTTTCTACTTTTCCGGACTCTGCGGCTCACCGAAAAATAGGCAGGTCGGATGGTCCGGATATTTCATATACGGGGTACGAGAATCTCATGGAGAAAACTTTCCCCGCAGATACCTCCCCGGATCCCAAACAGCTCCAGAACCGTCGCCCCGATATCAGAGAAGCTCTTGCGTGTACCGATGTTGACGCCGCGCCTGATATCTGTTCCACAGACCATCAGCGGGATATACTCACGGGTATGGTCCGTGCCTGGAAAACCGGGATCGCATCCGTGGTCGGCCGTGATCATCAGGATATCCCCCTCTTTCATCTGTTCCATAAATCCCGGCAGCCACCGGTCAAACTCCGCTGCCGCCGCCGCATAGCCGTCAATGTCGTTGCGGTGGCCGTACACCATATCAAAATCCACCAGATTGATAAAGCACAGGCCCTCAAAATCCGTCGCCGCTACCTCCATGGCCGTTCTCATCCCGTCGGCGTTTCCCTTCGTGGGATGGCTCTCGGCAATTCCTTTCCCCGCAAAAATATCAAAGATTTTTCCCACACTGACCGTGCGGAAGCCGCCCCGCTGCAGAAGGTCCAGCATCGTGTCCCCCGGAGGCACAAGAGAAAAATCATGTCTTCCGGACGTACGCACAAAATTCCCCTCTGCCCCGGTAAACGGACGGGCAATCACCCGGCCCACGCCATGCTCACCCTGGAGGATTTCCCTGGCAATACGGCAGTATTCATAAAGCTGCTCCGTGGGAACCACGTCCTCGTGGGCCGCGATCTGGAATACACTGTCCGCCGATGTGTAGACGATCAGCGCGCCTGTCTTCCTGTGCTCCTCCCCATAACGGGCGATGACCTCCGTGCCGGAATACGGCTGATTGCACAATACCTTCCGCCCCGTCTTTGCCTCAAATTCGGCGATGACCTCCGGCGGAAATCCATCGGGGTACACCGGCAGCGGACGCTCAGAGATCAGCCCGGCGATCTCCCAGTGGCCCACCGTCGTATCCTTGCCCCGGGACTGCTCCTGCAGCCGCCCGTAAGCGCCCAGCAACGAGTCCGGAACCTCCCCCTTCGGCGTACCGTCAATGGCAAACAGCCCCAGCTGTTCCATCACCGGAACCTGAAAGTTCTCCGACTGCATGATTGTCTTCAGCGTGTTTGCGCCCCTGTCCCCGAAATCGTCCGCATCCGGCTCATAACCGATGCCGAAGCTGTCCAATACGATCAGGAATACTCTCCGTTTCACTTTCCCGCGTCTCCTTTCTGACAGAATGTGTTTGAAACGTAACAGTTCAGCTGACTGAACTGTTACTTTGAAACTGTGGCGCCCAAAAATTCCACCACCTGCTCCCACTGAGGAATGGACGGCACCGCGCCCTTTCGCGACACCGCCAGGGCGGCCGCGGCCGCGGCTGTCCGCAGACACTGTCCGGGGTTCTTTCCCCTCATGACTTCCGCGAGATAATACCCGGTAAAGGTATCTCCCGCCGCCGTCGTGTCCTCCACAGGAACCAGGAAGCTTTCCTGAAACAGCCGAATGCCGTCCCCCTGGTAATACGCGCCAACGTCTCCCAGAGTCAGGACTACCTCCATGTTTCGCCACTCTTTGAGCCTGTCCAGGATGTTCAGCGGTTCTTTTTCCCCGGTCAGCTGCTCTCCCTCCACCTCGTTGATAAACAGAAGTTTTGTGCAAGGAAGCATCCGCTCCACCCACTCCGGCCGAAACGGCGAAGGATTCCACGCCACCTTCACGCCCTTTTCCGCAGCCGCGGCGGCCAGCCCAGGCACATCGTTGATTTCATTTTGCAGCAGCAGAAAGTCTCCCGGCAGAGCCTTCTCCAGGATCTCCCGTCCATATGCTTCGTCAAACGCATGGTTCGTTCCTGCGTACACCACAATACTGTTCTGTCCTTTGCGGTCCAGCAAGATCATAGCCCGCCCGCTGTTCCGTCCGGAAAGCCTGCGGATCCACTCAGTATGCACACCACGCTCCTTTGCGGCGCGGATCAATTCTTCTCCGTCCTCTCCCACAATCCCCGCGTGGTACACCTCCGCTCCGGCGCTGGCGGCAGCCACCGACTGGTTCAGTCCTTTTCCCCCGCAGGCCGTTTCCATTTTCTCCGCCGCGATGGTTTCCCCAGGCCGTACCATATGCTCCACATGGTAGGTTGTATCATAATTCAAAGAACCTGCATTGATCAGTTTCATTTTCATTTCCTTTCTCCCGCTGTGCGGCGCGGCCAATCAAAAACCCCGCCGCAAGCAACAGGGTATCCATCTTGCAGCGCTGCAGAGCAACAGGGTATTTGGTCTACGCTACGCTCCGGCCGGTGCTTAACGTGTGCCACCGGCACACAGCACCGCCAAATATCCATGCAAGCACAAGGTGAATTGCCGCTGGCGGCAAGAGAAGGCAGCCTGGGCTGTGGCTGCTTGGCTCGTTGCTCGCGGGAATAAAATATGCCATGCCAACAGGACTCCGCGCTCCGTATCTCAGGAAAGCAGCTTTCTTACTTTCTCCCCGTCAAAGGTTACGGCTCCCACATGTTCAACCTCAATCTGGTATAACGCGTTTGCGGCAAGATGCTCCGCCGTCTGCTCCAGATCGCGGATTCCGCTGGTATTGCTGTGCAGCTCGATCACCGCTTCCAGGCCGTCCGGCGTCAGCACGCACTCCTCCGGACGCATACCAATGCGTTTCAGCACCTTGGGCAGCGCATAGCGGGAAAAGATCACTTTCTTCTCTTCCGCCGTATAGTCCGGCAGCTCGATCACCGCAAACCGGGACATAAGCGGCGCACTGATCTGTTCCCTGTCGTTTGCGGTAGCGATGGGGTACACGCCGCCGGTGGGAATCATACATTCCATATAGTTGTCGGTGAAGCCAAGATTATCCAGCAGCGTCAAAAGCACGTCCGCCGGATTGCCCTTCCCGTTTCCGGACGCAGCTTTGTCCAGCTCATTGATAATAAACACCAGATTGGACTCGCCGGCCATGGAAAAGGCGTCCGTAATGATTCCCGGTTTCGCGTTGGCATAGATCCGTGAACTTCCGGTCAGCTGCTCCGGATCGTTGATGGAGCTCATATCCAGCGTCGTCCAGGGAAGCTTCAGAATCCGCGCCACCGCGTAGGCGATCTGAGACTTTCCGGTTCCCGCCGGGCCGATCAGCAAAAGACCATAAGCCGGCAGCGTATGGGTACGGTTGATCTGGATAATCGTCTCGATGATCCTCTGCTTTACCTGCTCCATGCCGTAAAGCTCCTCATCCAGGATCCGGCGGGCCTCCACCGGGTCGATGGCGTGAAAATAGTTGCCCTTCCACTGAATGTTCATCATAATGGAAAGCGCCCGCTGGGCATGGCGGCGCTCCTCGGCAGACACCTCGTGGGAGCGGGCCACAGCCAGATTTCTTCTGGCCCACAGACGGATATTGTCCGGCAGCGTCCTTCCGGCGCAGGCCACAAAATCGGAGATACTCTGGATGCTGGTCAGCTTCATGCTGTCTCCGGTTTCGTCCTCCTCCTCGTCGGGCAGTTCCTGGGACGGCGCGTCGCTGGCCAGAAGCCGCTCGATCATAAACTGCAGGAAACCATCCTCCGCGGAAAGCTTCACCCCTCCGCCAAAGGCAATCTCCCGGATCTTGTAAACCGCATATCCGTCCTCCAGCGCCGCCCCGGAGAGACGCACGTTGATATGGTTCTCCCCCATCCATTTCAGCAGACTGACAAACCGGGCGTCAATACGCAGAATATCCGCGCTGACGGTGCCGCTTTCCTCTTTAAACTCAAAAGCGGTCCGGCGGATCGGATTGGTAAAAACACCGCTGGAATGGTGCTTCAGCTTTCCCTCCCGGTTATCCAGCACAAGCATCGGCTGCTTGGCGGACGTTTCCGAGTTGCTGGTATAAAAAATTTCATAGGTACATTCCGGCTGCTTGGCATCTTCCGGCGAATTTTTAAAATCAAATACTGGCATATCACTAACTCCCTGTTTGTTTGTACTTTTCGTAAATTCAGCGGACTGAATCGTTACTACTTTTCACAGAACCATTCAGCTTACTGAATCGTTACTTTTCCACAGTTTATCATAAAAACAGGACTGACGCAATCAATGGCTTTTGCGTGCCGTTCTCCATACCAGGCCATCCCTGCGCATCCCTGCTTTTTCCGCAAACCGCTCTGCCGCTTTCGCCGCCTGATCGTACTGCTCCTCTGTCTCCAGATGCTCGAGAATTGCCGGCGTATCCGCAGGCAGCCGGGAAATCTCCTCCATAAGCGTCACATGATCGATACCGCCGGTTCCCAGCAGCACCTCCTCAAAGGCCACGGTGAGCGCGTCTTCCTTTAAGTCGATATCCTTCAGATGAAGGGTCACAATCTTGTCGCCCAGAAGCTGAAACGTATGCCGGATATACGCGGCATTGTTGTAAAACCTCCTGGGACTGTTCATGTTGTTGCAGATATCCAGGTGAACACCTGCCGCTTCCCGGTCTACTGCCTTCAGAAATCTGAGATACTCCTCCGGAGAGTCCAGAAAACAGTAAGGCATCATCTCGAAAGACAGCCTCGTCCGCTCCGGTTTCACCTGGTCGATGACGCGCTGACTCACCTCCACTGCTTCCTCAAAAAAATCGTCGCTGTAATTTCCCTTCTCCGGCCCGAACCAGCTGGCCGTCTGCCTGGTTCCCAGGATATTGACGCAGGTCGCCGCCCCCAGTTCCTCCGCCAGACGCAGCCGTTCGGCCAGTTTCCCGATGTTTCTTTCCGCCTCCGCCCGATCCGGATGCAGCGGGTTATTCCAGACGCCGACCTCCGCAATGACCACATCATGCTTTTTCATGGCTTTCTTAAACGCTTCCAGCTCCCGCGGCCGCTCCAGAGACAGCCATGGAGGACAGATCGCCGCTCCGAACCCTTTCGCCACATGAGCAAGGGCAAATTCCTCCGCATCTGTCCCATGATAAAATACACTTCCTCCAAGACGCATTTCTTTCCCTCCCAAAATTCATCCCAAAAAATATAGCGCCTCCGCAAACTGTGACGGCACATCTTGCAGAAAGCGTTTTTCAAACACGCTCCGGCGCTCATCTCACAAAACATGAATCACAGACGCGTCAAACTCTTGCAGACTGCCCACACCGGTGTATGCCATAACCCCTTTCAATTCTTCCGTCATCTGCCGGATGCGCGCCGCCACCGCTTCTTCTCCGCCTTTTTTCAGATACGGGATCAGATGGCCGCCCACGCTGACGGCGGTCGCGCCAAGGGCAAGCGCTTTATAAGCATCCATCCCTGAGCAGACGCCGCAGTCCACAAAAATCGGAATTTTTCCCGCCACTGCCGCGGCGATGGCCGGCAGCACCGCAAGAGGCGGCAGCGTCCCGTTGAGCCGGCCGCCATGGTTGGAAACTACAATGCCCTGCGCGCCAACAGCCATACATTTTTCCGCGTCCTGTACGCTCAGAACACCTTTCACAAGAAACGGAAGCTTCGTGGATTCCACATATCTTTGGATCTCCTTCGACGACTTTACAGCCATGGGCTCGCCCATGCAGACATCCGGATCTCCCTTCAGGTCAAACATATGGTCAATGTCCATTCCCACAGCCAGCGCGCCGCAGCGCTCGGCACAGCGTATCATCTCAAAAATCTTTTCCTCCCGGGCATACGGCTTGATGATACGTATGGTCCGGGCGCCGGTGGCCGTTACCGCCTCAAACTCCTGGTCGCTGCCCATACCGATCCAGTGGACCGCGCCGCTTTTCTGCGCGCCCATGGCATACTGGACCATACCGCTTGGCAATTCCGGATGAAAGGTTCCAAGATGCGACAACGCCGCCGTCATAACCGGCGTCTCAAACGTTTTTCCGTACAGTTCCAGCGTCGTCCTTGGCACCACACTGTCCATCAGGCGCATTTCCAGCATCATGCGGTCAAAATATTCTCTTGTAACTTCTCTGGTAGTTCTTGCTTTCTCCGGCATACATTCATCCTCCTCTTTTTCCTTCCGTTCATCGAAGTCCCATGATAAATAGCGCCAATGCCATCACCGGCAGGGCTGTCCACGCCACATACCGGCCTGCCATTTCCCATGCAGACGGTTCCACATCCTCCACGTTTCGAACCGATAAGCTCATGCGCCAGCGGAACAGCTGATCCGCAAACAGAATTGAAAAGGCTGTGACAGCACAGACCAGTACCCCGCAGCCCCATACGGCCCATATGCCCTTATGGGTCAGCTCAGGTCCATCCATCAGTTCAAGAATCACCCAAGGGGAAGGCTCCATAGGATCCAGGATATTCCCGTTTTCGTCCACGACCGTTCCATCGCTTATCACCGCCGAAATGGTTATATTCTCTAAATTCCCATCCTCACGGTACAGCCAACGTTCGTCCCCCTGCCGCAATACACCGCCGTGGAAAATAATTTCTTCCCCGCACCGAAGCTCTATCCCCGTCATATCTTTTCCCAGCGCATTGTCCCCTGGAATCGCTGCCGGCTCCTCCCGGACGGTATAGGGGCCATAGACTTTCTCTCCGTATTGAAACTCTGCCCTTTTGTCTGCATACACAGTAAAGCTGGCCTGCTTTCCCTGAATGTTTCCGGAATACACCGTCTTACCGTTTTCCTGCTCCGGCACCAGGATAACATCCATGTACTCGAATCCCTGCCGGGCCATGGTCATGGGATAAACCGCTGAAAACACCAGGGCCATGACGGCCACGGCAAACAAAATCCCCTTCTGATACCGGCTCAGCGTTCTGAATCTTTTCAAAAGTTCACCTCCCTCACTCGAACCCCAATTTAGATTGCTTTCTTTTTCTCATTTTACCACACTTCCACAATCTTGAAAACAATCTGTAGTTTCCAGGCGGAAAATGTGATAGAATAAAAACCAGGAGAATTCTCCCTCATAGAATGCGTTTGAATTTCTGGGCAACTCCCCCGCAAAGTGGGGCGTGCAGATTGCAGGAATGAATTTTCAAACACGTCTAAAGCGTGTCACTGAACTTTTTCTGAAATTCATTTCCTCAATTTTATAATACTTAAAAATATCGTCCTCTTTCATCAGCACAAAACCGACTTTTTCAAGTACATGCTGACTTCTTGCATTCTTCTGCACGGAGCCGGCATATACTGTGTTCAGCTTGAAAACCTCAAAGGCATACCGCAAAGCCAATATCTCCGCCTGTGTTCCAAATCCCCTGTTTTTCACTTCATCCCTCTGCAAATGAATCGATAGTTCACACTGGCCTTTTTCCAGATCAATGTTTTTCAGCAAAAGCTCCCCCACAGGAGCTGTATCGTCCATGATCATAAATACCTTCCTGTCAGAACGGAATACTTTCGCCTCACAATAAGCATCCACCCGCTCTACGTCATATTGATACGGATGAAACTGCTCCATATCCATGAATATGTCCGGATCAGACTCAAAATCTTTATAATATCTATGCAGCAGTTCTCTCGTTGCTTCCTGTAAAAAAATACTCATTCTCTTCCCCTCTATAGTGTTTTTCCTGTCAGAATCGATGATTTTTCCTAACAAGAAAAAATCGTTACTACTCAGCTGGCGGAATAGTTCCAAAGTTTCCAGACAGCCACTGCCTATGAACCGTTCCATCTATCGTTCTTACACGTAATTATACAGAATTTCCCGCACAAAAACCACAGAAAATATAAAACAGTTCAAAGCCAAGCAAGACAGCCTGCAAAAAGGAAACACTCCATCCAGAAGCAACCAACTGTTCTGTCAGACAATACCTACCAAAAATCGAGAAAAAAGGCTGCAAAGCATTGTTCTTGTTTTCGAACCTTCTGAAATCGGCAATAATAAAAAAGAACATTGGAATAAACCGGAAAAATCAGCTATACTTTTTCGAGTGAGCGAAGTATAATAAATACAACGACAAATACGAGGAGGAAAAAGGTATGGTTAGCAATTTTATTGAAGCAGCATTTCCGTGGGTTTTCATGGGTTTATTTGTAGCAATCAGCTGTTACCTCATGAGTAAAAAAGAGAAATAAATCCCGGTTTATCGAAGGATCCATCATCGGGTTACCGTGAGAAGCAATCACAAGGAAATGAGAACGGACAGTACAATAAAATCCACAAGAAATTTGATTTTGATCGATTTAATTTTGAGGTGCAAAAGTGATTATACCAATAAATAGCGAATTTAGATCTAAGGTTAATCAGCACATTATAAACGAATGGGCTGGACCAATTGTAATCACCAGGGGCGTTTCACATGATACGTCAGATACTGATGGATTTATTTCTGTTACGGATGGAAAATTGACGGGGTATGTTCTTTATTGCATACATGATTGCCAATGTGAAATATTAGTCTTACAAAGTATTCAGGAAAATCACGGTATTGGTTCAGCCTTAATCAAGGCTGTTATAGATACAGCAAAAAATAATCACTGTATACGGGTCTGGTTAATAACTACAAATGACAACATTCATGCAATACGATATTATCAGAAGTTTGGGTTTGAATTAAAGGCGGTTTATTTAAACGCTCTTGATCAATCAAGAAAGTTAAAGCCATCAATCCCACTGCTTGGAAACGATGGCATTCCGATAAAACACGAGTTCGAGTTTGACTATACATTGTAAGCTTATGATCTAACGTTCCTGCACGTATACACTTTGTTGGTGGTATGCCGACAGCAATGCCGGAAGATGTTTCAGATGAGATGAAAAGCCTGCTGACAGAATACAACGGGAAAGATAAAAAGTCCTTCGAGGATATTCTGGACTTCCATGTTAAATTTGAGAGGATACACCCGTTCCAGGACGGTAACGGTCGAGTTGGCAGACTGATTATGTTTAAGGAATGCCTGAAATATAATGTCGTTCCGTTTATTATCGATGATAATTTGAAATTGTTCTACTATCGGGGTCTAAAAGAATGGAACAATGAAAAAGGATATCTGACAGACATTTGTCTGACAGCACAGGATAAATATAAGGCATATCTTGATTATTTCAAGATTGCGTATGATAAGTAGAAAATGAAGAAAGAGCAGAATAATGGTAACCGTTCAGCTTTCCGCTATTCCGCGAGGTGTTTTCGCGCAGAATGTGCGAAAATCCCGAGAAAACGGAGGTGTGGAAATGATTGATGTTTATTATGCTGAAGATGATGAGAATATTGCACAAGCCGTAAAAGAGTATTTGGAGCAGAGAGATTGTAAAGTGACTGTTTTTCCAACTGTTGCTCTTGTAAAATCGGCATTACGGAAGTACACTCCCACTATTATCCTGCTGGATTGGAATATGCCGGATGGACAGGGGAATGCGCTTTGTGAATGGATTAGACTTCGCGGGAGCAGTCTGCCGGTTATCTTTTTGACTGTCCGGGGAGATTCTCATGATATTGTGTCAGGTTTTGGGCATGGTGCGGATGATTATGTTGTAAAGCCGTTTGAACTGGATGTGCTGTATTCTCGTATTCTTGCCCTTCTTCGGCGAACCGGGCAAACGAACAGCGCACGCCTTTCCTGCGATCATCTGCTGTTAGATAAGGACAAAATGATGGTTTTCTGCAATCAGGAAGAAATTGCATTAAGCCAGCCGGAATATCAGTTGCTTTTGCTCTTAATGGAAAATAAAGGTAAAACCGTAACCAGAAAGCAGCTATTGGAATTGGTATGGGACAATCATGGAAGTTATGTGAATGATAATACACTGACAGTCACAATGAAACGATTGAGGGAAAAACTGAATCATCCGGGCTGCCTGAAAACAATACGCAGCTTTGGGTATCGTATGGAGGACACGTTATGACGGAGCGAATAAAACGCCATTTTGCTTTGGGACTGCCGGTGTTGGTCTGCTTGATAGGGATAGCGGTTCTAGCAATATTTTGGATGAATGAATATCGGCAATCCACTTTTGCACACCTCTCAAAATTTTGTGAAATTGCCATAGAAAATAACCCGGAAGCAGAGGAACAGGTTCTTTCCGCTTTGAAAGAGTATCACACATTCACAGAGGAAGAAATCAACGGAAATATGTTTTTGGCTCAATATGGATATAGCAGCAGTCAGTTTTTCGAGGAATCCGGTTGGAATTTTTTTGCTGTTTCATTGGTATTGTCTGTATTGATTACTGGCTGCTTTCTTGCTTCTGCATGGTGGCTGGACAAAAAGAAGAAAGCAAGAATAGCGGAATTAACAGGTTATCTGGAACAGATAAATATTGGAAAAAAGGAAACGATTGTCCAAACCAATGAGAATGATTTTTCCCGTCTGCAAGATGAAATGTATAAAACAGTGACACAGCTTATTCAGACAAGGGAGGCGGCGTTAAAGGCAAAAACCAATTTTGCCACTAACCTTGCAAATATCGCCCATCAGTTGAAAACCCCTGTTACGGCGGCGTCTCTTTCTTTACAGCTTATGGAAAAGGAAACACCTGATTTGCGGGCGGAGCAGATACGGAAACAGTTAGAAAGATTGGGAGTATTGGAAGAATCGCTGCTTACGCTGTCCAGAATAGATGCCGGTACATTGCCATTGGAACATTCAAAAGTTGATATTTATACTGCGCTTACACTTGCAGCAGATAATTTAAGTGACCTTTTGCAAAAAGAAAACGTGTCCGTCTCAATCCCGGATAAAGGCTGCGCCACGGTCATAGGGGATATGGAATGGACAATGGAAGCGTTTCTGAATCTGATAAAAAACTGTATGGAACATTCGCCGCAAGGCGGAACCATACATTGTGATTATTCCAGCAATCCCATATATGCTTTAGTTTTAATATGGGACGAGGGCGAGGGATTTTGCCCGGAAGATATACCGCACCTCTTTGAACGGTTTTACCGTGGAAAAAAAGCTGCCCCTAACGGGATAGGCATTGGTCTGGCGTTAGCAAAATCTATTTTTGAATTGCAGAACGGAAATATAACCGCCCGTAATTTGCCGGATGGCGGGGCTTGTTTTGAAATCCGTATTTACAGTCACTGAGATGTCACTTTTCTTTGCTATACTGAGAATGTAACGAAGAAATTCTTGTATAACAGAAAGGAAAGTTACTATTCACAGCAGCCGCAAACACTTACTGTTTGCGGCGTGAGAAAGTGATTCAGGTGTGAGCGGCGCCCATTCGCGAAGCGAATTTTCATTGGAGCCGCGAAGTTACTGTGAACGACTGTGAACAGTAACAAAGGAAAAGCTGACATGGAAATATTAAAATGTGATGGTGTCAAAAAGGTATATGGTTGCGGCGATAATCAGGTAACAGCTCTGGATAAAATTGATTTGTCAGTTGAAAAAGGAGAATTTGTTGCGATTGTAGGGGCATCCGGTTCGGGAAAATCCACACTTCTGCACATTTTAGGCAGCGTGGATAAGCCTACGGAAGGGAAGGTTATCGTAGGGGGAGTTGATATTTCATTGATGAACGCAACACAGGCCGCAATTTTCCGGCGCAGGAACGTGGGGCTGGTTTATCAGTTTTACAATTTAATTCCCACGCTTACGATTCAGAAAAATATTTTAATGCCCCTCTTATTGGATAAGAAAAAAGTGAATCAGGAATATTTTGAACAAGTGGTAAATTCGTTGGGGATTTCCGATAAGCTGAACTTTCTTCCGAATCAGTTATCCGGGGGACAACAGCAACGGGCGGCAATCGCAAGGGCATTGATTTACCGACCGGCACTTCTTTTGGCGGATGAACCCACCGGCAATCTTGACCAGAAAAATTCAAAGGAAATTATTGATATGCTGAAATTGTCGAACCGGAATCTAAACCAGACTATTTTGATGATTACCCATGATGAAAAAATTGCGTTGGAAGCAGACCGGATTGTGACCATAGAGGATGGACGCATTATCAGCGACCAGAAACGGAGGTAAGCAGAATGTGGAAAGATTATTCAGCCGGATTTATCAAAAAGAACAAATCTTCCAGCATCTCCATTATGGCAGCCGCCTTTATTTCCGCTTTGTTTTTATCGCTGGTATGCAGCTTGTTTTATAACTTTTGGATTTATGAAATCGAGCGGATTACGACAGAGGAAGGCAGCTGGCAAGGAAGGATTGAAGGAATAACCGAAAGCGGTATATCTACAATAGAAAATTTTGCAAATGTAGAAAAAGTGGAAATCAACGGTTCATTATCCGAGGGGGAAAATATTGTAGCTGACGTATGGTTTCAGGATATGCGAACCATTTACAGCGATATGCCGCTGATAACCGAGAAATTAGGGCTGGACAGCACCGCAGCGTCATATCACGAGTTATTGCTATCAAGATATATGGTTCACGATCCCCAGGACAAAACTCCGCCGCTTTTAATGACTTTCTTTATTGCTCTGTTGATTGTGGTATCAGTATCCTTGATTTTAATTATCCATAATTCCTTTGCGGTATCTATGGACGCAAGGATTCATCAGTTTGGTATCTTTTCCAGCATAGGAGCCACGCCGGGGCAGATTTTTACCTGCGTTATGCAGGAAGCTGCGGCGCTCTGTATTCTGCCGGTCTTAGCGGGGAGCTTCATCGGGATTGCAGGCAGCGCAGGAACAATAAAGGCAACGAATTTCTTTGCAGAGGGAATAGCCGGACGACATGAAGCAGTTTTCCAATACCAGCCGCTTGTATTTGCGGTTACAATTCTGGCATCCCTTTTGACAGTATTTATTTCCGCGTGCCTTCCCGCAAAAAAGTTAAGCAGGCTGACACCGCTTCAGGCAATACGGGACGCCGGGGAATTAAGCCTGAAAAAGAAAAAGCGTTCCCGTGTCTTGTCTATGCTTTTTGGTGTAGAGGGAGAATTGGCTGGAAATGCGCTGAAAGCACAGAAAAAAGCGCTCCGTACTTCTAACCTTTCCCTGACGCTTTCCTTTTTAGGTTTTACGGTAATGCTTTGTTTCTTCACTTTGACAGGCATCAGTACAAACCATACCTATTTTGAAAGGTATCAGGACGCATGGGATGTGATGGTAACTTTGAAAAATACTGAAATTTCGGATTTTCAGCAGGGGGAAGAAATCAGGAATTTGCAGGATGTCAGAAGTAGTGTTGTCTATCAAAAAGCAACGGCTGTCTGTTTGCTGCCAGAATCCAATATGAGTGATGAATTATCGAATTTAGGCGGACTTATGGCTGTTAGCGGCAATTCAATAATGACAAGCGACGGTTGCTATTCTGTAAAGGCTCCTATCGTCATTATGGACGATGAAGGATTTGAAGATTATTGTGAACAGCTAGGCATTGTGCCGGGAACGGACGGAAGTATTGTACTGAACCGCATTTGGGACAGCATAAACAGTAACTTCCGCTATAAAGAGTATATTCCATTTGTAAAAGAGGAACAAAGCACGATAACTTTGCAAAATGCCGCACAGCCAGGAAATGTGACAGAAATTCCAGTGCTTGCTTATACCCAAGAACCGGTAACATTGAGGGAGGAATACGACAATTATGCGTTCGTGCAGTTTGTTCCTTTATCGCTCTGGGAGCAAATATCAGGGATAATCGGAAATACCGAAGCTGATACTTATATACGGATATTGGGAAAGGATGGAGTAACGCTTTCCGAATTAGAAGGAATGCAAAGTGAAATTTCACAGGTAATTCAGCAGACCGGCAGTGTTGAAATAGAAAACCGTATTCAGGAAAAGATTTCTGATAATGCAATGCAAAAAGGCGTTATGATGATATTTGGGGCGTTTTGTGCGCTACTGGCTATGATCGGAATCGCAAATGTATTTTCTAACACGCTGGGCTTCCTGCGTCAGAGGAAACGGGAATTTGCGAGATACGCGTCAGTTGGAATGACACCGGAAGGTATGAGAAAAATGTTCGCTATTGAAGCGTTCGTGATTGCAGGGCGTCCCCTTATGATCACGCTGCCATTAACAGCCATAGTGGTTGCATTTATGATTGCAGCAAGCTACTTAGATCCGATGGAGTTTTTGGCGGAAGCGCCGCTTATTCCAATCTTGATATTTCTTTCAGCTATTTTCGGGTTTGTTGGCTTCGCTTATTACATAGGCGGCAAAAGGATGTTGAAATGTGACTTGACCGATGCCTTACGAAGCGACAATATGATGTAAAGTCGGAATGCCTGTTTCCAATCGCCGGAATACGGGTGTAAAACCGCCCGGAATACTCAAGAAAGGCACAGTTACAGAAAACTGCGCCTTTCTTCCGTACCGGAGCATTACGTCTTCTTTGCCTGCGCCCCGATACACTCACCCCATGACTTGATCGCTCATGCGCTCTGTGCTTGTCTGGCTGAAATGAATCGATAATCCATAGGTGGGCTTGCCGATTTTCCGCTTGACGGTCTGCGGCTTCGGGACGGCGGAGGCGGCAAACAGGGAATATCAATTTTCCGTTGACAGTTCCATTCTTTCAATATCCGCTATTTCTACAATACAAATATCATTACCTACCGGACTAATTAAAATTGACTCATCTTCATAAAACTCATCAGCAAAAATCCCCTTAATTGTGTTTCCGTCTTTTAAGGTAATTACTACTATTCTATCATACCACTCTGCATATTTCTTATGAAAATCTTCACTAACACGATGTTGTGTGTTCATTTTTACCTCACATCAATTCCTATTTTTTTATTGCCTTTCAATACCGCCATTATATCACTTATCTGGCGTAATCACAATTCCATATCACGCCGTTTGCTCTGCGCCTTGGCTCTGGTCTGCTCCGGCTGTACCGCCTGTTCCACGCACTTTTTTCTTTTCCCTCTTGACATCCGTTTCAACGCGTCTTATACTGTACTTGTAATAGCATAACACTAAAAAACAGAATGGTGGTGGAAATTTGGAGATCGTCGTAAGCAATAAAGCAAGCCGGCCTTTATACGAGCAGATAGCGTCACAAATTAAAGCAGCAATTATGAGTGGTGAGTTAAAAGCTGGCGAAGCAATCCCGTCCGTAAGGTCATTGGCAAAGTCATTGCATATCAGCATTTTGACCGTTCAAAAAGCGTATGCCACATTGCAAGAAGATGGCTTTATTGAAACGACCGCCGGAAAGGGTTGTTATGTATCAGCGCAAAATCAAGATTTCTATCTGGAAGAACAGCAGAAAAAAATAGAAGAAAAGTTTTCAGAAGCAATCGAGATTGCCCGCACAAGCGGAATATCTCTGGATACGCTGACAGAATTACTCACACTAATGTATCAGGAGGATGAATGATGAGCGATAATGTTTTGGAAATTCAAGAACTATCGAAAGACTATGATGACTTTGTTCTTGATAAAGTAAGTTTTTCGCTCCCCCGTGGTGTCATTATGGGGTTGATCGGCGAAAACGGTGCAGGAAAATCGACAACGATTAACTGTATCCTAAATGAAACGCAAAAAACCGGCGGGCAAATACTCATTTTTGGCAAAGACCATATTTCGGACGAAATCGAAATCAAAGATAAGCTCGGTGTGGTTTTCGATGAAAACCATTTCCCTGACATCTTCACGGCAGAGGAAATCGGGAAATTCATGTCTGGGATTTATTCCGGCTGGGATTGGCCGCTTTATCGCCAGCATCTCGAAAAATTCGAACTGCCGAAAGATAAGAAAATGAAAGACTTTTCCAAAGGCATGAAAGTAAAACTGGCATTTGCCGTAGCTTTATCACACAAGGCTGAACTGCTAATTCTGGATGAAGCAACCAGCGGACTTGACCCTATCATCCGTGATGATGTTTTGGATATGCTCATTGACTTTGTTCAAGATGAAAGTCACTCTGTTTTGGTATCATCTCACATCACAAGCGATTTGGAAAAGGTAGCGGACTATATTACTTTTCTCCACAAAGGGAAATTGATTTTTTCCCACGAAAAAGACGAACTGGTTGACAATTACGGCATTTTAAACTGTGGTGCCGCTGTATTTGACACTCTGGATAAATCCGAAATTGTTGCTTACCGTAAAGAAGATTATCAGTTTAAGGTTCTTGTAAAAGACCGCAACAAGGCCGCAAAACAATATTCAAATGCAATCGTTGGACCAGCCACGATTGAAGAAATCATGTTGTTTTATGTAAAGGGGGAAATGCAATGAAAGGGTTACTGACAAAAGATTTTCTGACAGTAAAGAAAAAATACGGGATTGCCCGTCTTATCATGGATCTCGCTATCATTGCTGCTCTGATGATTCTTTGGGAGGGGGCTGGTTCCATTTATATTAGTTTTCTGCTTGTTCCGCTGGAAGTTGCCTCTATGCTGATTACTCTTGCCAATTCCGACGAACAATGGAAATGGGAAAAATATGCGGTTGCATTACCTCTCTCGAAAAAGCAGATTGTCAGTAGCCGTTATGCCTTTGCGGGGATTGCAGCAATCATCGGATTATGTGTCTCTCTTGCGGTAAACACGATCTCCTACTTTTGCTTTCCAGCATTTCAGTTTGGTTTTTATTTGTTTATATCTGTGGTTTCCTTTTGTGTTATCTTACTGTTTCTTGCCTTTATACTACCCTCTAACTATTGGCTGGGCGTTAATGCGGGATTTACGGTAATGTTCATTCTTATCATACTGTTAGTAGTTTTAGGGATTTGGTCACGGGCAACAAACAATGCCATTATGGGCTTTGTTGCAGAAAATTTTGATTTGAGCATGATAATTGGCTTTGTAAGCACAATAATTATTTTTGCACTATCTTATATTTTGTCAATTACATTGTTCAAAAGAAAATATGCTTAAAGTGCAGCCTGCCGACCATATAGCGCCTTTTATGGAGGAAAGGGAGAATTTCCATGACCTGTACAGAAGAAAGCAAAGAGCATATCAAATATACATTCCATGCTTTTTGTAAGGTTGTTATCCGCAACGCCAAGTACACCGCCTTGCGGGACTGGAGCCGGAAACACAAAAGAGAAATATCACTTGAATACATAGAATTTGTGAGGGATTAATGAAATGAACGGAATTATAATATATCAATCAAAGTATGGAGCGACAAAAAAATATGCAAATTGGCTTGTATCTATAACTGGATATGGCTGTATAGAAACAAAGAATGCTGTTGTTGCGGATATTGCAAAGTATGAAGTGATTATATTAGCGGGTGGAATTTATGCTTCTGGAATTGCTGGATTGTCCTTTTTGAAAAAGAACATAGATAA
>JAGHIA010000016.1 GCA_017887445.1 Fusicatenibacter sp.
CGCCTGCCCCGCTCCGCTTTCGTCCGCCCTCATCCGCCTTTTACTCACATCCCCTTTCGCCCCTCAAATGAAAAAAATCTTGAAATTTCGCAAGAGTTAGGGTATGATAGTGCATGAGTTGAAACAATTTGGATTATTGATCAGCGTGGGAGGAATGAAAATGGCAACAAAAAAAACACCGGTTACCACGGCTAAGACAGAAGAAAAAGAGACATCACAGGCAGAGGCAAAGGTAACAGAAAAAGCCAAAAAAACTGAGACTTTGAAACTTGAAGCAGAAAAGAAAGAAGAGCCGAAAAAGATCGAGGCGGTAACGCCGGTAGCTCTTGTAGAGGCTGCTCCGGAGGAAACTCCGAAAAAGAAACGCGGCAGAAAACCTGCGGCGAAGAAAGAGGAGACTGCAGCAAAAGCGCCTGCGAAAACAGCGAAGACGGCGGCGAAGAAAACCGCTTCCACCAGAACCGCGAAGAAAGCGGAGAAGAAGGAAGACGTGATCCTTCAGTTCGGCGGCAGAGAGATTAACGATAAAGCTCTGGTGGCTCGCGTCAATGAGATCTGGACAAAGGATCTGGGCAAAAAGGCTGCGGATCTGAAGGAACTTCAGATTTATGTGAAGCCGGAAGAGTATACCGCTTACTATGTTATCAACGGCGATGTAACCGGAAGCTTTGATCTGTAAGAGGTAAAACCCTAAACACGAAACAAAGGCAACTGTTCAGCGTGGCTGAACCGTCACAGACAAAGAACAAAAAAGCGTGAGTCATCCGCTGCCGCGAATGCTCACGCTTTTCTGTTCTCTCAGGCTGCTTTCGCCTGGTCAGAAGTCTGGCTTAATACTGGCTGGAGCCGGAGGTTCCGGACATCTGTCTCTCCTGCTGCTCGATCATTTTCTTAACCATATATCCGCCTACAGAACCATTCTGCTTGGATGTCAGGTTTCCGTTGTAACCGTCGCTAAGCGGTACACCCAGTTCGTTTGCCACTTCAAATTTGAATCTGTCCAGAGCGCCTTTTGCCTCCGGAACTGCTGCGGTATTAGATGAACGATTTGCCATTGTTCATGTCCTCCTTTGTTTTTTTCTTTTTTGTTCTGTTGTGTTGGTGTAACGAATGCTGAAATGTTTTTCTGTTTCGTTACGCTGATAGTATATGCGGGACACAGAAAAATACACTGGCAGTTTTTGGCTGCTTTGACCTTGACATTAGAACGATGTGAGAGTCAAAATGAAATCGGAAAAGACAGACTTATTACATTTTTATAAAAGCGGAAGAAAGAATTGCGCAATTTTTCGTTGTTTGTTATAATAAATACCAGAATATAGGAGAAGGGACGTAGAAAAAATGAATCTAGGGATTATTGCACATAACAGTAAAAAGAGTCTGATCGAAGACTTTTGCATTGCTTATAAGGGGATATTGATGAAGCATGAGGTATATGCCACCGGAACCACCGGCCGGAGGATCGAGGAAGTGACAAATCTTCATGTTCACAAGTTTCTGCCTGGTTCCGTGGGCGGCGACAAGCAGTTTACGGAGATGATTGAGCGCGGGGACATGGATCTTGTGATTTTCTTTTACAATCCGGTGATGATTGATCCCAAGGAGCCGGACGTTTGGAAGATCGTGCGGACCTGCGACCAGTACAACATTCCGGTGGCCACGAATATCGCCACGGCGGAATCGCTGATCCTGGGACTTTCCAGAGGCGATCTGGACTGGCGCGAGCAGCTGAAAGCAGATTATTGATCGGCAGACGGGAAGTACAGACAAATGAGAGTAATCGCAGGAAAATGCCGGAGCCTTCCGCTGAAGACGGTTCCGGGGATGAATACACGGCCGACGACGGATCGGACGAAGGAGACGCTGTTCAATATGCTGCAGCCGTATCTGCCGGACTGCAGATTTCTGGATCTGTTTGCCGGGAGCGGCGGCATCGGTATCGAGGCATTGAGCCGTGGAGCGGCTTTTTGCTGTTTTGTGGAACAAAACCGGCAGGCGTTAAGCTGTATCCGGGAAAATCTGAAATTTACAAAGCTGGAACCGCAGGCGCAGGTTATGGGCGCGGAGGTTTTGCAGGCGCTGGAGCGCCTGGAGGGAGTTCCGGCGTTCGACTGCATTTTTATGGACCCGCCCTACAGGAAAGAGCTGGAAAAAAAGGTGCTGCAGCGCCTGAAAACCGCGTCCTATGTGGGAGATGAGACGCTGATCGTTGTGGAGGCATCTCTGGATACGGATTTTTCTTATCTGGAAGAGCTGGGATATCAGTGTATAAAAGAAAAAAAATACAAGACAAACGGCCATTTCTTTTTGCGCCGTGTAAAGGGAGAGAAGTAGAGAAATGAAAATCGCTGTCTATCCGGGGACCTTCGACCCGATGACCTTTGGTCATCTGGATGTAATTCGGCGGGCGTCGGAACTTTTCGATAAAGTAATTGTGGGAGTTTTGCACAATTCTGTAAAATCTCCGTTGTTTTCTGCGGAGGAACGTGTTAATATACTTAGGAAAGCGACTGAGGATCTTCCAGGCGTGGAGGTGGAATTTTTCCAGGGTCTGGCGGTGGATTTCGCAAAATCCTGTCATGCCAACGCTATCGTCCGGGGACTTCGCGCGATCACAGATTTTGAATACGAGCTGCAGATGGCGCAGACAAACCGGATTCTTGCTCCGGAGGTGGATACCGCGTTTCTGATCACCTCTCTGGAATATGCCTATCTGAGTTCGACGACAGTGAAGGAGGTCGCCTCCTTCGGCGGTGATATTCACGAATTTGTTCCGGACTTTGTGGCTGAACTGATCAGAGAGAAAATGGATAAACGGTCATAACCGCGCGTAACAGTTTCTGCAAGCAACCTTCAGCCTGGCAAAGCTGAACCGTTGCCGGAGTCTGGGAGTCATGCTGTGGAGAGAAAAGATAAGGAGAAACAAAAATGAGCAGTAGAATTGAACAGATTATTGAAGAAATCGAGGAATATGTAGACAGCTGTAAGTATCAGCCTCTGTCTACAACAAAAATCGTTGTGAATAAAGAGGAGCTGGAGGAACTGCTCCGCGAGCTGCGCCTGAAAACTCCCGATGAGATCAAGCGCTACCAGAAGATCATCAGCAACAAAGACGCGATCCTGGCGGACGCGCAGAAAAAAGCCGACGCCATCATCGACGAGGCAAGAGCGAGAGCCCAGGAAATGGTAGAGCAGAGCGAGGTTATGCAGGCCGCTTACGCTCAGGCCAACGAGACGGTGAACAATGCCAACACCCAGGCGCAGGGAATTCTGGATTCCGCCACCAACGACGCCAACAGCATCCGTATGAGCGCCATCTCCTATACCGATGAGATGCTGGCTACCCTTCAGACGATCATGGCAGATACGCTGAACGACGCTGGCGCCAAGTACAATGGCTTTATCAGCTCCCTGCAGAGCTGCTACGACGTTGTCAACCGCAACAGAAGCGAGCTGAACCCGCAGAGCCAGCCGGCTGCCGCGCCTGCCCAGGAGGAAGCCGTATCTCAGGAGCAGGAAGAAGGAAGCTATGAGGAGCTTTCATACGAGGAGGCCAGCGACAGCGAGGCATAACAGGCCGGCGATCATCGCGTTGACCGCTTTGCCTTTCAGGTATGTAAAGATAGAAAGTCCGGTTCCGTTGAGCATACAGCTGGTCTGAGCCACTGTGGACAGTCCGCCAAAGGCGGTGCAGGCCACGATGGCTGTGAACTTCACCTGCGCAGGCAGCGCGGTTCCGGAGATTGTATGGATGCCCGTGGTGATCTCTGTCATGCCGGACAGAAACGGCGCCGCGGTGCGCAGGGGGGATGGAAGCTGCATCACGATTCCGGCAAGGATGGAAAAGAGGATGATATATCCGCCCAGGCGCGTAATGACTTCAAAGCCGTTCATGATTGAGGTGTCAAGCAGGTTTCCGTAAGAAGTCTGTCTGGGCGCCTCTTTTTTTGGGACGGCCGGCGGAAGGTGAAACCGTCCCGCGCCAACGCGGAATACAAATCCGGTGAGCAGGGCGGAGCTATAGAAAACCGCCATGACCGGGAGTGTCAGCGAGCTGTCGCCAAGGCCGTGGAGCACTACATACGTGGACAGGAACATGGGGCTGGACTGGTTGGCGAAGGTCAGCAGATAATCCGCCTCTTCCCTGGAGATTTTCTTTTCCTGATACATGGTCCCGGTGAGACGCGCGCCCATGGGAAAGCCGCAGAAAAGGCCCAGAAGCCAGACGTAGCCGCCTTCCGGAGAGAGGCCAAGGCACCGGCGGAAAAAGCCGGAAAACGGGCGCATGAGCACGGCGACGGCATCCGCCCCGATCAGTACGTTGGACAGGATCATAAACGGAAGCAGCGAAGGAAGGACTGTGTGAAACCACAGATTCAGGCCGGCCAGGGAGTCTGCCAGGACTTTTTTCGGAAACAGCAGCATATAGAACAGCAGCGCGGGAATCATAAGATATATTCCTGTTTTTTTCATGAGAACCGGCCTTGGATCGTCTTTGGTTCATATATATGCCAGCGCTCCTTTTTCGATGAATGGACAAATCAATGAGCACTGGCAACGATCCGGACGGGAAGCGTTATGGATAGAATATACGGAGGTTGATCACAATGAGGATTTTAAACGGTTATGAACCGGAACGGGTATTTTATTATTTTGAGGAGCTGGCGGGGATTCCCCACGGCTCCGGAAATACAAAGGAGATCAGCGATTATCTGGTGGCGTTTGCGAAAACCCATGGACTGGCGTGGGAACAGGACGCGTCCAACAACGTGATCATCCGCAAACCGGCGTCTCAGGGATATGAGAACGCGCCGGCGGTGATCCTGCAGGGTCACTGTGACATGGTCTGCGAGAAACTGCCGGGCAGCGCCCATGATTTTTCCAAAGACGGACTGAAGCTTGGTGTGGAGGGGGACGAGATCTACGCCGCGGAGACGACTCTTGGCGGAGACGACGGGATTGCGGTGGCGTTTATGCTGGCGGTCCTGGAGGACGAAACGCTGGCCCATCCGGCCCTGGAGGCGGTGATCACCTCCGACGAGGAGATCGGACTTCTGGGAGCGGCTGCCCTCGACACGTCCGCTCTGAAAGGAAGGATCCTGCTGAACATGGATTCGGAGGAAGAAGGGATCCTGACGGTTTCCTGCGCGGGAGGCATGACGTCGGTCATGGAACTTCCTGTGGGAAGAGACGAGGCGTCTGGGGTACAGTACCGTGTGGAGATCGCAGGACTGCAGGGCGGCCATTCCGGCGTGGAGATCGACAAGAACCGGGCCAACGCAAATCTGCTGATGGGACGCTTGCTGCACGGACTGGATCTGCGCATGGAGTTTGCCCTGGCGGAGCTGGAGGGCGGAAATAAAGACAATGCCATTCCGAGAAGCTGCGCGGCGGAACTGGTGATCGGCAGTGAGGACGAGGAGGCGCTTCTGGAATACCTGGCAAAGCTGCAGGAACAGCTGCGGCGAGAGTACGCAGGTTCCGACGAGGGGATCGTGGTCACCGCCAAAAAGCTGGGCAGCGGTACGGCGCCGGTGCTGAACATGATCAGCCGTCAGAAGGTCCTGTTTTTCCTGATGAACCTTCCCGACGGAATCCAGAAAATGAGCGCGCAGATTCCGGGACTGGTGGAGACTTCCCTGAATCTTGGCGTTTTAAGACTGTACCCGGAGAAGCTGGAGGCAGTGTGCAGTGTGCGCAGCTCGGTGGGCAGCGCCAGGGACGCTCTGGGAGAAAAGCTGGAATATCTGGCGGAGTTCCTGGGCGGTGGATACCTTGCACAGGGTGTGTACCCCGCGTGGGAATATCAGGCGGACACACCCCTTCAGAAACTGGCGGTTTCCGCCTACGAAGAGCTGTTCGGCGCCGCGCCGAAGGTGGAGGCGATCCATGCGGGACTGGAGTGCGGTCTGTTTTACGAGAAGCTTCCGGGTCTGGACTGCATCTCCTTTGGCCCGGATATGAAAAATGTGCACACAACGGAGGAACGGCTTTCCATTTCCTCCACGGAGCGGACCTACCGGTATCTCAGAAAACTTCTGGAGAGTATCCGGTAGATGTTATTACGTTACCGCATGCGGAATGTGTCATAGTTTTCCTCTGTCTCTCATAGAATGAATAGATGGAGGGATAGGAGCATGCGCGATCGAAAAACGGCCGCGGTCTTGCTGGCGGCTTTGGCGGTGAGTGGGTTTCTGCTGCATATTCTCTGGACCCGCGGGGTATATGGAAACCTGTCCGCGGATACCTGCGAATCCATGCTGTTTCGCCAGATGAAGGTGACGCCCGGCGTGTACCGGACGGCAGTGGATTTTGCCGGGGAACATTCCTGCGATACCATGAAGGTTCTGGCGGCGATTATGATCCTGGAGCGGCTGGAGCCGTCGGATTCTTTCCGGCTGGATATGGATACCTGGCAGCGGACGGTGGAGGTTCTGGAAGCCTGCCGGGCGGAGGCGTTTGCCGCGCTGACCAGGGCTTACCGGGCGGTCTTTGAAGGGATCCGGCGTTTTCCCGTGTCGTCCCAGGGAGCGGGCGGCAGATTTTCTTACGAAGATACTTTCGGGGAAGACAGGAACTATGGCGGACAGCGGATGCACGAAGGGTGCGATGTGTTCGGGGAAAACACGGGCAGCGGCGTCTATCCGGTGGTATCCGTCTGCGACGGGTATGTGGAGAAGGTCGGCTGGCTGACGCTTGGCGGCTACCGCATCGGCATCCGCAGCAGTGACGGAGGCTATTTTTATTATGCGCATCTGGATTCCTACGAGCAGGACTTCCAGGTGGGCGACACCGTCAGGGCGGGGGAGATCCTCGGCCTGATGGGAGATACAGGCTACGGAGAGGAAGGAAGCAGGGGAAAATTTCCGGTACACCTGCATTTCGGGTGTTACATCCGCACGGCTCATTTTGAGGAGCTGAGCGTAAATTCTTATCCCATTCTGCGGATTCTGGAAGAGAAACAGGGGTGACCCTGAAAAGTACGATCGTATTACAGAATGGAAAAAGAAAAGGAGATTATTGGGGTATGGATATACTGTTATGGCATGAAATACTGGAACCGTACGAGCTGGCGGTGAAAGAGCTTACCGTAAAATTCAATCATCTGATCAAGGAACATCACGAGAAGGGACTGTATTCCCCCATCGAGAGCGTCAGCGGAAGAGTGAAAAGCGTATCCAGCATTCTGGAAAAGATGCAGCGCAAGGAGATCCCGCCGGAGGCCATGGAGCAGCAGGTGGAGGATATTGCGGGGATCCGGATCATCTGCCAGTTTGTGGAGGATATCGAGAGGGTCGCGCAGATTATCGCCAACCGCTCGGACATTGAGATCAAAAGTGAAAAAGATTACATCAGGAATATGAAGGACAGCGGGTACCGCAGTTATCACCTGATTGTTTATTATACGGTGGAAACGCTGAACGGTCCGAAGAAGCTTCAGGTGGAGTTTCAGATCCGCACCATGGCCATGGACTTCTGGGCTACCATCGAGCATTCGCTGCAGTATAAATATAAGGCGAATATTCCCATGCACATCCGCCAGAGGCTGAGCGCCGCGGCGGACGCCATCATCGCCCTGGACAATGAAATGTCCTCGGTGCGCAGCGAGATCATGGACGCGCAGAACTCTTCTCAGCTGCAGAGGAATCTGATCACCGACATCCTCAATCATATTGAGAATCTTTACAAGCTGGCCAACAAGCGGGAGGTGGAGAAGATACAGGATGAATTTTACCGTATTTACCGGCTGAACGACCTGCAGGCGCTGAAGCGTTTCCACAAGGAGCTGGATCTGATCGCGGAAGGCTACCGGGCGCAGGCGGTGACCAGCGAAATGTAGCAGAAAAGGCAGGTACATAGACGATGAAACTTCCCATTGAGTTTCAGGAGCAGATGAAAAAGCTGCTCAAAGAGGAATACCAGGAATATCTGGAAAGCTTTGCACGGCCCGCCCACAGCGCGCTGCGGGTCAACACGGGGAAGATCACAGTGGAAGAATTTCTGGAAAAGACCCGGTGGAGCCTGCGGCCTGTGCCGTGGGTCTCCAACGGATTTTATTATTCTGCGGAGTGTCTTTCCAAGGAGGGCGCACCACAGCTGTCGAAGCATCCGTTCTATTATGCAGGTTTGTATTATCTGCAGGAGCCAAGCGCCATGACGCCTGCCAGCCGTCTGCCGGTAAGGCCGGGGGACAGGGTTCTGGATCTGTGCGCGGCGCCGGGGGGAAAGGCCACGGAACTGGCGGCGAGACTGCAGGGAAAGGGAATGCTGCTGGCCAACGATATCAGCAATTCCAGGGCGAAGGCGCTGCTGAAAAACCTGGAGCTGCAGGGCGTGGAGAATCTTCTGGTGACCAGCGAGGATTCTGCCCGGCTTATGGATGCCTATCCGGAGTTTTTTGATGGGATTCTTCTGGACGCTCCCTGCTCCGGCGAAGGGATGTTCCGGAAGGAGCCGTCCATGCTCTCCGACTGGGAGCAGCGGGGCCCTGCCTATTACGCGCCCATCCAGAGGACATTGATCCGCCAGGCCCGGCAGATGCTCCGGCCCGGCGGTTATCTGCTGTATTCTACCTGCACGTTTTCCGTTGAGGAAAACGAGGAGGTGATCGGCGGCTTTCTGGAGGAATACCCGGATATGGAGCTGTGCCAGGTGGAGCCGTACGAGGATTTTTCGCCGGGAATCTCCGGCGGGGGACGGGATCTGTCCGCCTGTGTGCATATTTTTCCTCACCGGATGGAAGGCGAGGGACATTTCCTTGCGCTGATGAGGAGAAAAGAAGACTCTGGGGATTGGCAGCCAGAGAGGAAAACGACAAAGGAAAAGGATGGGTTTCAAACCGCTCAGAAGCTGCCGGAGGCGGCTGCGGAATTTCTGTCCCATATTTCCAGGGACTGGAGCGGGGGACGTTTTTTCTGCCGTCAGGACCAGGTGTATTATCTGGCTCCGGGCGTGGAGCCGGCGGCGGGATTAAGGTATCTGCGGACGGGACTGTGGGCCGGAACGGTAAAAAAAGGAAGGTTCGAGCCGTCCCAGGCCCTCGCCATGACCCTCGGCGCCGCGGAATTTGACGTTGTGCTGGATCTGTCTTTGGAGGACGAGCGGGTATGCCGGTATCTGAAAGGGGAGACGGTCCCGCTTGCGCCCGGGGAGGCAGACGGACGGAAAGGATGGCTGCTGGTGTGTGTGGAAGGATTTCCGCTGGGATTTGGAAAGGCGGCGGGGACCATGGTAAAAAACAAATATTATGCCGGCTGGCGGATGGTGTAGTGTATGAAGAAATTGAGACTGGATAAATATCTGGCGGATATGCAGGCCGGAACCCGAAGCCAGGTGAAGCAGATGATCCGCAAAGGACGCGTGGCCATCAACGGGGCGGCGGTGCGGATGCCGGAGCAGAAGGTGGACACGGAGCAGGATGTGGTGACGCTGGACGGGGAACCGGTTGGGTATACCCGTATGGAATACTGGATGCTCAACAAACCCCAGGGCGTAGTGTCCGCCACCGAGGACAGGACGCAGCAAACGGTGCTGTCTCTGTTGCCGGACACGGCGCGGAAAGACCTGTTTCCCGTGGGACGGCTGGACAAGGATACGGAAGGTCTGCTGCTGATCACAAATGACGGCGCTTTGGCCCATGGACTGCTGTCGCCGAAACGCCATGTGGACAAGCGGTACCTGGCGGTGGTCACGGGAAAACCGGGAGCCAGGGAGCAGGAGCTGTTTGCCGAAGGGCTGGACATCGGCGATGAGAAAAAGACGCTGCCGGCAAAGCTGGAGCTGAAAAGCACGCCGCTGCCGGAGGCAGAGACGGCCGGAAAGCATATGTCCGCAGGGGCGCAGATTCCGGCCGGAGGCAGCGTGGTGGAGATTACCATACAGGAAGGCAGATACCACCAGGTCAAGCGTATGTTTGAGGCGGTGGGGATGCGTGTGGAGTATCTGAAACGCCTTTCTATGGGGCCGCTTGTGCTGGACACGGCGCTGGAGCCCGGACAGGCCCGGCGTCTGACAGAAGAAGAGCTTTTTGCTCTGCGGGAATTATACGAATAGTTCGCAAGACAGAGGAGAGATCGGTATGCCGTTTTTACCAACAACAAGAGAAGAAATGGAGCAAAGAGGAATCCGGCAGATGGATTTCGTCTATGTGATCGGGGACGCCTATGTGGACCATTCCTCCTTCGGGCCGGCGATCATCAGCCGTGTGCTGGAATCCCGCGGTTATACGGTGGGGATCCTGGCACAGCCGGACTGGAAAAAGGATGACAGCATCGCTGTGTTCGGCGAGCCGCGGCTGGCGTTCCTTGTGTCGGCGGGAAACATGGATTCCATGGTCAATCATTACACGGTGTCCGGAAAGAGACGGAAGACAGACGCCTACTCGCCGGGCGGCGTTATGGGCCTGCGGCCGGACCGGGCGGTTACGGTCTACGGAAACCTGATCCGCCGGACTTACAAAAAGGTTCCCATCATTCTTGGCGGCATTGAGGCTTCCCTGCGGCGTATGGCCCACTACGATTACTGGTCGGACCAGGTCAAGCGGTCGGTGCTGCTGGATTCCGGCGCGGATATGATCTCCTACGGAATGGGCGAACACTCCATTGTGGAGATCGCCGACGCGCTGGACGCGGGCATTGCCGTGGAGGATCTTACGTTTATCCGCGGTACCGTTTACCGGTCCCGCACACTGGAGCATCTGGAGCGGCCGGTGATCCTTCCTTCTTACGAGGAGGTGTGCAAGGACAGGCGGACGTACGCGGAAAGCTTTGCCCTCCAGTACAGGAACACTGACGCGCTGACGGCCCACCCTTTAGCGGAGAGCTACGGGACCAGAGGCTATGTGGTGCAGAATCCGCCGGCGCTTCCTTTGACGCAGCAGGAGATGGACGATGTGTACGATCTGCCGTATATGCGCCGGTGGCATCCTTCCTACGACGCGGCAGGGGGCATCCCGGCGTTTTCGGAGATCCGCTACAGCCTCACCAGCAACCGGGGATGCTTTGGCTCCTGCAATTTCTGCGCGCTGACCTTCCACGAGGGCCGGGTGGTGCAGACCAGAAGCCACCGCTCCATGCTGGAGGAAGCAAAGGAGATGACTCTGGAGCCGGAATTTAAAGGATATATCCATGATGTGGGCGGGCCCACGGCGGATTTCAGGTTCCCCGCCTGTGAGAAGCAGCTGACCAAAGGGGCGTGTCCCAACCGGGCCTGCCTGTTTCCGAAGCCATGTCCCAATTTGCGGGCGGATCACTCGGACTATGTGCGGCTGCTGCGGGAGCTGAAGCAGATTCCAAGGGTAAAGAAGGTGTTTGTGCGCTCAGGCATCCGTTTTGACTATGTGCTGGCGGACCGGAAGGGAGAATTTCTCGACGAGCTGGTGAAAGACCATATCAGCGGCCAGCTGCGGGTCGCGCCGGAGCATGTGTCCGGACAGGTGCTGCGGATGATGGGCAAACCGAAGCATGAGGTTTACCAGCAGTTTCTGAAGCGGTTTGACGCCTGCAACAGAAAATACGGGAAGGAGCAGTACGCGCTCCCCTATTTTATGTCCTCCCATCCGGGATGCGGACTGGCCGAGGCGGTGGAGCTGGCGGAATATATCCGGGATATGGGATTTATCCCGGAGCAGGCCCAGGACTTTTATCCCACCCCATCTACGCTGTCCACCTGCATGTATTACACGGGACTCCATCCGCTGACGATGGAGCCGGTGTATGTGCCGGAAAATCCCCACGAGAAAGCCATGCAGCGGGCGCTGATTCAGTACCGGGACCCGAAAAATTACGACCTGGTAAAGGAAGCGCTGCAGAAGGCGGGCCGGCAGGATCTGATCGGATTCGGGCCAAAATGCCTGATACCGCCGAGAAAGCTGGCTGCGGGGAAAGGGGCGCCATCCGGGAAGCCTGCGGGAAAAAGCGGTTTTTCCGGAAGACCTGGGGGAAAGGGAGCTTCTTCCGGGAGATCTACAGACAGATCTGCAGACAAAGGAAGGTTTTCCGGAAAACCTGTGGGGAAAGGGCAGACCTCCGGTTCCGGACGGGAAAAGAAAGGGAACAGGAATCGGAAACCTGCGGGAAAGGGCAGAAGATAAACAGGAAAGGACAGAGGAATGAAGGTCAGAAAAGGAAATTGCGGCTATGTCCGCTATGAGAAAAAGCGGAGGCTGATGGTGACCATCGCCATGTTTCTCCTGCCGCTGGCGATCCTCATCGCGGGATTGATCATCTGCAAGGGAGATAAAAACAATATTTTTACCGTGGTGGCTGTGGTGGGCTGTCTGCCGGGATGCAAATCCACGGTGGGTCTGATCATGATGATGATGCAGAAGCCCGCGCCGAAGGAGACAGTGGAGAGTATTCAGGCCCACGCAGGAAATCTGCTGATGCTCTATGAGATGTTTTTCACTAAGGAGAAGGACAGCCTGATGGTGGACGCGGTGGCAGTCTGCGGTTACGAGGTGGCCTGCTATACGTCCCAGGCAAAAAACAGACAGCAGATCGAGGACTGTGAAAAGCACATCGCCAAGCTTCTAAGAGCCAACGGTTACAAAAGTCATGTAAAGATCTTTGACCAGATGAAGCCGTACCTGGAGCGGCTGGACAGTCTGAATAAAAACTTTGAGGAGCTGGAAGCCGACGCAGGCAAAACCTTTGTGCCGGACGAGCGGTATCCGGATCTGTCCAGAGATGAGATGGTCAAGCATAATCTGCTGGCTATCGTGCTTTGACCCGTAAGCGGCTGCGAGCAGCAACGCTTTGGGAATGGTGACGGTTCTGTGCGTCGCGAAGCGTGTAATCGTTCGGCAAGGCTGAACGGCTGCGTTGTTATGAATGGAGACATTATGAGGGAATTGATTTTTCAGGAGGACGCCGGGCAGAGGCTGGACAAATATCTGCAGAAATATCTGAAGCAGGCGCCGAAAAGTTTTCTTTACCGGATGCTCCGGAAAAAGAATATTGTCCTGAACGGCAAAAAAGCAGACGGCAGCGAAAAGCTGAAGCAAGGAGATGTTATCCGGCTGTATCTGGCAGATGAGACGGTGGACAAGTTCCGGGGAGAGGAACGGATCTATCCGTCGTGGCCGGGTCTGGAGATTGTCTATGAGGACAGTCAGGTACTCCTGGTAAATAAGCCGGCGGGTATGCTGTCCCAGAAGGCAGCGCCGGAGGATGTGTCGCTGAACGAGTATCTGGTGGGATATCTTCTGGAGCGGAAGCAGGTGACAAAAGACAGCCTGGCGGGATTTACTCCTGGTGTCTGCAATCGTCTGGACCGGAATACCAGCGGTCTTGTGATCGGGGCGAAAACCCTTGGGGCCGCCCAGGAAATGGGACGTCTTCTCAAGGAGCGCCGGGCCGGGAAGTTTTATCTGGCCCTTGCGGCGGGCAATATCAGCCGGGGAGAGCGGATCCGCGGCTGGCTGGTGAAGGACCGGAAAAACAATCAGGTACGGATCGGTAAGGAGCCGTCGCCGGAGGGCGCGCCGATTGAAACCGTTTATGAGCCGCTGGCTTCCAATGGAAGGCTGACTTTGCTGAAAGTGGAATTGATCACGGGAAAAACCCATCAGATCCGCAGTCATCTGGCCAGCGCCGGGCATCCTCTGGCGGGAGACGGAAAGTATGGCGATCCGGCGCTGAACCGGTATATGAGGGAGCGCTACGGACTGAATCATCAGTTCCTCCACAGCTGGCAGCTTACGTTTCCCTGTATGGAGGCTCCCTTTGAAGCGCTGTCCCAGAGGACATTTACCGCCGGGTTGTCAAAGAATTTCCAGGATATTCTGAAGGCGGAAGGGTTGGATAGATCGTAACGGTTCCTTAGATCGTTACTGTGAGCGGCTGTGAACAGTAGCATTAGATATGGCAGGACGAAAATGAGAGAGAGCAGAAAGAAGAAACGCCGAAGAAGAAACAGCAGCGGCCGGATCCTGGCGGAATATGTCTGGATGACGCTGGCTGCGGTTGCAGTCATACTTTTTCTGACCCAGGTGGTGCTGATCAATGCGAGGATCCCGTCGCCGTCCATGGAAAAGACGATCATGACAGGGGATCAGCTGTTTGGAAACCGCCTGGCTTACTGGCAGGACGGCCCGCAAAGGTATGATATCATTATTTTTTACTACCCGGACGATACAAGCCAGCGTTTTATCAAGCGCGTCATCGGTCTGCCAGGGGAGACGGTGGAGATCCGTGACGGCAAGGTCTATGTGGATGGCAGTGACCGGCCGCTGCGGGACGATTTCTGTCCGGAGACGCCCACCGGGGATTTCGGACCTTATCAGGTTCCGGAGGACTCCTATTTTGTGCTGGGCGACAACCGGGAGATTTCCAGAGATTCCAGATACTGGAAAAATCCTTTTGTGAGCAGGGACGAGATCATCGGGGAGGCGGCGCTGCGTTACTGGCCGCTGTCCAGACTGGGATGGCTGAAATAAAGATGGAGTGTGACAAGGGAGGACGCAGGAAAAATGGCTACATGGAATTCAAGGGGACTGAGAGGTTCGCTTCTGGAGGAAGTGATCAACCGCACCAACGAGCAGTACCGGGAGAAACGCCTGGCGCTGATCCAGAAAGTGCCGACCCCGATCACTCCCATACGCATTGACAAGGAAAGCCGCCATATTACCCTGGCTTATTTTGAAAAGAAAAGTACGGTGGACTACATTGGCGTGGTGCAGAGCGTTCCTGTCTGTTTTGACGCGAAGGAATGCCACAGCGATGCGTTCCCGCTGGCAAATATTCATGAGCATCAGGTACGGTTTATGCAGGATTTCGAAGCGCAGGGCGGGGTTGCGTTCCTGCTTTTGTATTTTGCCGGCCGGGATGCTTTTTATTATCTCCGGTTCCAGGATATGATGCGTTTCTGGGAGAGAGGAGCCGCAGGGGGAAAAAAGCATTTCCGGTTTGAGGAACTGGATCCGTGCTGGATTCTGGAGCGGGGAAGAGACGGGGTCCTGCTTCCGTATCTGAAGGGCCTTCAGCGGGATCTGGAACTTCGGGATTGACAGGAAACAGGGTGTCCGGTATAATACCATTAGTTTCTGCTGATAACATGGTAGTGAGGTAAAGTGTAAAACTATTGTTTGATGTCCCGTTGTCTGCAGCGGGGGGTTTGACGTATATCGCCATTGGACAGAGACGGAAGAAAAAAGGAGGAGCTTATCCATGGACAGAAGCATTCATACGCCGGAGGGCGTGCGGGATGTATTCAGTGAAGAATGCAGGAAGAAGCGGACGCTTCAGCGAAAGATAGAGAAAGTTTTTCAGGTCTACGGCTATCAGGAAATCGAGACGCCGACCTTTGAGTTTTTTGATGTTTTCGGGCGCGAGGTGGGGACCACTCCCTCCAGGGAACTGTACAAATTTTTTGACCGGGAAGGCAACACATTGGTGCTCCGCCCGGACTTTACCCCTTCCATTGCCAGAGCGGTATCCATGTACTACACAGACGAAGCGTTTCCCATCCGGCTCTGGTACCAGGGAAGCAGCTTTGTCAATAATTCCAGCTATCAGGGCAGGCTGAAGGAATCCACGCAGATGGGTGTGGAGCTGGTCAACGAGGATTCGCCTATGGCGGACGCAGAGCTTCTGGCAATGACCGTGCGGCTGATGCTGGACGCCGGTTTTCGGGAGTTTCAGGTCAGCGTGGGCCATGTGGGATATTTTCAGGCGCTCATCAAAGAAGCCCGGCTTACGGGAGAAGGGGTCCGGCAGCTGAGAGAGCTGATCTCCATAAAAAATTATTTCGGTGTGGAGGAGTTGCTGGAGAGTCTTCGCCTGCGGCCGGAGCAGAGCAGGGCGCTGGCTGAGATGACCCAGATGTTCGGCGGGGCGGAGGTGCTGCAAAAGGCGCGGACACTGACCAGAAACCGGGAGGCGCTGGAAGCGGTGGAACGTCTGGAGCAGATTTATGAGATTCTGAAAGACTACGGTTACGAGAAATATATCTGTTTCGATTTCGGAATGCTGAGCAGGTTCCAGTATTATACCGGTCTGATCTTCCAGGCCTACACCTACGGCAACGGCGAGTCTGTGGTCAAGGGCGGACGGTATGACCGGCTGCTGAACTATTTTGGAAAGAACGCGCCTGCGGTAGGTTTCTGCGTGGTGCTGCAGCCGATGCTGGACGCGCTGGAACGCCAGAAGCTGGCGGAGCCTGCGCCGCGGACAAGGACCATGCTGCTGTACCCGGATTTCCTGGAGAAGCTGGCGGTGGGCATGGCGAAGGAGCATCGCAGGGACGGTCTGGATGTGGCGCTGGTGCCGTTTGCGCGGGATAAGGTGCTGGAGGATTATATCGCCTACGGCAAGCGGAACCAGTTCGGAGGCATTGTCTACATTCAGAAGGCCGACGCTGTATTCGCCATCGACCTGACCGTTTCCGAGATCCAGCCGGTGGAGATTAAGCAGATGCAGGGAGGAGAACAGGCATGAGATATTTGACGATCGCACTGGGCAAAGGGCGTCTGGCGCAGCAGACCATGGAGCTTTTCCGAAAAGTGGGGATCACCTGCCAGGAGATGGAGGATCCGTCTTCCAGAAAGCTGATCTTTGTCAACGAGGAGCTGGGATTCCGGTTTTTTCTGGCAAAAGGGCCGGACGTGCCCACCTATGTGGAGTATGGCGCTGCGGATATAGGGATCGTTGGCAAGGACACGATTCTGGAAGAAGGCCGGAAGCTGTATGAGGTGCTGGACCTGGGGTATGGAAAATGCAGGATGTGTGTCTGCGGCCCGGCGTCCGCGGCGGAGCTTCTGCAGCACAACCGGCTGATCCGTGTTGCCACCAAGTATCCCAATATTGCCAAGGATTACTTTTATAATAAGAAGCATCAGACCGTGGAGATCATCAAGCTGAACGGCTCTATCGAGCTGGCGCCTATTGTGGGACTTTCCGAGGTGATCGTGGACATTGTGGAGACCGGAACGACTCTTCGGGAGAATGGACTGGACGTGCTGGAGGAGGTCTGCCCGCTGTCCGCCCGTATGGTGGTGAACCAGGTGAGTATGCGTATGGAGAACGAAAGAATCAGCCGTCTGATCACTGTGCTGAAGGAGGCGCTGACGGCGCCGGCCGGCTGAGCAGTTATGGCAGCCGTTCTGTCCGGTGAAGTAAATGCACAGACCTGGCTGAATGGTTCCCCAAATCTACCATTTATTGGCGCAGCCAGTGCGTCATGAAAGGAGTAAAATGAAGATTATAAATCTGACGCGAGAGACAGAAGAAAATATCCTGGAGACAATGCTGAAGCGCAGTCCCACCCAGTATGGGACTTATGAGGCGGCGGTCAATGAGATTATCGCCGCGGTCCGCGAGAAAAAGGACGAGGCGGTGTTCGCTTACACAGAGAAGTTTGACGGCGCCAGGCTGGACGCTTCTACGGTTGAGGTCACAGACGAAGAGGTGGAGGAAGCTTACCGGCAGGTGGATGGAGGCCTGATCGATGTGATCCGCAAGGCGCGGGCCAACATCCTGTCCTACCACGAAAAACAGAAGGAGAACAGCTGGTTTACCTCCACGGAGCAGGGGACTTTGCTGGGACAGAAAGTAACGCCGCTGAACCGTGTGGGCGTCTATGTGCCCGGCGGGAAGGCCGCCTACCCGTCTTCCGTGCTGATGAACGTGCTTCCGGCTCAGGTGGCAGGAGTGCGGGAAATCTGTATGACTACGCCCTGCGGACGGGACGGAAAGGTAAATCCGGTGGTTCTGGCGGCGGCCAAAGAGGCCGGTGTCCAGAGAATCTTCAAAGTGGGCGGCGCCCAGGCGGTGGCCGCGCTGGCGTATGGAACGGAGAGCATTCCGAAGGTGGACAAGATCGTAGGGCCGGGAAACATTTATGTGGCGCTGGCAAAGAAGGCGGTGTACGGAAATGTGAGCATTGATTCCATCGCGGGACCCAGCGAGATCCTGGTGCTGGCGGACGAGACAGCCAACCCCCGCTTTGTGGCTGCCGATCTGCTGAGCCAGGCGGAGCACGACGAGCTGGCAAGCGCGATTCTTATTACCACCTCCCGCAGTCTGGCCGAGCAGGTGGACGCCGAAATCCGGAAGTTCCTTGAGACACTTTCCAGGAGAGAGATCATCGAGAAGTCTCTGGACAATTTCGGCTATCTTCTGGTGGCCGGTTCCAGGGAAGAGGCCATTGAGACGGTAAATCAGATTGCTCCGGAGCATCTGGAGATTGTGACAGCCAATCCTTTTGAGGATATGATGAAGGTGCGAAACGCAGGGGCGATTTTCCTGGGTGAAAATTCCTGCGAGCCGCTGGGCGACTATTTTGCGGGACCGAACCATATTCTTCCCACCAACGGAACGGCGAAGTTCTTCTCACCCCTTTCTGTGGACGATTTCGTAAAGAAATCCAGTGTGATCTACTATTCCAGAGAGGCGCTGGAGAAGATACATACGGATATCGAATCGTTCGCCAAGGCGGAGCAGCTGACGGCTCACGCCAATTCCATCGCGGTGCGCTTTGAGAAGGAGGAGTCGTAATGGAGAGAACGGCGAAGGTTGTACGCAATACCAGGGAGACACAGATTTCCCTGGAACTGAATCTGGACGGCGCGGGAAGTTTTCATGGGACGACGGGCATTGGCTTTTTTGATCATATGCTCAGCGGGTTCTGCCGTCATGGTTTTTTTGATCTGAACCTGGAGATGCAGGGGGACCTGCAGGTGGACGGTCACCATACCATCGAGGATCTGGGGATTGTGCTGGGCACGGCCTTTCGGGAGGCGCTGGGCGATAAGGCGGGTATCCGCAGATATGGCAGCAGGATCCTGCCTATGGACGAAACGCTGGTGCTGGCTGCGGTGGACCTGTGCGGGCGGCCGTATCTGTCTTTCCAGGCGGAGTTTTCCAGGGAGAAGGTCGGAGATATGGAGACGGAGATGGTGCGGGAGTTTTTTTATGCGCTGTCGTATTCCTGTGGGATGAATCTGCATGTGAAGGTGCTGGACGGCGGAAACTGTCATCATGTGATCGAGGCGATGTTTAAGGCGGTGGCGAAGGCGTTGGATGAGGCGGTTTCGGTGGATGAGAGGATTTCGGGGGTGCTGTCTACGAAAGGGGCGTTGTAAGGGGGGACGGCCCGGGAAGGCGCGCGTCCGGCTGGCGGCGGCCAGCAGCGGCATAGGGCGCGGCGGCGGCTTGTTTGGCGCGCCAGCTGCTGTTTCGGGTGCGCGTCTTACTAAGGCGTTCCGCAACCGCTAAGGGCGTTTCCCCGGCGCGCAAACTCGTTGCACTCGGACAGTTGCGCGCCGGGGAAACAACG
>JAGHIA010000138.1 GCA_017887445.1 Fusicatenibacter sp.
TAGTGTGAAAGAAAGTAGAGGCCAGCCTAAAAATGGCGCACTTTAACAAGCTATTGAAAAATAGCCTTTTGTAACAGGATTGATTTTGTTGAGATATGCTAAGAAGCAATCGGGGGCTCTTTAATAAGTCCCTCGGCAATTAAAAGTTTCATAGCCTGCTTGACAGCCTTTTCCTTCTGCTTGTTTTTCAGAGGTTCAGGCATATCAATCTTGTAAAGGTCGGTTGGATTCCAGGCTTCTCCCGTAGACAGCATATGGTAGACAGCAGTAAGGAGCATCCGGGCGACCGCAATAATGGCACGTTTCTTTCCGCGGCGTTTCGTAATGCGCTCATATTTGGCTTTATAGTAAGGTGTCTTGTTGGATTTCACGGCTGCATGGGCCACTTGTACCAACGCAGGTTTGAGGTAGACTCCGGCACGTGTGATCCGAACAGATTTCTTCTTACCGGCTGATTCATTGTTACCAGGAGTCAGACCAGCCCAGCAGCATAAACGTTTGGAGTTAGAAAACTGTGTCATATCCGTACCAATCTCAGAAATGATCGTGATCGCACTGCTGCGGTCTACTCCGGGGATGGTACAAAGTAACTGGACAGCATTTTCATAAGGTTTCACCAACGAATCAATCATAGAGTCTATATCTGAAATCGTAGATGTGATATAATCCATATGTGCGTGGACGAGGCGCATACGGTATTTTTGGGCGTCAGTCATCTGATACCCTTCGATGGACTCAATGACACTCTCAGACTTCTTCTTGAGTGAGCGAAGCAGTCTGGAGGAGATTTCTTCGTGGTTGATGGAATTGTCAGATTGTTCGAGAAGGTAATCGATCACAGAGGTGGCTGATTTCCCGAAAATATCGGAAACAACCGAATCTAATGCGACATTACAGACGGTAAGCGCATTCTGGAATCGATTCTTCTCACTGCTTCTGCAGGAAGTCAGTTTATACCGGTATCTCGTAAACTCTCTGAGGATACGGATCGGTTTGCACGGTATATAGCTTCCCGGCACGAGCCCCAGTCTGAACAGATCACCAATCCATTTGGAATCCTTGGTATCATCCTTGTTACCCTTGACAGCCTTCACCCATTTGGGATTGGCGATGGTGACGTTGATTTCGTCCTCCAAAAGGTTAAACACAGGAACCCAATACTTACCGGTAGATTCCATACAGACATCACGACAGGAATTGTTCAACAGCCATTGTTTGAATTCAAGAATGGAGTTGTTAAAGGTGGAGAAGCGCTTCTTTTGATAAGAAGGCTGAAGTCCGGAAGTGGTTTTGATGATGGTGGCGACGAGGAAGGATTTGTGGACATCGACGCCACAGCAGGTTTGATAAACGACTTTCATAGGCAAAGCTCCTTTCTTAAAAATAGAGAGAAGCCATTGACTGTTCCGCCACACATTTAACAAGAGTTAAAACAATTCTTAGTGTACGGTCTAAAAGAGCCACTTATTTGTGCTTGAAAGGCGGAACTTACACTGATTGTTATGCTGTCTAAAACGAGAGAGTTTTTACGACTCACCTCCCCGTGCTTTGTAGTATAGCTTCCGCTTTCAGTATAGAGCAAAACGTAGAGGAAGTCGAACCTTTCATTGCTATTTGTGCCGCCAACTGAAAGGCGGCGGAATGGAGATTGTTATGTCCTATCATATTATTGCAGACAGCTGCTGTGAGCTGACGGAGGAAATGAAGAGAGATCCGCAGATTGAGACGGCGTCCCTGACACTGGAAGTGGGAGGGGAGACGATCATCGACGATGAGACTTTTGAGCATAAATCCTTCCTGGCCAAAGTGGCGGCCTGTCCGGAATGCCCCAAATCTGCCTGTCCATCCCCGGAGGTGTACCAGAAAGCGTTTGAGAGCGAGGCGGATCATCAGTACGCGGTGACACTTTCCGCGGAACTGAGCGGCTCTTATAACAGCGCGATGCTGGGCAGAAGTCTGGCGCTGGAGAAGGACGGGACGAAAAAAATCCATGTGTTTAACTCCAGAAGCGCTTCCATCGGGGAATCGCTGATCGTGAGGAAGATTGTAGAGTGTGAGAACGCAGGCATGGAATTCGAGGAACTGGTGGATACGGTGGAACAGTACATTGCCGGGCAGAATACCTATTTTGTTCTGGAAAATCTGGAAACGCTGCGGAAGAACGGACGGCTTTCCAATCTGAAAGCCTTTGTGGCAACCGCATTGAAGATCAAGCCGGTGATGGGAGCTACGCCGGAGGGGACCATCTGCCAGCTGGACCAGGCGAGAGGGATCAACAAGGCGCTGATGAAAATGGTGGATTATATTGTAAAGGATGTGAAAGAACCGGAGAAGAAAGTTCTGGCGATTTCTCACTGCAACTGTCCGGAGCGGGCGGAGATCGTGCGGGACGCCATCCTTGAGAGGATTCCGGTGAAGGATTCCTTTGTGCTTGACACGAGAGGGGTCAGCAGTATGTACGCCAACGACGGCGGTGTTATTGTGGTGATTTAGAGATAAGCGGACGAAAGCAGAGCGGCGCAGGCGGCAGGCGGCCTTTGGGGGCGGCTGCTGCGGCGCGGAAACTCTAAACGTTCCAACGGCCCGGCGGATGGGGACCGGCGCAATTCGTCAGGAAGTTTTGATAACTTCCCGACTCAGTGCGCCTCAGGCGCAGGATGTGAAATCCTGCGCCTGCCCCATCCGCCGGGCCGTTGGAGCGTTAAGAGTTTCCCGCGCCGCAGCAGATGCCCCCAAAGGCCGCCTGCCGCCTGCGCCGCTCTGCTTTCTGGCTGCTTATCTTGCGGGTGGGTGAGTCTGAAATTTGTTTTCTGCAAGCAGGAACAAATAAAATGATGACAGCGGTCATTATTCTATAAACATAAAAACTACACCGTGGAAACTTCAAAAATTATTTCAAATTTTAACCCATGATTTTACTAATTGCTGCCATTTCCTCTGGAGTTTCTGTTGCGCCTAAAATAAAATCATGGCTGTTCCAAAGTAAGTTCTATTCTTTTGTATTTTTCAAAGTAACTTTCACTTTGGAAGTATCAAGGGAGGAAGTTCGTTTGGAAAATAAGTAAATTATTGAAATTTCTGTGTCCTGCGATTCGAGACTTTTATTTTCGGGGATTGTGTAGTATAATCAGGTATTATATGCGGCGCGGCGGTGTAGGGGTGTGTTTGAAGATTCGTTTCTGTGATCTGCGGGAATGGATGTTCAAGTATACGCTCTGGTGTGGGCAGCCGGGCGGCGGAAAATATGTAACGGTTCAGTTTTGCTGAACTGATGCGAAAATATTACAGTGTTTGGAAAGGGAGTCGTAAGATGAGTCAGGAAAAGGTTGACAGATATAAAAAGGAGAAGGCGAACCGTCAGAAGATGATGCGCCGTGAGAAGTTGATGTTCCGTCTGGAGTGTGCGGCTACGGTTCTGGTCCTGGGAGGACTGATCACCTGGTTTTCCATGGCGGTGTACAGCAATGTGCAGGCGCAGAAGGAGAGCGAGAGGGAGGCAGTCACCACGACGATGAATGTGACGGGCCTGCAGAATTATCTGTCTGAGATCAATGCTTCGCTGGAGGATGCTGCGGAGGAAGAATGATCGTAACGATATAACGGTCCGGCTGCACGGAAGTGTTATGAATCATCCCTGTGAAGTGAAATGCGGATAAAAAATAAGGGACGCTGTCAAAACAGCGGCCCTTATTTTATGCTCTCGTCTTCGCAGAACAGGCGCAGGCTTCGGGTACAGGCCCCGGATGCCGGCGGGCGGTCTGGCGAAACATTCTATCAGATCTTATCTTCAGAAGTGATTAGCATTTTACAACGTTGGCAGCCTGCATTCCGCGAGCGCCTTCTGTCAGGTCATAAGTAACAGCCTGGCCTTCGTCCAGAGTCTTGAAGCCTTCGCCCTGAATTGCGGAAAAGTGTACGAAAACGTCGTTTCCGTCTTCTCCTGTGATGAAGCCATAGCCTTTCTCAGCGTTAAACCATTTTACAGTTCCCTTGTTCATTTTGTGTTACCTCCATAGAAAAATAAATAAACGTGATGCCGGTGAGTTGTAACGGTTCAGCTGGCTGGACTGTTACAGGCTTCTCACCGTAAGCGGGCGAAGTTTTTCGAAAAAAAATTCACCAGCTATTACAGATTATATTGAAGGTGAATCGTTAATATAATCTCTAATAGCTAGTGACCTCGTATTACATCCACAACATTCTCTTGATTGACTCTATTATAGTCGTGAGAGAAGAAAAAGTCAAGAAAAACTCTTTATTTCACCGAGGATTTCGTGTATGATAAAAGAGTAAATTCAGGTAGCTATTCGGCTGGCTGAATCGTTGCAAATTTAGTTTGAGAAACTTCTGAAAAAGGAAGCAGAAACGAGGAATATCAGAGTATGAGTATTTTGATCAAAAACGGGCGCGTCATCGACCCGGACAGCCGGCTGGACGAAATCTGCGATGTGCTGATCGAAAATGGAAAGATCGCGAAAGTGGAAAAGGAGATTTCCGGCAAAGAGGCCAGGGTGATCGACGCAAAGGGATGTTATGTGATGCCGGGACTGATCGATATGCATGTGCATTTCAGAGACCCGGGACTGACCCACAAGGAGGATATCATCACCGGAGCCATGGCGGCGGCAAAGGGCGGCGTGACTACGGTTCTTGCCATGCCAAACACCAAGCCGGTCATCGACAATCCGGACCGTGTCAGTTATGTGAAAAATAAAGCGCGCCAGCACGCGCCGGTCCATGTGCTCCAGGTGGGAGCCATCACCAAAGGAATGATGGGCGAGGAACTGGCCGACATCGACGGGATGGTTGACGCAGGGATCCCGGCGATCAGCGAGGATGGAAAGTCGGTGATGAACGCCTGGCTTTACGAGGAAGCCATGAAGATCGCGGCGCGGCGGAACATTCCCGTGCTCGCTCACTGCGAGGACATCAATATGGTTCATGGCGGCTGCATGAACCAGGGGGACAAGTCGACGGAATGGAACCTGCCGGGAATCTCCAACGCGGTGGAGGATGTGATCGTCGCCAGGGACATTGTTCTGGCGAAGCAGACGGGCGCTCATCTTCATCTTTGCCACTGTTCCACCAGGGACAGCGCGAAAATGGTGGCGGAGGCGCGAAAAGACGGCGTTTCCATCTCCGCGGAGGTATGCCCCCATCATTTCACCCTCTCCACAGACGACATGGTCCAGGGCGACACCAATTATAAGATGAA
>JAGHIA010000139.1 GCA_017887445.1 Fusicatenibacter sp.
AAACCAGAACGCCCATGCGCAACCCAAACCAGAACACCCATGCGCAGCCTAAACCAGAACACCCATGCGCAACCCAAACCAGAACACCCATCCGCAGCCCAAACCAGGGCGCCCATCCGCAACCAAAACCAGGGCGTCCATCCGCAGCCAAAACCAGAAAGCGCGGCGGGGCAGGCGGCATGTGCGTGCGGGGGGCGTCTGGAAAAATGCGAGAAAATCTTAACGCGGCGAAGGCCCGCCGGACGGGGCAGGCGCAGGACTGCAAGTCCGGAGCCTGAGGAGCGCTGAGTCGGGAAGTTATCAAAACTTCCTGACGAATCGCTCCGGTACCCGTCCGGCGGGCCTTCGCCACGTTTAGATTTTCCGCATTTTTCCAGCAGTCCCCCGCACGCACATGCCGCCTGCCCCGCCGCGCTTTCGTCCCCCCCTAAACCTGCGTCTTGCGCATCCACCTACGTGACCTCCAGCGCCGGAAATAATTGATTCCCCGGAACGCCTCATCCATAGCGAAAGCGATCCAGCACCCGGCCAGCCCCATTCCCAGCTTCACGCCGAGAAGGTAAGAAAACAGCACGCTCATGGTCCAGCAGGAGATCATGGACACCACCATAGGAAAGACCACGTCCCCGGAACCCCGCAGAGAATTTTCCTCTATGTGGTTGAATCCCCGGAAAATTTCCACCAGAACGTCGATCAGCAGCAGGCTCTGTCCCATGGCCAGAATCTTCGGGTCGGAAGTGAAGATGCCCAGCAGCGGTTTCCCAAACAGAAACAGGAGCAGCGAGAGCGACCCGTTGAGCAGAACGGTGATCTTAAGATTCTGCAGGTTCAGCCGGTAGGCCTGTTCATAATTTCCCGCGCCGGTCATCCATCCGATCAGCAGGGAGGTGGACAGTCCCAGAGACATGCCGAACACATACACATAAAACACCACGTTGGACACATAAATCTTCGCCGACACCGCCGACACGCCCACCAGCGCGATGATGGAGGTGGTCACCACCTGGGAGATGGAGTAGGAGAGGGAACTGATTCCTCCAGGGATACCAATGCGCAGCACCTTTCGCAGCATCCGGAGGCTTTCTCCGGAGAAACGGCGAAGCTTCAGCCCCAGGGGAACACGGGCCAGAAGGAGCAGCATCGTCACAGCCGCGCAGGCAGTGCTGATGGCGTAGGAGCAGGCGATGCCGGTGACGCCCCGCAGCGGGATCTCGAAGGGCCGGAAAACCACCAGGTAGTTCAGCGCCGCATTGATAAAGTTCATTCCCAGGGATACGCAGACGGAAATCTTCGGCCGTCCGCAGCTTTTGAAGATAGCCGAGGACACGGAGGTAACCGCCTGAAGGAAAGAGCAGCGGATACAGATGCCGAAATACGCGGCGGCATAGTCCAGCGCCTGCCCATGAATGTTCATCAGCGACATCAGCGGCCGCGCGGCGAATCCAAGAACCATGCTGAGGATAAAACTCAGGCAGGCGCTGACGGTCAGCGCGCAGACCGCGGCGTCAGAGGCGGCTTTCGTCTTTCCGGCGCCCATGTTCTGGCTGATGACGATGGACGCGCCGGTGCTGATCACCGTGTAGAAGGTGAGGATCATGCCCATAAACTGCCCGGCCGCTCCGACGGCGGCCACCGCCTCGTCGGAGTAGAAGGACAGGGTAAAAGTGTTGACGGTACTCATCAGATTCATCAGAAACATTTCCAGGAAGAACGGGAAAAATACCTTGGACAGGGTCATGGTCCCCTGCGGTGTTTCAACTTTTCCCAGTGATGGATCATATAATCGCAGCATAAAAATTCTGCCATCCTTTCCATAAAATGTATTGCACGTCGAAAATCCGTAACGATTCAGAGGGCTGGATCGTTACGAAAATTCTGGCCCGCTCAAGAGCGTGTCAGCAGATTGCAGGAATGAATTTTCAAACACACTCTAGCAGCCTACGGTCTCACCTGCAGGCGCAAGCGCCTCCGCGGAAGCCGTGATCGTCGCCTGTCCCTCTCCGTTTTTCCGGAAAAAGGCCAGCAGGCGGCCATGGTACGCGTTGCGCATAGGCGAGGAATACTCTGTGCAGTCCGCGATATCGCCGCTTTCCAGACCGAGCAGCGTACCGCCGGAAATCTGAACGGTAATCCGGGAAGCGTCGGTGACAGCCAGCCGGCCTTTGGCGTCCAGGACAGAAATCTCCGCCTGGAAGATTTCTTTTGAATCCGGCGTTTGGGCGGTGAGCGCTTCCGGAAGCTGATACACCTGAAGTTTCAGCTGACAGGGAGCGCCGATGGTTTCCAGCTGGTCGAAAGCTTCCGCTGCTTCCGGCTGTTCAGAGGTGCCTGCTGCTTCCGGCTGTTCAGAGGTGCCTGCTGTTTCCGGCTGTTCAGAGATGCCTGCTGTTTCCGGCTGTTCAACATCATCTGCCGTTTTCCCGCCGTTTTCAAACTGCCTGCCTGCCGCGCCGGATGCGCCGAAAGCGCGGACCGAAAGTGTTCCCGCCTGGTACGGTACCTGCCAGCGGATGCCGTCCTCGTCCGGGGATTTTTCTTTTACGCCAAGGCTTTCTCCATTGAGGAAAAGCTCCGCGCCGTCCAGGTTGGTGTAGCAGACTACCTCTACCGGCTCCCCGTCCATGTAATTCCAGGTTTCCAGATACGGCCGCCATTCTTTTTCGGAAATCTGTTTGGCCTCTGCCGCGCGCACCGTGGCCAGATGGGCCATCGGCTCCCGTGACCAGAAACTCATCCGGCGGTAATAGCCGGTCTTCTCAAACCCTGCCAGGGTCAGCAGCCCGGCGCCGGAGGCGCGGTACGGCCATCCGTGGGCCTCGCCCAGGTAGTCGATGCCCGTCCACAGGAACTGTCCGCTGATGTACTCGTTGTCTGTGACGGCTCTCCATGCTTCCAGGCTGTGACCGTTTTCGCTGCCCAGGAACGGAAGGCCGGGGAATCGCCGGTGGCTCTCCTCGTAGAGATGCTCTTTGTAGTTGTAGCCGGCTACATCCAGGGCGTCAAGAAATCCCAGATGGGAGGAGAGTTCCGGAAAAGCGGCCGCCAGCGTCACCGGATGAGTGGTATCCACGCTGCGCACCTCGGCCGCCAGCATGGCCGCCAGATCCTTCAGACGTTCGGCGTTGGGACGGTCCGGGTTGTAACGGCGCTCCTCCTCCGGCTTGTTGGCGTCGTTGTTTCCCGTCATGGTCTCAAAACGCGGGTGGCAGTAAGGGTCGTTGGGGTAGTCAATCTCGTTTCCGATGCTCCAGAAAATAACGCTGGGATGATTTCTGTCCCGCAGGACCATGGTCCGCAGGTCCCGGCTGTGGTACTCGGAAAAATAGCGGTAATATCCCTGGTGCTTCGGCGGATAGACATTGTGGCCGGTACTCCACTTGTTTTTTGGCGCCTCCCACTCGTCGAAGGCTTCGTCCATGACAAGAAATCCCATGGCGTCGCAAAGTTCATACAGCTCCGGCATGTGCGGGTTGTGGCTCATACGGATGGCGTTGCAGCCCATATGTTTCAGCTTCTGCAGCCGCCGCGCCCATACGCTGCGGGTCACTGCCGCGCCCAGCGCCCCGGCGTCGTGATGTACGCAGACGCCCTGGAAGTTCAGCGGCTTTCCGTTGAGGAAAAATCCGTGGTCCGCGTCGAAGGAAAAGGTACGGATGCCCACGGACGAGCGGTCTGCCAGCCGCAGTCCTGCGTCCTTATCTTCCAGCCAGGTTTCCAGCGTGTACAGGTCTGGTGTGTCCGGCGACCACAGAGCAGGTGCGGCCAGCTGTCCGTCCAGTGTCAGGGTTTCCCGGCTGCCGGCCGCCGCATAGACGCTGCCGCTAAGTTCCGATACGCAGACCCCGTCCGGGTCCAGCAGACGGCTGACCACGGTAACGGTCCGCCCGTCCTCTCCGGCGTTGAGCAGCCGGTATTCTGTCTGAAACGCCGCGTGTTCCTGGTCTGCCTCCGGAACAGTAAAAAACATGCCGTATTCGTCCAGACAGAGAGGATCCGAGACGGTCAGCGTCACCTTCCGGGTAATGCCGGAACCTGTAAACCAGCGGGAATCGGAAAGTTCCGTGCGGTCCACGCGCACGCAGATGATATTTTCCTGTTCCCCGAAAACCGCCTCGGAGGTAATGTCGTAGGAAAAGGGGGTATAACCGTTGGGGTGGAAGCCTTTGAATATGTTGTTGCACCATACCTGGCTGTCCCGGTATACGCCGTCAAAGGACAGAAGGATTCTGCGGTTCCGGAATTGCTCGGGCAGGGAAAAGGCGCAGCGGTACCAGCCAATCCCTCCCGCCGCGTAGCCTGTGCCGCTGGAATATTCCCTTGAAAACGGAAGCTCCACCGACCAGTCGTGGGGAACCGTTACGCTTTTCCAGTCCTCCGGAACAAAGTCTTTTTTCCAGGCGTCCGGGCAGTCGCCAAGATGAAACTGCCATCCCTCCGCCAGTGTAAGCTTTTGGGTATCAAATCCTTTTATGTGATTTCGAAGCTCTGTCATTGTCGTCCCTCCTGTTTTTCTCACCGGGAAAACCGCTTCCCGGAACTTCTTTGGAATAGTCAACATTATAAACAGACGGCGAAAAAAAGCCATGGAATTAAGAGAGATTTTTGGTAAATTAGCGACTTTTTGGTGACCGTTCCGCCAGGTCCTGGCAATTACTGCACAGACCGTATGAAAACGCAGCGAATGGGTCTGCTTGGGCAAAAGTAACGATTGTCTGTAACAGTTCAGCCTGCCACTATCCCGCGAGGTGTTTTTGCACAGAATGTGCGAAAATCCCGAGGCCCGCAGCGCGAAACTCCATGAAATGCAGTTTCTGTGCATCGCGAAGCGTGTAATCGTTCAGCAACGCTGAACTGTTACGATTGTCTGGCCGGATGGTCGGATTTTACAGAAATCGGGGAAAATAATCGGCAGAATAGACAAAAATTTCCAGTGTGATTGTGGCAATCCTTTTCTTGCAATTCTTGATTAGACTGTTTATACTAAAGTTATAAGCATGAAAGGGTTTTCAAAACTCAGATTCCACAAAAATCGTAACGGCTTAGCCAACGAAACTGTTGCGCTGGAAATGCAAGTTTCAATGGCCGGATGCCGTAACGATTCAGCTAGCTGAGGAGTTACCAGACCAGGCTGAATCGTTGCCAAAAATCTCCCGTATGTACAGCTGCCATGGAAAGGAGGAACGGAGATGGGAAGAAGTGAGCTGAATATTTATACGATTGCGAAGGAAGCCGGGGTGTCTCCGTCCACTGTGTCCAG
>JAGHIA010000140.1 GCA_017887445.1 Fusicatenibacter sp.
AATATTTGTGATTCCGTGCAGGAAAAATACAGCAGGGATATTTACACGGTCTTTTTTATATAATACCTCAACTTTCTGCAATTTTCAAACTTTTCACGGAAAAAGACGGTCAGGCAGCAACCAGTTCAGATAGCAGTTCCGCCAGGTCTGCGCATTTACTGGCAGACCGTATGAAAACGTGGCGTCTGCGGCAACTTATACAAAAAGACATCTGGAAATGGCTCGAAAGTATGTTATAATAGACTACAAATTCTAACTATTAGATACTTTATTCCAATAAAAGAGGTACACCGCAGCGGCCCACACCCGCCGCCCCGACAGTGACTTCTGCATACATCACCACCCAGGAGGACCCGATATGACTAGTTTTTCCACGCTGCTTTCCAGTCTTATAGAACAAAAGAACATACAGATCGCCCCCTTGACCCAGTACTGCGGCCTGGACCGCTCCACCATGTATAAATATCTCAACGGCAAGCGCTGTCCGCCGAAGCTGGAGCAATTAGAGCGGATCGCCGACTACATGCGCTTATCCCCCACCGAGCATGAAGAACTGGTCACCGCATGGAAGATCGTCCAGATGGGCGAGGAAAATTATTACATTCGCAGGAATGTGGAGGACTTTATCCTGAACTTCCCGGATGTGTCAAAAATAGACCAGTTTGTATTATCATCTTTCAAAACAGAATCCGCCCAGATTGGCGAGTCCGGCTGTCAGGCTCTGGATTCGCAGGCTGCGGTCAATCATGCGGTCAGCCGCATCATTCTGTCAGAAGCGGAAAAAGACAATGGTCAGCTGGCGCTTTTGCTTCAGCCGGACAACGATTATCTGTTCCACTTTCTCACCGGCCTTGGGGAATCCGAGTGCACACTGAAGATTGAGCATATCCTCTGCCTGAACAATTCCATCCAGCTGGATAAAAGCAACCGTTCCCTGAATCTTTTATATCTTCAGGCATTGCTTCCTCTGTATATTCGCGCGATGAATTACAAGGTCTATTACTACTACGACAACGTGGAATCCCATTTTTCCAGCTTTAACGGCCTCTCCTGTATGATCCTGACCAGCGAAGCAGCCGTGGCCTGCACCTCCGATTACAGCAGCGGGATCCTATATTTCCAACCGGAGACTGTGCGCCTTCTCTGGGAACTGTTCCGCGATTATAAAGAGAAGTGTTCCCTTCTATTCCAACCGGTCAGCTCTGTGACTGACGAACTGGACCTGCTGCAAACGCTCGGCCAGAATCCGGAGATCAATTATGTCATACAGCCAGAGCCATGCCTTATACCTTTCATCACACCGGATCTCGTGGAAAACTATGTGTATCCGGACCTTCCGGACCGTGACGCCCTGATTCAAATGCTCAACGCTTATGTAGCTTCGCAAAAACGGGAGGTCCTCTCCAGCCGTTTTCTTCTTTACCACACACTGGAAGGGATCCGTTCCTTTCTGACAACCGGTAAGATAACTGAGATTCCGGAAGGACTTTGTCCCCCGTTTTCTTCGGAAGACAGAAAGCTGCTGGTTTCACGGATGCTTGAAAATCCTGCGAATAATTATCTGCTGCTTCGCGGTCCGCTGCAATATCTGCCTCATAATTTTCATCTTTTTGTCTCACCTTCCGGCGGATATCTGCTGTTCACAAACCGGCTGAACAAAACCGTTTACCTTCCGTTTGAAGAACCCGGCCTTCTGGCAGCATTTCTGGATTACCTGAATCACCTTGATGTAAACTATCGGTATTCCCATGAGCAGATGCAGCGCCTGATCCGTGAACTTGATGCATAATCACTGTAACTATTCAGCTGGCTGAATAGTTACGGCATCGCTCATTTCAGAGAGGAGTAACCATCCATGAATAATACTTTTTCCGATCTTCTCAGTTCATTTGTTCATCAAAAAGATATTGACGTATACCCGATGACCCTGTACTGCGGCATAGACCGTTCGCTGATGTATAAATACCTTAACGGAAAAGATTACCCCAAAGACCAGTCCGTCATCGAGCGGATGGCTGATTTTATGCGCCTTTCCCCACCAGAGCACGACGATCTGATCACCGCATGGCAGATCCAGAAAACCGGCTGGAAGGAATGGAACAGCCGTCAAAACGTGGAAAAATTTCTCTTAAGTTTTCCGGATATCTCCAGCCTGCCCCAGTGTTCCGCCGCCGTTTCCTTCCCGGCGCAGGCCAGTATCGGCAATCCGCAATCCCAGAACGCCTTGGACACTCCGCAGACACATAACAATCCCGGCACCCCGCAGCCTCCGGACAACGCTTCTGACCAGCCATGCTCCAGCTACCCGGCCTGCCGGGCCCTTCCGACCCAGACGGCCCTGAACAATGCGGTCAGCCAAATGATTCTGGAAGAAACGCAGAAAGAAAACGGCTGTCTGTATCTGATACTCCAGCCGGATTATTCCTACCTGTTCCATCTTCTGGCAGGTCTCGGCGAATATGAGCATCAGATTTCCATCCGCCATATTCTCTGCCTGGAAAATTCCAGCCGTACGGAGCGGAACCTGGCCGACCACAACCTGCTCTGCCTGCAGAAGCTCCTGCCCTTGTATCTTCGTGCGCTGGACTATAATATTTACTATTATTATGACTCCGTGGAATCTCATTTTTCCAACCTTAACGGACTATCCTGCCTGATCATGACCAGCTCCTGCGCGATCACCTGCACCTCAGATTTTCAGTCAGGCATTTTCTATGGAAACCCGCAGATCGTGCAGATGCTTCAGAACCATTTTGATTCCTGCCAGAAAAAATGCTCGCCGCTGTTTACTTCCATCAGCGCCGTCACAGAGATCTGCAAAATGATCCTGAAATTTTTTTCGGAAAGCAAGGAATACTATTCCCTGCAGCCGGAACCCTGTACCATCCCGTTCCTGTCTGAGGATATCCTGGAACGGCTGCTGCTTCCCGAACTGCCCAACCGCGAGGAACTTTTTCCTTTTCTCAGCGACTTCCTCAAACAGCGGCAGAACACGATTTTTGACGAAAATTACCATATTTTCCATACGCTTCGAGGACTTGGCCGCTTTATGGAAACCGGAAAAATCTATGAAATCCCGGAAGACCTATATCAGCCGCTATCCCAGGAGGACCGAAAACTCCTCCTGTACCGTCTTGGCCAGTTTGCCGGCGAGCGTTACCATTTTCTGCGGGGTCCACTGGAGAACCTGCCCCAGAATTTCCATCTGTGGGTCAGCGCCGCCAACGGATATCTGATGTTTACAAATAGGAAAAATGAAATGACTTTCCTGCTGTTTACGGAATCCAGTCTCCTTACCGCTTTTTGGGACTATCTGCAGCATATGGACGAAACATACCTGTGTTCCACAAAGGAGTCCCAGAAATATATTGAAGAACTGCTGGAAACGGAGTAACCGTTCCGCCAGCTGGACGATTACACGCTTCGCGATGCACAGGAACTGCATTTCATGCAGTTTCGCGACGCAGATCTCGGGATTCTCGCACATTCTGTGTGAGAACACCTCTGTCCTTTATACCAAAAACAGCCGGAAGGCTTTCCGCTTTTCTTACGGAAAACCTTCCGGCTGTTTCATTTTACATGATTCGAGACCGCAGTCTTCATCAGCGTTTCTTTTTCGCTGCCGCCCGTTTCTTGCCATACCAGAGGATTGCTCCGGTATACGCCGCGGCCGCGCATACGCCGATAACATAAGCGCCGGTCCACGGAACGTTAAATCCAATCTTAGCGTTCATAATGTATGTAATGGTAACAAACGTATACCATGCGCCCGGAATCAGAGGCATCCAGACAAATTTTCCTCTGCCGTTCTCAAACATCCAGACGGAAATCGCCAGGAACGCGAACAGCGACAGGGTCTGGTTTGACCATGCGAAATAGCGCCACAGGATATTGAATCCGTTGGAATTCATCTTCGCGAATACAAGAATGACCGCAACCAGCACGAAGATCCCAGCTGCCAGAGTCAGTCTCTTTTTCACGGAAGTCTGATCGATGTGGAAAGAATCCGCAATCGCCAGACGCAGAGAACGCAGCGCCGTATCGCCTGAGGTGATCGGAAGTACGATAACGCCCACCAGAGCGATGATTCCGCCGACCGGTCCGAGGATGTTCTTGCAGACAACACCGATCGTCGCTGTCGCCAGAGAAGCGTCCGCAGTCTGCAGGCCCAGATTGTAAACACCCATTGCGCCCGCCGCCCATACCATGGCGATGAAGCCTTCCACGATCATCATGTTATAGAACGTCATGCGTCCCTGACGCTCGCTCTTCATGGTTCTGGAAATGATCGCCGTCTGGGTTGAGTGAAATCCGGAAAGGATTCCGCAGGCAACGGTGATAAAGAACACAGGGATAAAGTGGTTCGCCTGGAAATAATCGCCGTAGGATACCAGCGCGCCGTTCCAGTTCTGCCAAACCTCAACCAGCGGATATCCATGAACAAACAGTCCGATGAATACGCCGACCGCCGAGAACAGAAGAATCGCGCCGAAAATCGGATAAATACGGCCGATGATCTTATCGATCGGGAATACGGTAGCAATCAGGTAATACGCAAAAATAACTCCATAAATAACCCATGTGGAAACGGATGTCGCTTTTCCGTCAAATCCGAAAACCTGCGTCGCCGCAATGTCTCCAGGGGTGTAAATAAATACGGCTCCTACCAGAAGCAGCAGCAGACTGCAGAAAATCTGATAAAAAGTATAAATTCCCTTGTTGCTGTATTTGCGGATCATATCCGGCATCTGTGTTCCGCCGTCGCGCAGACAGATCATTCCGGAAAAATAATCGTGCATTGCTCCGCCGATAATGTTTCCGATCGGGATCGTAATGAACGCGATAGGTCCGAACAGAATACTCTGGATCGGTCCAAGAATCGGGCCGGTTCCCGCAATGTTCAGAAGGTTGATCAAGCTGTTTTTCCATTCCTTCATCGGCACATAGTCTACACCATCCTGCTTCGTATATGCCGGCGTCTTTCTGTCGTCCGGCTTGAAGACATGCTCACAGAATCTTCCGTAAAGCATCGCGCCGACAACAAGAATTGCAAGGCCAATAATAAAAGTTATCATATCGGTCTCCCCCTTTTTTTGATGATAACTCATTATATCACCACAGTGCATGGTTGTAAATATTTGTTATTTTTTAAACATGTACAATTATTTTTTTTGAATTATATGAATCGTACAGGATTTTTTACTTTTCACATATTTGTGCAAAAAAGTCCAACAAAATATTTTCCAGCGTTACGTCAAACTGCCTGGAGCGTGTTTGAAAATTGCTTGTAACCGTTCAGCCAGCTGAACGGTTACGGCATCCGGCCATTGAAGATCGCTTCGCGATGGGCCGGATGCCCGAAGGCGCTACGCTTTCATACGGTCTGCGCAGTAAATACGCAGACCTGGCTGAACGGTTACAATTGCTTCATAAAAATTTATAATATGTTCGATTGTATTTTTACTCTCCGGGTGTTAGAATAATTTCAACAGAGCGGGACGGTGCGGAAAGAGAAAGGAGGTTTTTTGAAAAACTCAGATACCCAACTCCCACGCACCTTACTGGAAGGCCGTGAACGCCGCGTGGCGGAGGCCCTCTCACTGAATTTGTTCAGCGATGTATTTATGAGCGTTGCCCTGAAGGACACCGCTGCCTGCCAGCATGTGCTGCGCATTCTCACAGGGATCCCCGATCTCACGGTAAGATCCGTCCGGACCCAGTACCGGATCTCCAA
>JAGHIA010000141.1 GCA_017887445.1 Fusicatenibacter sp.
AATACAACATAACTATTATTATGTGAATGTTTCAGACCACCAGGTCCAATTTTTCTATCTTTTCTTTCCAGGACGCGATTCCGTCAGACGCGTAGATCCTGGTCACCTCGATGCTGCTGTGTCCCAGAATATCCGCCAGAAGCACAAGATTCTTTGTCAGATGAAAAAACTTCCTTCCAAACAGATGTCTCAGGTTATGGGGAAAGATCACCGCATCCGCAATGTCCGTTTTTTCGGACAGGCGCTTCATTTCCCTCCAGATATTGGACCGGTCCACCGGTTTGCCGTTTCTCGTGACAAAGATCATCCCTGTGTTCAGGTTCCGGCTGGCGGCGTACTGCTCCAGCTTGCCGCACAATTTCTCCGGGAGGACCACCAGGCGGTATTTCCCCTTGTTCCATACCCGCACGATGCCGCTTTTCACGCTCTCCACCGTAAAGAATTTCAGCTCGCTGACCCTGATCCCTGTGGAGCACATGGTTTCCATCATCAATGCCAGGCGCTCTTTTCCCTCACTGCGCGCTGCCTCGATGAGGCGGAAATAATGTTCCGTGCTTAACTCTTTCTGCACGTCCTCGTAAATTTTCCTCTGGGTTTTCACTCTGCGCAGCTTCCAGCGTTCCTTCCCGATGCAGACCAGATACTGGTTCAGAGCCACCAGCATGGAATTTACGCTGGAAAGAGCGTAATTTTCCACCAGCCAGTTCCTGTATTGAATCAGCTGTTCCTTTGTAAACTCCTGGTCGTTCTGCGTGTAACGGAAAAAAGTCCGCACGTCGGTCTTGTACTTCCGGATGGTGGCAGGCGCGTTCTCCCGCTCCAGCAGATATTCTTCAAAAAACTCCATGTTTCTGATTGTTTCCATCGTTCTATCCCTTTCTTTTGGCTGTATTTTGTTTTCATGGCAGCCGGTTTTTTCCATTCTGCCATGACTGTCCGGCAGCTACACGTTTATCATTCCCGTCCTGGCCGGAAACATAACTGTCATTTTCCTTATTTTATCATACCTGTCGTCTGTCTGACACACAGTCAGTACCTGCAGCCTGGCGGGATAACAGCAGGCCGGACGGTTACTGGGATAGATCAATGGTTTGTCACTGACCGGAGGCCTCAGAAATCACCTGGCACAGATCCTGCACCGTGCGCACCCTGCGCAGCCAGGCCGCCGGAACAGACGTATGGAACGCCTCCTCCAGATCGCACAGCAGCACATACACCTCCACGGACGCCAGCCCAAGATCTTCGTACAGGGCGGTATCGCCGGTAATTTCCTGATCTGTCTCCGTGGATTCCCGGATCACCTGAATAACTTTTTCCATCCGTTCACGGTTCATACTGTCACCTCCCTCCAAACACGCTGCGCCGGAGCAGTTTTCCGCCTGCCGTCTTCCGGATAGGTTGGTCCAGAAAGCGGATCTTCTGGATCTGACGGTACAGCGGCACGCTTTGGTTATAGAATCCGATGGCGCTGCGGATGTTTTCTTTGATGGTTTCCCGTTTTCCTTCCGTGCAGTCCTGCGGATATCTGGGATATACCGCTGCCGCCAGCAGGCCGTCCGCGTCCCCCACCAGTACCTCGCTGATGTCCCCACAGCGGTACAGCTGTGCCTCCACTGCCTCGGGACTGATGTTCTCCCCGTTGGCAAGGATGATCAGATCCTTTTTCCGTCCGGTCAGATACAGATAGCCTTCCTCATCCCTGCGGCAAAGATCGCCGGTGGCGTACCAGCCGTCCCGGAGCACCTGCGCCGTCCCCCGGGCGTCTTTGTAATACCCCATCATCACCGACTCGCTGCGCAGGTACAGCTCTTTGTCCTGAATCTTTACCTCCAGGCCCTGGGGCGGTTTCCCTATGGTGTCCGGGCGCTCCAACGTCATCTCCCAGAGAAAACCGATCGCGCCGGCCTCGGAGGCTCCGTACCCCTGGACCACAAGGATCTCATGTTCCAGGAAAGTTTGGAGAAATTCCGGGCAAAACGCCGCGCCGCCGCAGCTGATCATACGCAGGTTCCACCCAAGGTCCCTTCCGTTTGGGCCTTTGTTCTCCAGCTTCCGCGCCAGCATCCGCAGCATGGAGGGGACCAGCGGCACATAGTCCGGCTGCAGCTGCTCCAGATACCGGTAAAAATATTTCACATCCTCCGCCACGCACACCTCCGCTCCCAGGTAAAATGCGTTGAGGACCGCCGAGAAACCGGCCAGATGATGAAACGGAAGAACCGCCAGCAGGGATTGAAAGCTTCTGTCGTTGATCCGGTGGCACACTCCCGCGGCTAACCCATGCTCCGACATCATCACCGCCTTGCTCTCTCCTGTGGTCCCGGAGGTAAAGAAAATGCACGCCAGGTCCTGGGGCTCCTTCCGCAGGTCCTGGCCGTCTGTTTCTCCACCTTCCGCCCAGGGCCTGGACTGCTCCCCAAAGTTCCCGCTCATACTCCAGCTTTGCACCTGAGGGATTCCCCAGTGATCCTGTGCCAGCGCCACCGTCTTTTCCGCCTCACTGTCGCAGAACACAGCGCTCACATCGGCTTTGCGCGCCAGCCTGGCCAGCTCCTCCGGCGAAAGCTCCCGGTCCAGCAGCACCGCCACCGAACCGGTCCAAAGTACCGCGCACAGACAGACCATCCACTCATAGCGGTTCCGCCCCATAATACCGATATGCCCGCCTGCCGCCTGCAGCGTCCGGATGCCCTGCGCCGTGTTTTTAATATCCCCGAAAAACTGTTCCGCAGATTTCTCTCTTACCTGCGTGTCCTCCAGATAACGGAAGACGCGTTTTCCCGCCAGGCTTTTCTCCAGCGCTTCCAGTACCTGGCGCATGGTTTCGTATCTGCAGATTTCTTCACTCATCCTTTTTCCCTCCGTCTCTTGATCTTTTCTCCCATTGTTCTCCGTCTCCACCTCTTTCTGGTCAGCAGGATACACCGGTAAAGCAGATACATGACGCCACAGCGGCAGGCAAAGCAAACCGCCGTCCCAGCCGCCGGATTTCCTGCGAACCACTCTGCCAGCCGGTACCACGGAAAAATAACTTTTTCGTAGGCGTGCAGACACACGATCCAGACGGAGGAAAATCCCAGCTCCTCCACCGCCGCAAGAAGCCTGCCGCCGCGTTCCCGGTGCATAAACCACGCGTACAGTCTAAGCAGCAGAAAACCGGCGGCAAAGGATCCGGCCACGTCCGCCAGTCCCAGCTTCCAGGTGCAGGTCACCATATTGACGCCGCCAAAAGCTGCCGAAATACCCACAACCGCAGCAAGAGCCAGCCATTGCCCCGGCGTCAGCTCCCGCTCCAGAAGTCCCCGCTTGCGGACCGCCTCCCCGGCGGCCAGATACCCGGCCGCCATCAGCGCCATGGGAAGACAGAAAGGCCAGACCCTGGAAACCAGCGTCAGCGCCCACCCAAGCGCCACGCACCCGGCCGCCAGCCAGGGGCGCAGGCGTTTCCATGGCAACCGGCAAATGCCATTGTAAAACATCCAGCCGCCGAACAGGGCGAGAACAAACCATAAAATACTGACAGACTCCACCGGAATGCCCAGCAGCTCTCCCCCGCCTTCCGCGTTCAGTCCCAGAAGGTAAGTGGGCACCAGCGCTCCGGAATGACCGAAAAAAGAACGGCCCTTGATCACCGCCAGCAGAAGTCTGGTGGCAAGGATCGCCGCGGCCGTCACAGCGTAAGGGCGCAGAAGCAGTCTGCATTGAATCGCCCGACACTTCCGGAAGCTCCGGGTAAAAAATCCAAAACCGCTGATCATAAAAAAGGCCTCCATCATTCCGCCGCCCAGCACGCTGCCCGCGCCGGAAAACAATCCTGCTCCCGCCGGTTCTGCGAAATCCAGAAACAGGTTCACACTGTGTCCAAGGACAATGAAGAGCATCCCCAGTCCTCTGGCCAGATTAAAGTATCCGATGGCTGTCCCTGCCTCCGGCCCGGGGTTCCTCGTCTGTTGCTCCATGTTCCTCCTCCTTTCGTCTCCTCCAAAACAGCCACAGCAAAACAGCCGCAGCGGCCAGCAGCACAGGGTAGCGGATATACGGAAGCCGGTACAGCGCCATGGCCGCGAAAGCCAGCAAGACAACGCCGCCGGAGATCACCGCCAGCCGCAGCTTCTGAAAGATATCCCCCGGCAGTCCGCTGGCCCTGCAGGCTCTTTTCATCAGCAGATAATGGAGCGCCGTCAGGACCAGATAGCTGAACAGCGTCGTCCAGCCGGCGGCCAGGTAGCCGAACACCGGAAGGAATATCAGATTCAGCACAATGTTCAGCAAAGAACACGCCACAGAGATCACCGAGATTCCCCGGTTGGCATTGCAGTACATTTCCACATTGGCAAAGACCATGTACAGAAAAATAAAAAACACACTGGCCGACACCGGTGCGATGATCCATATGGCCTCCATATACTCCTCCGTGGCCAGCACCCGGACCAGCTCCGGCGCCAGGGCGCTCACCGCGAAGGTGACCACGCCGGCCAGCAGACACAGCACAGTGGCCGTCTGGCCCACCGCCTGAAAGTCTCCTGCCTTCAGCTTCTTATACATCCACGGATGAAAAGATCCGTTGACCGCCGACAATACAAGAAGCATCAGCGTCGCCGCCGAATAGGCCACGCTGTACACTGCCGCCTTCCCGCTTCCCTGAAAATAGTTGATCAGGATCCGGTCCGACTGGTTCAGAATCACCTGGGACACATAATAAAAGATCAGCGGCAGATTAAAGCGCAGGGCGAAACTCCAGTATTCCTTCTTATAAAAAGTGCGCCCCCGGTAAAAAAGTACCGCCGCCAGAACAATGCCGGACACGGTCTGCACCGACATGGAACCGATGATCCGGGCCTGGGCTTTGTACTCTGTACGCACCACCGCCGCCACTGTGACCGCCAGATTCAGCAGCGTGCTGGCAATGGTAACTGCCGCAGGCCTGCGGTACCGGAAATCAAAACGCTCCCGGTTGGTCCAGAGCATCAGCGGCGGATGGAACATCAGCTGGACGAACATCAACGCCATGAGAAACCCGCCAAGGCCGGTCAGACGGTCGATCCACGAACGGAACAGGAGGTAAACTCCTGCGCCTGCCGCCGTCATCACCAGGATCAGTCCCAGCACCGACGACGTATACGCGTCTTTTTTCTCCTCATACCGGATCAGTCCGTTATTCAAACCCTCGTATGGGATCTTCAGTGACGTAAAAAGCAGAAACACATCAAACCAGGTAAAATAGATATTGCAGATACCGTATTCCTCCGTGGTCAACAGTCTCGTAAAAACCGGAACTGTGATCAGGGAAATCCCTCTCTGCAGAAACTGGCAGATGGTAAACCACAGGGACGTTTTCACCGCCGCAGGCATTTCCCGGTATTTTTCTCTCAGATCAAACTTC